>JAPOTF010000031.1 GCA_026709325.1 Roseovarius sp.
GGGCGCGTGGCGTCCCGAAGAAGACCGTCGACGCCCTCCGCGAGAAAGCGGTCCCACCAGCGCCACACCGTCGGCTTCGACATGCCCGTCCGCCGAATCGTCTCCATCAGACCGAGGCCCGAGTCGAGCCCAGGGACGATGCGCGCCCGCCAGGCGTGCTTCCGGAGACTCCGCGGATGGCCCGCGACCTGTTCGAGGCGCCCGCGCCACCCGTCCGAAAGCCCGATTTCCCGCCCGTCCGCCTCTCTCCCGTTTTGCCGGCCGCTCCCAGCGGTGGCGGGAGAACAATGCCACGCTTCCGGAAAAATGGAATTTTTTGTTTTGAACAGAGCACCAGGCGAAATTATTGTACTGTCAGGTTAGGTTTTTTACAGTGCTATATATCATCATCATGTCAGGATTCGACTGGCGTTCACCTGCCAGGGATGTCGAAACAGTGGCGGAGCGGGTTGGTGCAGTGCGGGGTACTTGCTCGGACCAAACAAGGGAGCACCGTTCAGATTTAATGACTTTATGGTAGTTTGGATGAACTTTTGTGAGATGATCTGAACAGGCTTATTAGCCGCATTCAATGCAACAACTACTACACCGTCTTGGCGCGCAAGCTTTTCTCCCACTTTACGCATGTTTGCTTCGTAATCAGTTAGATTTATTGCGATGTTGCATCGTCGTCGACAGTCGATTGCCCATACTGTTCCATTGTTTTGATTTGATCGCCGTTTTTTGCCATTTCCTGAAAAACTCCGTCAAGCCATTCGCCATCAATCTCTTTCCCGCTGGAATACACCATCTGGCCGGCCCCATTCCTCTTTCCGTCTTTAAACATGCCCATATAAACGTCGCCATTTGAATAAATTGCCACGCCAAAACCCTCTATTTTGCCGCTGAGCCACGCTCCCTCGTAGGTGTAGCCGTTTTTAAGTTCTATTCTGCCGTGCCCGGAACGCTGACCATTGAGAAATTCTCCCTGGTATACGGAACCGTCAACATAATTGGTGCGGCCATTTCCATGTCGCACGCCATTCTTCCACTCGCCCTCGTAGCGGTAGCCATCTGGTCCATTCATGACACCGTAACCGTGAATGGCATTGTTGAAAAATTCGCCTTCATATACATGGCCATTTGGATAAAGCGCCTTGCCTTGACCGTTTATCACTCCGTCCTTCCACTCCCCCTCGTAAACCATGTTGTTTGCATATGTGATTTTTCCGACCCCATGAGGATTTCCATCAAGGAACCCGCCGACATAAAGCGAGCCATCCTGATATGTCAGAGTTCCATTACCCGACATGTTTCCCTCATGCCATTGCCCATCATATGTCAACCCGCCATTTCCGATGAAAACTCCCTTACCGTGGCGTTTGTCGTCGAGAAATTCACCTGAATAGGTTTCGCCATTGCCATAGGTTACGTTGCCCGCGCCTTCACGCTTTCCCCTGACTAGACTGCCTGCATAAACATCGCCATTCGGGTGTGTAAGCTCGCCCTGGCCGTTTATCTCGCCATCAAGCCACTCGCCGATGTAGGACATGCCGTCAGGCCGTGTAAGCGTACCTTTTCCATGACGCACACCGCGCTCCATTTGACCTGAATAAACGGATCCGTCCGCATAGGTGATTTCGGCATTGCCATGCTTGACCCCGTTTAACCAATCCCCCAGATATATATAGCCGTCATCGCTTTCCAGCCTACCTTTGCCGTGATGGCGCGCATTCAGAAAACCACCCTCGTATGTCGAGTTGTTGGCGTAGTTTGCAATGCCGTCGCCAGAGATGACGCCATCCAACCAGCCGCCCTCGTATGCTCCGCCATCAGGATAGGCAATTTTTCCGTATCCGTGGGGCTTTCCCTTGTGGAACTGGCCCGAGTAGACGGAACCATTGGGATAAGTTGCCTGACCCTGGCCTCTTATTTCACCCTCAAACCATTCACCGGTGTATTCATACCCGTTTGGAAGCCTGTAGGTGCCAGTGCCGTGCTGCCATCCGTTTTTAAAGGTGCCTTCGTAGGTGCTCCCATCTTCATATGTCTTGTTAAGCACTTCTTGAGCGGTTGCCGCAGTTGCGGCTAGTCCGATTAAAAAGACAAGTGCCATTGCTTTGGCATACGCTTTTCGCATATTCAATCCTGCAAGTTTGCATATCAGTTTTTAATTCACTGTTTGAAATTTAATGCAGATTGGCTCACCTTTCAAGAAAAGTAGCAATAATCAACTTTCACTTGCGCCCGATACCCGCTATTTGCAGTTCTGAAAACCATATGAGTATGCAGATGATCGACCGCTTTCGCTTGACGCTCGCGCAATTGAATCCAACCGTGGGCGATCTCGAATCCAATGCCAGACTTGCCAAACACGCATGGAGATCGGGTAAAGATGCGGGTTCAAACCTTGTTGCGCTTCCTGAAATGTTCATAACCGGGTACAACACCCAGGATCTCGTGATGAAGCCCGCGTTTCACAAGTCCGCAATTGCCATGATTGAAAAACTCGCGGTAGAATGCGCGGACGGGCCTGCTCTCGCCATTGGTGCGCCGACAATCAATGACGGGAATTTCCACAACTCATATTGCATCTTAAAGGGCGGCCGCGTCACCGCGCGGGTTTTCAAGCATCACCTGCCAAACGAAATGGTTTTCGATGAAGTTCGCCTTTACGACACAGCGCCTATTGGCGGCCCCTATTCCATTGACAATGTTCGCATTGGATCTCCGATTTGCGAAGATGCATGGTATGAGGATGTACCCGAAACACTTGCCGAAACGGGTGCGGAATTCCTGATTGTCCCAAACGGCTCGCCCTATTTTCGCAACAAGATGGACATCAGAATCAACAAGATGGTTTCCCGGGTTGTGGAAACAGGCCTTTCACTGATTTATCTCAACCTGGTCGGCGGTCAGGATGATCAGGTGTTTGACGGCGGCTCATTTGCCATCAACCCGGGTGGAGTTCTTGCCGTTCAGATGCCGCTAATGGAGGAGGCCATCGAGCATGTCGATCTTTCCCGCACAGATGGCGGATGGCGAATAGAACCGGGAATCCTGACCAGCATCCCCGACGATCTCGAACAGGACTACAAGGCCATGGTGCTCGCATTGCGCGACTACACATGCAAGACCGGATATCAAAAAGTTCTGCTCGGGCTTTCCGGCGGCATAGACAGCGCGACAGTTGCCGCGATTGCGGTAGACGCGCTTGGACCGAAAAATGTCCGATGCATTATGCTGCCATCAAAATACACCTCGCGCTCATCGCTTGAAGACGCCAGGCAAACTGCGGAAAATCTTGGTTGCAGGCATGAAGTGCTCCCCATTTCGCCCGGTCATCGGGCTATAACGAAAATGCTTTCCGCGCTAATTGGCGACACACCCTCAGGCACCACTGACGAAAACGTTCAATCGCGACTTCGCGGCCTGCTTCTCATGGCCTTGAGCAACCATCACGACGAAATGCTGCTTGCAACAGGCAACAAGTCTGAAGTCGCGGTTGGCTATTCCACCATCTATGGTGACATGGCGGGCGGCTACAACCCGATCAAGGATTTGTATAAAACGCGCGTATTCGAAATATGCAGGTGGCGCAACTCGACATATCGAGACTGGATGAAGGGGATGCAGGGAGAAGTCATTCCCGACAACGTAATCGTTAAACCGCCTACGGCTGAATTGCGGGAAAATCAAAAGGACAGCGATTCTCTGCCGGACTATCCCGTTCTGGACGGGATTTTGGAAATTCTTGTCGACAATGACGGGGCGATATCCGATTGCATTGAAGCCGGCTACGCGAGAGCAGATGCCGAGAGAATTGAACATCTGGTTTATACGGCCGAGTACAAGCGATTTCAGTCCGCCCCCGGCACGCGTTTGAGCGAGAAGGCCTTTTGGCTGGACCGCCGCTATCCCATAGCAAATCGCTGGCGCGAGTCGGAAAAAAAATGAATGGCCGCTGGAAATTGTCCCGTATTGAGCCGTTTTTCCCTGTGGGCAAATCCGTCTTGCAAGCCTCCATTAATTGGCAGTTTGCGCTTCATTCGGCTTGAGGCAATTCAGATGCCAAAGCGGCAATATGCGAAACCTATCCAAAATTTTGGGGTTTTCATTGCAAATATCAGGGAATATACTGCCATACATGATCGGACATGACACATATAAATTGATTTCACGACACGAAGCGGACGCATCCTGTCATGTCCTTCTATTCCTAAGCCGCCTCTGAGCGCACCTAAAGCGGTGCATGCGCTCGGAGGTTTTCCACTGGCTGCATCGCATCATCGGAAAGCTTGGGAACAGGGAAATGCCAAAACATTCACATTCCATAAAACATGCCTCTCGCTCTCGAGACGGATCACCACTTGACCCCCATCCAAATCGGACATCTATCACAGGTGAATCAATCACGACCTGTGATCTTGCGATTATTAGTCAAGACGCGCATGAGGCATCGATAAAATTCAGGATTTGCGGTGGTGGCGGGAACGACTTTGCCACTGTCGAAATTTAACGGGAACAGGGATCATGAACAGCAATCCAAAAGACCGCGTAATGATATTCGACACGACGCTGCGCGATGGAGAGCAATCGCCGGGCGCGACAATGACACATGAGGAAAAGCTGGAAATCGCGGGACTTCTCGACAGCATGGGCGTGGACATCATCGAGGCGGGTTTCCCAATCGCGTCGGATGGTGATTTCAATGCCGTTTCCGATATAGCCAAGAACACGCAAAACGCCGTTGTCTGCGGTCTGGCAAGAGCCAACCTGAAAGATATTGACAGGTGCTGGGAAGCCGTCAAGCATGCCAGGCGTCCTCGAATACACACATTTATCGGTACGTCGCCTCTTCACCGCGCCATTCCAAATCTGACAATGAACGAAATGGCGGAGCGAATATTCGAAACAGTCGCGCATGCGCGCAATCTCTGCGACAATGTCCAATGGTCGCCAATGGATGCAACACGAACGGAATGGAACTATCTCGTTCGCGTCGTGGAAATCGCGATAAGGGCTGGCGCCACCACAATTAACATACCGGATACAGTTGGCTATACCGCTCCAGTCGAAAGTTCCGATTTAATTGGAAAGCTTATATCCATGGTGCCGGGGGCCGATGAAGTGGTGTTTGCCACTCATTGCCACAACGACCTTGGCATGGCCACGGCAAATGCGCTTGCCGCGGTCGCGGGAGGTGCGCGGCAGATTGAATGCACGATAAACGGACTTGGCGAACGCGCCGGAAACACGGCCCTTGAGGAAGTGGTCATGGCAATGAAGGTCCGTGGAGACATAATGCCCTACTATACTGAAATCGACGCGACCAAACTTATGCATGTCAGCCGCCGGGTTTCCACCGTGAGCGGATTTCAGGTGCAGCCAAACAAGGCAATTGTCGGAAAAAACGCCTTTGCCCATGAATCGGGAATACATCAGGATGGAATGCTTAAAAACGCTGAAACATTTGAGATCATGAGGCCCGAGGATGTCGGTCTCTCGGAGACAAGCATTGTAATGGGCAAGCATTCCGGACGCGCGGCATTGCGTTCAAAGTTGAAGGATCTCGGAATTGCGCTGGCCGACAACCAGCTCAACGACGTGTTTGTTCGTTTCAAGGAACTCGCCGACCGCAAGAAGGAAGTCTATGATGACGACCTGATAGCGCTTGTGACAACTTTTGAGGATTCGTCGGCAAAGGACAGACTTGCCCTGAAGTCACTGAGGGTCAGATGCGGCACTGCCGGTCCGGCCAATGCCAAAATCGTGTTATCCGTGGACGGCGTTGACAAATCCGCGTCACAGACTGGGGACGGTCCCGTTGACGCCGCGTTCAAGGCTGTGCGAGATATACACCCCTGCTCGGCAATTCTTGCGCTTTATCAGGTAAACGCCGTAACCGAGGGAACCGATGCGCAAGCCACGGTATCGGTCCGTCTTGAAGATAACGGGATGATTGCCACTGGTCAGTCATCCGATACGGATACCGTTGTTGCATCCACGAGAGCATATATCGGCGCGATTAACCGTCTGATGGTTCATCGGGAAAAGCTTGGAAACAATCAGACGCAAATAAGCTACAAGGACATGGCCTGACAAAGCGGGAGGTTTTCGCAACCCGCCGCCTGGCGTTTACCAACCACTCCGGTTCGACTTCGCCGGAAGGAACCTGCATGGCCAACCGTGATTTTCGCGGCCGTAAAATGCAAATCAGCGCGTTCCGACCTCGTCAAACCGCGGGGGAATTGATGAAACCCTGCATCAACAATTCCAGTCTGCCGACGCCACTACAGCGATTGAGGGGAGAGTGAAAAAACGCACCGTGCCATGTGCCCGGTGTGGTTGCGCAAACTACAAGGCGGCACACAAGTTGCATTTGCCATCAAAGCCCCGGAAGTCGCTTTGATTATTGGTTGCCCGCCCACTCCCAAGGTCTCGTAAATCCGCCAAGAGCATTTGCCACTTCGCGGTCCTCTATGTTGCCGGTTTTCTCCAGCATGGCGACCATTCCATGCTTTTTGGTGTCAACCACCTCTGCCACCCTCGCATTGACCGAGGCGCCGCGCAAAGCCTCGTCATATATTCTCGTTATCGCCATTTTTCGCAGATCGGGCTTGAACACCTTGCCTACAGCGGTTTTTGGCAATTCATCCATGATTTCAAGATGTCTGGGAATTGCGGCGCGTTCGGGTATGTTTCCCTGGCAAAATTCCATCAGTCCCTCGGAAGAGGCGTTGCTGCCTTCAACAAGTTCCACGTAAGCGCACGGAACCTCTCCCGCATGATTGTCGGGCTGGCCTATTGCCGCCGCCACGGCAACATTGTCATTCGCCATTAGCGCGTCTTCAACAATCGCCGGATCAATGTTATGGCCGCCGCGAATTATAAGATCCTTTATCCGACCGGTGATCCAGAGATAGCCATCCGCGTCAATTCGGCCCAAATCACCGGTGCGAAGATACTTGCCAAAATAAAAGAGATTAACGTTTTTGTCTGGATCTGTGTAGGTGTTTCCATCATATACGCCGGGACTTGCAATGCATATCTCTCCAATTTCGTCCGCTGCGCACTCCACCGGACCATCAGGCGTTTCATTGTAAATGCGCACATCCGTGTATGGCATGGAAAATCCAACCGATCCCACTTTTTTCTCACCTGTGGGCGGATTGCATGAAACCAGACCCGTAACCTCCGTCAGACCATAGCCTTCAATGACAGTCATGCCAGTGGAATTCCCAAATCGGTTAAACAACTCAAGTGGCATGGGCGCGGAACCGGAAAACGCGTTTTTTACCGTTGATATATCCGCATTCACGGGTCTCTGCATTTTCTGGGACACGGCCGTTGGCACCGTCATCACAAAGGTGGCCTTCCAGCGTTCGCACAATTTCCAGAAGTTGTCGAACACGCCATCGCCTCGGTAGCCCGCCGGAGTTGGAAACACGACATGCAGTCCAGCCTTGAAAGAAAGCATCATGACTATGCTCGCGGCAAAGGTATGGAAGAGCGGCAGAGGACACATGATGGTCTCGTTTTCGGTTATCGGCAGCAAATTCTCCCCAAGCCAACCGTTGTATATCAAACCGGAGTACCTGTTCTGCACAACTTTTGGCATGCCGGTTGTGCCGCCCGTGTGAAAACACACCCCCACGCGATCCCCTTTGGCGTCCTCGAAATCAAGTGACGAATTTTGCCTTGAAGTTTCCTCAACGTAATCAAGTACTTTCGCCTTGTGCCCTACCGGATTCTTTGGGCGAACGAGTGGAACAATCCATTTTTTGGGTGGCGAGAGATAGCGATTCAGATCAATTTCCAGCACGGTTTGAACATCAGGCGCGTCCAGCAGCGCATCAGAGACTTTTTGCGCAATGTCCGTTTTTGGAAACGACATGAGCGTAACAACGACTTTTGCGCCGGTTTCGCGCAATATTGCCGCTATCTGACCGGCTTCAAGCAGAGGATTTACCGGAGCGGCAATTCCGGCGATCATCCCGCCAAAAATGGCGGTGGCGGTTTCAATGCAGTTCGGCAGCACCATGGCCACCACATCCCCCTCTTTAACGCCCAGCCTCCTAAACAGGTTCGCCGCCTGACATATGCCCGCGTGAAACTCCTGCCATGTGAGGGTTTCCGCCTTGTCTTTTGGGCCGGAGAGCAACTGGTAACTGATTGCGGAACCGCTTGGATTGGCGCGCGCGGTTTCCTTAATCATTCCATAAATGGTTTTGGGCTTTTCCCGCTCGTCCCATGACATCTCGTTCTCTATATCCCGCACATTCTGAAAGTTTACAAATTCCATGCCGTATCCCTACCCTTCAATCAGATGTCTGCTCCGGAGGACGTGATCCAGGTTTATTATCGGCCAACCATCCACGGTAATCAACCGCAAACATATGCATCACGGTCATTCTCGCCAGGTTTCGCTTTTCGCAAACCATGCATTTTTCCATCAAAAATATGAAATTAAATGATTTTCTTGCTTCATGAGTCTAAAAATCCCCAAAAGGCCAGACAAAAAGTCCGCAAAAAGATTTTTGGAAATCATTGCAACCCTTAAATAATTTAATGAAAAAATTGGCGGGAATTGCCGCATACATCAAAACCCCGGGACTTGTATCCGAAACCTGTCCGCCCGAATGCGGTTGGGTATCCGAATCGAGTTGCCATTCCGCCAGCAGGTCCAAAACAAAGCGCATTGGCAATTCAATCAAACGTATTGTCACGCAAATGGCAAAATATCTCGCTTGCCGGACAATGACTTGTGCTGTAGGCTCGAATAATTCGCGGCATAAGCGAAATTCAAATGGAGGGTGCAGCCTGTCACCCGCAAATGGAGGGAATAAATGAACATCAATTTATTTGGCCGTTCACTATTGGTGTCGGCGAGTATCCTTGCCCTGTCCGGCGGCATTGCCCAAGCGGCGGATTGCCCGATTAAAATCGGTGGCATGGCCCCGCTTTCGGCACCTGGCACGGTAGTTGGCGGCGAGGCAATGCGCGACGCGATGCTCATCGCGGAAGAGGATATAAATGCGGCTGGTGGAGTCCTAGGCTGCGACATTGACGTTGTGATTGGCGATACGGAGGGACTGCCTGAAAAAGGTACCGCGCTTATGGAGAAATTCATAACGCAAGACGGCGTGGCCGCGGTCGGTGGCGGTTATCACAGTTCCGTTGGCGTGGCGGCAAAAGATGTTGCCGACGCTCGCGGCGTACCAGTCGTTTTTGCCGAAACATGGAATGACACCATTACAGGCGACAAGCAGAAATACGTTTTCCGCATTGCGCCGCTTTCTTCATGGGCGTCATCCACAATCTGGAAGCACGCTCTGGAAATTCCCGATGTTGAAAAGGTTGTCATTCTGACCGAAAACACGGACTACGGCATTCCCGCGGCGGAGGAAACCACCAAAGGCCTCGAGTCCGGTGGCAGGGAAGTGGTCACTTTTTCGGTTGACATAGGCACTCAGGACTATGCCGGCATTGTACAGAGGATAAAGGCCGAAAACCCGGACATGATTATCGTGCTTGCGACCGGCGAAGCGGGCTACAATTTTCAGCAGCAGGCATCTGACGCCGGCATCGGGTCGCAGGATATAATTTTCCATGCGGGCCAGGTATCGCTTGAGTCAAAAGCCTATTGGGAAAATGTGCCCGACGGTCTCTATGCCTTTGTTCAGCGCATTGGCGTTCCGGAAAACCTGTTTACAGATGAAGGCAAGGCGTTTGCGGCCAAGTACAAGGAGCGTACGGGAAAAGCGGCGGTGGAAAGCTACGCCATGGAAGCCTACGACTCAATCGCCATCATAGCGCAGGCAATCAATGAAGCGGGGTCCACAGACGGAGACGCCATGGTAAGCGCATTGGAGGCAATCGAGCACAACGGAACTTTGGGCAAAATCTATTTCCCATATGGTTCCGGCAAGGATCCCTCCGAGGATGGCAGAGGAGACGAGTGGTGGCACCAGTGGCCTGATGTCGCGCTTACCGTCATTCAGTATCAGGAAGAGGGTGAAAATTCCGGGGAGGCGACCATTGTCTGGCCCGACGCCTACAAAACGGGCGATGCGATTTACGTCAACCAGTAATCGACATATTTCCCCGGGCGGCCAGCAGGGAGGGCGTTCGGGGAGGCAATTCAAGGGCGGCAAGAGCAAGGTCTCTGCAGCCACAGGGGGCAAGAGTGGAATTTCCCGCGCTTTTCTGGGGTATTGTTGGCTGGATGATTGTTTGGGCGGTCGCCGGAAGCATTATCACAAGACGCCGCTATCTTTCACGCGACCTTGACACCTCGAACGCGAATTTCATCGGCGCCATGGCGGGAGCTTCTCTCGGGCCGATTGGCATTGCCGCAATATGGGCGAAAACGCCGCAAACGTCGGGGCATCTATCAGTAGGTCTCGGCTTGCTGACAGTGTTGATTGTCGCGGTGACATTCAGCTTTGCCGATCCCGAAAACATATGCGTCACTTCCGGCAGTTTTGTGGCATCGCAATTCGTCAATGGATTGATAATCGGCATAATATACGGATTTATGGCCCTCGGGCTTTCTCTGATATTCTCCATACTTGGCGTGGTTAGCTTCGCGCACGGCGAATTTTACATGATTGGCGGCATGATGGTCTATTTTATCACCGCCGTCTGGCTTCCGGGCATCAACCCGCTTGTCGGAGTGCTGGGCGCGTGTTTTGTCGCCTTCGCAACAGGGGCGATATTTGAACGGCTCATGCTTACGCCAATGTATCATGGAAAAATAGACCGGCCTGTTGAATACGGAATCCTCGCCACATTCGGCCTTGCCTTTACACTTCAATATTTTGTTCAGGCGCTGGCGGGAGCAAATCCGGTCAAGGCAAAACGCTTCGTGACGTTTCCAAGATGGAGCTGGCCTGAATGGGCGGATCCCGCATGGATAAAAACGCGCGGGGGATCCTTGACCCTTTTTGATCAGGTGTCCATATCGTCACCGCGACTGACTGCCGCCGCAACCTGCATTCTTGTGCTTTTATCGTTGCTGTATCTGCTTAACCGCACATGGACAGGCAAAGCGTTGCGAGCCGTAAGCCAGGACCGGGAGGCCGCGGCAATTGCGGGAATAAATCCCGACAGAATGAACATGCTTGCGTTTGCGCTCGGCGGCATGATTGCCGCGCTGGCGGGCGCTCTTCTGGTTCAGGCATTTAGCTGGCTCCCGCAGGTTGGCGCGATTCCGGCCATGCGCTCGTTTGTAATTGTGGTTCTTGGAGGTTTGGGCTCTCTGCCCGGCGCCTTTGTTGGCGGCATTATGGTGGGGCTTGTCGAGGCGGCGGGAACGGGATGCGTTCCCGACGCTCAAAAGGCGGCGAGCTACATACCCGCCTACGGCATGATCGTTCTCACCCTCACCTTGCTGCTGCGGCCAACCGGCATGTTTGGACGCCGCTTCGCAAGCAGCACGCACGGGCAGCACTGACATGAGAAAGCGGATTCCGAACATTGCCGGCGCAATCCTGCTGCTGTTTCTGCTGGCGTTCCCGCTAATCTACGGAAGACCGGATTACGATTACATCATGCACATCATGATAACCGGCTTCTTCTACGCAATTCTGGCCGCCAGCTGGTCAATGCTTACCGGCTATGCCGGACAGTTCTCTTTCGGGCACATGGGCTTCATGGCAATTGGCGCCTATACGACCGGACTGCTGTGCCATTACATATATCTGTCGCCGGAGCCCACGGGTATTTGCTGGGAAAGGGGATTTTTCGATCAGTATCTGATTGTCGTCAATCCGATTGGCGTTACCTCCACAACGCTTACCCAGGATTGCCTCCGCCAGGCAATGGAGGTTTGGGACGGAACGGTAAAAGTCACCAAAATGCCCGTTCTTCTCGGAATCATCCTGGGCACGCTAATGGGGGCGCTTGCCGGATTTTTGGTTGGAATGCTTGTACTTCGCTTGCGCGCGGCCTATCTCGCCCTGTTTACACTTGGGTTTTCGGAAATACTCAAAGCCGCGATATCCGCCGAAATAGAGATTACGAGAGGTCAGGCCGGACTTGAACTTCCACCCCTCTATCCGGAAGGCGTAACTCTGTTTGGCCACTATTTTGGACCCACCGCCAAGCTTCCTCCATATTACACCATGCTTGCTCTGCTGCTATTGTGTCTTGGCATTCTGGCATGGCTTGCACGATCAAAATTTGGGCTCTTTGTTCGGGCGTTGCGCGAAGATCAGGACGCGGCCGCGGCGCTCGGCGTCAACATTACCCGCTACAAGGTACTTGTATTTACAATCACCTGCTCGATGGCGGCGGCGGCGGGCGCGGTTCAGGGGCACTATGTGCAAATCATAACACCCAACATGCTGTTCCTTTTGCAGATGAGCCTGGTGGTTGCCATGGCGGTAATTGGCGGACTGGAAAATTTCGTCGCGGCGGCAATTGGAGCGATTTTCCTTCAGGTTATGCTTGAACTGCTGCGCAACAGCTTTGTGATAGGTGGCATAGAGGTCGACATGACAATATGGCGGCTTGTGTTTTTCGGCATTTTGCTGATGGTCACATTGCGCTTTTTCCGAAACGGCCTTATCGCTCCGCTTATATCGCATTTCAGGCGGTCGGGCATTGCCGAGGAAACCATCGCAAAGCGCAAGATCGATGCCGGGGGCGCAGGATCGTGATTCATCTCGGCATTTCAAATCTGCACAAGAAATTTGGCGGCAACCATGTGTTGAAGGGCGTCAACTTTGAAGTGAACGGCCCTGAACTGATTGGGCTAATAGGGCCGAATGGAGCCGGCAAGACCACTCTAACAAACATTTTGGACGGCGCGATTAAACCCGCAAGCGGGACGGTCTACCTAAACGGGGAAAGGATTGATCAACTTCCGCCATACGAGGTTGCCCGTGCCGGTCTTGGCCGCACATTCCAGGTCACAAGATCATTCAGGCGCATGACGGTGCTCGAGAATCTCTATGTCCCCTCACTGGCGCTTGGCAACGCTCGCTCCCGCTCCGAATTGCGAGAAAAGGCGATGGACGTTCTGGAATTTCTTACCATTGAACATCTTCGAAACGAATTCGCCATGGCGCTTTCCGGCGGTCAGCAAAAGCTCCTGGAACTTGGCCGATTGCTGATGCTTGATCCGGACGTGGTCATTCTGGACGAGCCATTTGCCGGTGTGCATCCAAGGCTCATGGATGTCATTCACGCCTACATCAAGAGGGTTAACGAGGAAGGCAAGGCGATAATAATCATTAGCCATCAGATGGATTCGATTTTCTCCCTAAGCCAGCGGCTTCTGGTTTTGAATTTTGGCGATCTGATCGCGGACGGACCTCCTGAAAGCGTTAAAAACGATCCCGCGGTAATCGAGGCCTATCTGGGGTCTCATGGCGATGAGGTGGCGGCATGAAAGCGGAGGCCTCCACCGTTCTCGAGATGCGGGATCTGTCCGTTGGGTACTACCGCGATCTGAACATCCTGTCGGATTTGAACGTCAAGGCCCGTCAAGGGCAGGTTACCGCGATACTTGGCGCAAACGGAGTGGGCAAGTCAACCGCCCTGAAAGCGGCCTTTGGCTTTCTTGCTCCAAGCCAGGGGGATATTCTTCTCAAGGACGAAAGCATACTCAAGATTCCAACCCACGAGAAGATACTCAAGGGATTGGCATACGTTCCCCAGCAGCCCGGCGTGTTCAAGGACATGACCGTTGAGGAGAACCTGGAACTGGGAGGATGGACCTTCCGTGAAAACAGACGGCTGGTTCGCGAAAAAATGGAAGCCAATTACGAGCGATTTCCCGCTTTGCGCAACAAGCGAAAGCAGATTACCGGCGAATTGTCCGGCGGCCAGCAGAGGATGGTTGAAATTGGCCGCACATTGATGTCCGAACCGATTATGCTTCTGGTTGACGAACCCACAGCCGGTCTGTCCAGAATGCTGTCTGAAGAAGTCTATCTGATGCTTGCGGATTTGGCAAAAATCGATGGGCTGACAATATTGCTGGTTGATCAGGAAATACGCCAGGCGCTTAAAATCGCGGATTACGTGTATGTTCTCGAACTTGGCAGAAACAAGTTTGAAGGCCCATCTTCCGAATTTGACGATCTCGAAAAGGCATTCTGGATCGCTTGAACAGAATGCAATTCAGACGCGGCACTACGATATCTTGAGCGTTTGGTGAAACGCCACTTCATCTGATTGCCGGGGTTTGGATTGGTTCGGCAGATGGCTTCATTTTTATCAGCCTTCAAAAGTGGCAGACTCAAAATACGATGCCGGTATTTGAAGGCCGGTCCGGTTTATGCATTTGGCTCTCCAATATCCCAAAAGAGACCGGCCATGATCCTAAGGGCGTCATGGCACGTACTTTTGAGCACATGTTCATCTGGCGCGTGTTGCGAGCAGCCGCGATAGGAGTGCGGCACCCAGACTGTAGGCAGGTTCAGAATGTCTGAAAAAGCGTCATTTGGCAGTGATCCGGCAAGGTTGGGAAGGATATGGGGTGCGCGGCCCGAGGTTCGTTCCAGCGACTGCACCACGCGTGCCACCCAGGGGTGATCGGGATTCAGCCTTGTCGCGGCGAAAGATCCATCTTCGTTTTCGACAATCTGAACCTGACCAAAGCCCTCGCGGTCCAGATGCCTGCGCAACGCGGGCAAGATATCCCCCGCATCCGTGCCAACCACGTAGCGTAGCTGGCATGTTGCGCGGGCGCGATCCGAGATCGCGTTTACAGGCGCTTCGGGGATCCCGCTTTTCATGGCAAGGACGGCAAAGCTGTTCCAGCCAAAGACGCGTTCGGCGGGAGTTAGAGTTTCCTCTCCCCAATCCAGGTCAATCAATTTGCCCTCGCCGCCTTCGATTGGCAGGTCGCGCAAGGCGGCGCGAATATTGTCGGTAAGGCTGGTGGGTCGCCACTCGCGGATGCGGATCTGCCCGCGCGCATCGGTGATCGTCGAAAGCGCCTGCGCCAGTATCATCGCGGGATCGGCCAGAAGCCCGCCCCAATTTCCCGAATGATGCGCCCCGGTACGCAATTCAACAAGCAGATCAAAGCTGAGCCCTCCTCGCGATCCCATGAACACCGAGGGCGTCTCCGGCTCCAGGCGCGGCCCGTCCGAGGCGATAAGCACATCCGCCGCCAGGATATCCGCCTGAGCCGCGCAAAAGGCGTGCAATCCCGGGGAACCGATTTCTTCCGACATCTCGACCAGCACCTTGACGTTGAAGCCAAGCTTGCCGCGCGTGGCCAGCACCGCCTCCATCGCGGCAAAATTGATCAGATGCTGCGCCTTGTTGTCGGCACTGCCGCGACCGTAGAGTCGGTCATCCTCTTCGACAAGACGAAACGGGTTCAGGCCATCGCGCCATTGATCGGTTTGAGCGCGGATCACGTCGCCATGGCCGTAGGTCAGGATGGTCGGCAAGTGGTCCGCCTCATGCCGCTGGCCGACAAGGAAAGGGCCGGCATTGGGCTCGGGGTTGGGATGGATATCACAGGCAAAACCCATGCGCGTCAGATGGGGTGCGATGGCGGTTTCGAGATATCGACGCAACTCTGGCGCCCGTGCGGGATCTTGACTTTCAGTCTCGTAGGAGACCCAGTCGGCCAGGTCATCCTGGAAACGGCCATCTTCGAAATAGGCGGCCACGGTGGCCAGCACGTCGTCTCTGGCCGCAGTCATTCCGCCACGGCCTCGGCCCAGGGCGCCATGGTCTCCGCCACGGCCATCGCGCCAGATGGCCCGGACTCCGCGATGCCCGGGCAGGCGAAATTTAACGGATAGGCCGTGCGCGGCGCGGAAACCAGAGAGGGGAGCGCCTTGCCAAGCGCGGCCAGAATCGTCTCGTGCATGGCATCGTCGGCGATTGTCACATCTGCCATGGAACTGTCGATCCGCGCGGTATGCATGGCCGTTTCCAGATCCATGTCATAATCCAGAAGAAAGGACGCAAGCTGGGCCACCACAGGCATGATCTTGCGCCCGCCCGAGCCTCCAAGCGCGATGCGCCGCCCGTCAAGATGTTCCAGAAGCGTTGGCGCCATGTTGGAAAGACACCGTTTGGCAGGTCCAATGGAATTGGGTCTGCCCGGTTCGGGGTCAAACCACATGATGCCGTTGTTCATCAAAACGCCCGTGTCCGGCAACATCAGCCGCGAGCCGAACATGGACAGCAGCGTTTGAGTAACGGACACGGTCGTCCCATCTCGATCCACCACGTTGAAATGGGTGGTGCAGCTCGGGACGGGCTCTTGTGCCACATCGCCCATTTCGCTCAGGCGGACTGCATTGGCGGCGCGGATCGCCGTGTCATAGGCGATATAGGCCGCCGCATCGGGGCTGTTGCCCCTGGGTTGCCAATCCGATAGCAGATCCAGCACATTTTCCATTGTAGGGCCTGCCGTGAGTTCGGGGGTGCTGAACACTTTGTGCCCGCGATAGGCCACCTCGGAGGCCGTTACGATCCGCGCCCGGTAATTGGCGAAATCCTCAAGGCCGTGGCGTCCACCCTGATCGTTCAGCTCCTCCACGAGCCGCTTGGCCAGCGCGCCGCGATAGAAGCAGTCGGGGCCATCTTGCGCCAG
The DNA here is from genome assembly GCA_026709325.1 of Roseovarius sp. Taxonomy (GTDB): domain Bacteria; phylum Pseudomonadota; class Alphaproteobacteria; order Rhodobacterales; family Rhodobacteraceae; genus JAPOTF01. Next base: position 16,556 of record JAPOTF010000031.1, read on the forward strand.
ACCTTCCAGCGTGTCGGCGAGAGGAGACAGGTCGCATCGGGTTTGGCTCAAAGCGGTCCAGGCCGACGCCTTTGGAAAACCGTTCGCATCCAGAAATGCCGCCCGCGAACCGGGGTATTGCGCAAGTTGGGGTGCGGCGCTAGCCAGCGCCAGCTGGCAATACCAGTCGACGAGAAGCCCGGCCCGCGCCTCGGCTATGGCCGGAGCCAGCAACTCGGCCCAGGGGCGCGTGCAGAAGGTGTCGTGAGCCAGTCCCATACCGGCCACGACGCCGGGAATGGCAACCGCGCGCGCGCCGAAGACATTTGCGTTGTCCCGCACTACCGGCCATGGGAACAGATCGTTCGATGCGCCACCGACAACGGGGTAGTCATCCACTCGAAGCCCCGCCGGACTGCGCATCCCGAAATCGACCACCTGCCCGCCGGCATCCCCCGAGCGGCGCAGAATCATGTAGCCGCCACCTCCAATCCCGCTCATCCACGGCTCGACCACGCCCAGCGCAAAGGACATGGACACCGCCGCATCCACGGCATTGCCGCCATCGCGCAGGACCTGCGCGCCTATCTCCGAGGCTATGCGGTTTTGCGAAACAACCACCCCGCCCGCGCCGTGAACGGCGGGTTTGCGGGTGATCTGGCCCGTGGACAATGCGCGACTCATGCCATTTCTCCTTGATGTGCGGGATCGTGAAGGTGACACGTCACAAAGCCGGAATCCTGATCCACGGGCTCTGGACGTTTCCGGCTGCACAGTGCCGTGGCGGAGGGGCAGCGCGGATGGAAAGTGCAGCCGGACGGCGGCTCGACCGGGTTGGGAAAATTACCGTCCATATTCACATCGGGCACCCCAAGCGAGGGATCTGGCGTCAGGATCGAGTCGAGCAGCGCCGAGGCATAGGGATGTTTCGGAGCATCGAAAATCCGGTCTGCCGGGGCCTGCTCGACCACGCGACCCAGATACATAACAGCCACGCGGCTGGCGATATGCTCCACCACAGCCAGATTGTGACTGATAAACAGATAGGTCAGACCCAACTCGTCCCGCAGATCCATCAACAGGTTCAGTATCTGGGACTGGACCGAGACATCCAGCGCCGAGGTCGGCTCGTCGCAAATCACCACCTTGGGCCGCATGATCAGCGCGCGCGCAATGGCCACTCGCTGCCGCTGGCCGCCAGACATCTGGCTGGGGCTGGCATCGATCAGGCGCTGCGGCAGGCCGACAAGGTCCAACATGCCGCCGACCTCTTTATCCCACTCGCGGCTTTCAACCACATCATGCACGCGCAGGGGAAGCGTGATGATCTCTCGCACGGTTTTGCGAGGATTGAGCGATGAATAGGGATCCTGAAAAATCGGCTGGATGCGACGGGCGATCCATTTTCGGTCATGACTGGCAAAGGGTTGGCCATAGACGTGAACTTCGCCGTTGGTTGGTTGCTCCAGGCCAAGCAGCACCTTGGCGAGCGTTGATTTCCCGCAGCCGCTTTCGCCCACGAGTCCCAACACCTCCCCCTTGCGCAGTTGCAGGCTTATGTTGTCCAGCGCGCGCAATGGTTTGGAACCGCCAAACAGGCCCTGGGAAATTCGGTAGGTTTTGGTCACGCCCGACAACTCCAGCGCGATACCGGTCTCTGTCATCAGGCCGCCTCCCATACCATGTTGCGCAACGCGTCACTGTCCATAACGCAGCGGCAAGCATGGCCGGCACCGCGATCAGTCAGCGCGGGCTCTTTCCCGCAGGCGGCCTGCCGCACGGGACATCGAGAGGCAAAGCCGCAGCCCCGGACGCCGCCAACGAGCGAGGGCACGACACCGGGAACAGCCCCCAGCCGTGATCCGCGCTTTGTCTTTCCCGGCACCGGGATGCAGGAGAGCAGGCCCTTGGTGTATGGATGCGTGGGCGCATCGAAAATCTGATGCGCCGTACCGGTTTCAACGAAAGTGCCAGCATACATCACCGCGATCTTGTCGGCGATGCGGGCCACAACGCCCAGATCATGGGTGATGAAAATCATCGCCATGCCGAACTCGGCCTGCAATTCCTTCATCATCCCCAAAATCTTGGCCTGGATTGTCACGTCCAGCGCCGTGGTCGGCTCATCAGCGATGATCAGTTCCGGGTCGCACATCAGGCTCATGGCAATCATCACCCGTTGGCGCAACCCGCCCGAAAGCTGATGCGGGAATTGGGCGAGGCGGCTGGCGGCGGCGGTGATGCCAACCTTTTCCAGCAGCAATATGGCACGATCCCTTGCCTCGGCCCGGCTGACGCCTTGATGGCGGATCATTCCTTCGGTTAACTGATTGCCAATCGCATAGGAGGGGTTGAGCGAGGTCATCGGTTCCTGAAAGATCATGGACATGGATTGACCTCGCAGGCGCGCCATCTGCCGTTCCTTCAGGCCCAGCAAATCCCGCCCGGCAAAACGCAGTCGGTCGCCAGACCGTCTGGCCGCCCTGGGCAAGAGTCCCATCAGGGCCAATGAGGTAAGCGACTTGCCGCAGCCGCTTTCGCCCACGATGCAGAGCGTTTCACCCTTTTTCAGATCAAAGGAGATATCACGCACGGGCTTGAGCAAACCGGCACCAATCGGGATCTCGACACGCAGGTTTTCGACGCTGAGCAGCGGTTCCACGGGTCTCTCCCTAGTTCCGGTTTTCAGGCGCGGTGACATCGCGCACCCCGTCACCGAGCATATTGATTGAAAATATCAGCGCAAACAGGGCAATGCCCGGGATGGTGATCAGGAAGGGTTCAAAGAAAAGCATGTCCTTGCCTTCGGCAATCATCAGCCCCCAGGATGGCAGCGGCGGCTGCACGCCCAGTCCCAGAAAGGACAGCGCCGCCTCAAGGATGATCGCATGGGCCATTTCCAGGGTGATGATCACAATTAGATTGTTGAGCACATTGGGCATGATCTCGGTCATCACGATCCGCGTGGTTGAGCAGCCCAGAGCTTGCGCCGAGATCAGGTAGTCCTGGCTGCGGATCTGCTGGGTCGAGGTTCGCATGACAACGGCAAACTGGTCCCAAAGCAGAAAACCCAATACAAGCACCACGACGGTCAGAGAACCTCCGAAGAGCGCCACGACGGCAAGAGCAACCAGAACCACGGGCATGGAAAGCCGCACTGTTATGATGAACATCACAATGGTGTCGACTCGCCCGCCAAAGTATCCCGCCGCCACACCCAGCGTTGTGCCGATCAGCCCTGAGATTATGGCCGTTACAAGACCAATTGTCAGCGAGATGCGCGCGCCATAGAGAAGCCGCGAGAGGTAATCCCGACCCAGGTGGTCGGTGCCAAGGGGATATTCCCAGGTGCCGCCCATGAACACGGGCCGCAGGAAGCGTTGGCTCAGGTCTTGCACGTAGGGATCATGGGGCGCGATGAGCGGCGCGATGAGCGCCAGCAGCACGATCAGTCCCAGCAAGCTCCCGCCAATCAGAAAACCCCAGTGGCGCAGCGCACGGCGGCGCATTTGCTGCGCGGGAGAGGGCGCGATGATCATGTCGTTGTCAATGCCAGTCATGTCAAGCCACCCGAATGCGCGGATCCAGCCAGGCATTAAGCAGGTCGGCCAAAAGCGTCAGCAAAACGTAGATTATGGAAAAGATCAGGATCAGGGCCTGAACCACGGGGAAATCGTTGCGGTTGATTGATTCAAAGGCCAATAGGCCCGCGCCATTGAGTGCAAAGATGCTTTCGACCACAATCGAGCCGCCCAGCATGAAGCCCAATTGCACCGCTGCGAGGCCCACCACGGGGATCGCCGCGTTGCGCAATGCATGTTTGAACAACACCTTGACGGGATGCAGGCCTTTGGCCCGCGCGGTGCGGATATAGTCGGCGCGCAGCACCTCCAGCATGCCCGCGCGCGTCAGGCGCATGATGCCGGGCGTCGCGAAGTATCCAAGCACGATGGTGGGCAGGATGAAGTGGCGCCAGGTATCGGTGCCAGAGACCGGGACAAATCCCAGGTTCACGGCAAAGATCACGATCAGGATCAGGCTGAACCAAAAGGTGGGCATTGCCTGCCCGACAACGGATACAAACAGAGCAAAACGGTCAATCAGGCTATTGGGTCGGATTGCCGCGGCGACGCCGAGCGGCACCGCAAGCAAAAGCGCAAAACAAATGCCGGCCAAACCAAGCTGCATCGTGGTTGGCAGCCTGCTGGCAATCAACTCCATAACCGGCGTCTTGAAATAGTAGCTCTCGCCAAAATCCCCCACCACGGCACCCGAGAGCCACGCCATGTATTGGATCGCAATTGGCCTGTCGAATCCATACTGAGCGCGAATTGCCTGAATGTCTTCTTCGGTCGCCGCCTCGCCGGCCAGTGCCACCGCCGGATCCCCGGCGAGAAAGAGGAGAGAAAAACTGATCAAAGAGACGGTGAACGCGACCAAAGCAGCCAGGCCCAACCGTTTGAGTAGAAAGCGAGGCATCGGTTTGACTTTCAATAAGGAAGAAGGTGGCAGGCCCGCGCGCCAGGCTGGCCTGCCTCGGGATGACCGGTGGACCTATTTCCAGGACGCCCCGTAGAAGGTTGGGATTTCATCCGGCGTAGGAGTGAAATTCAGGTTGGTATCGTGCACATAGTTCGTGTTGTATGAGAACAGCGGCAACCAGTAGGATTCATCCGCGATCTTGTTCAGCGCACGGGAATATGCGGCTTTGCGGACCTCGGGATCTGTCACGGTGTCGCCTTCATCCAGTGCGGCAATAACCTCGGGGTCGCGCGCATAATCATCCTTCCCTCCTTTGAAGAAGACCGAGGTGATCGCCGAGATGTCGTTGATCGAATAGGATCCCCAGGTCATGAAAGCCAAGGGCACTTCTCCAGCCTGAATCTGATCGCGCGTGGCAGCGTATTTCTTGTAGTCCAGCTTTGGCGTGATCCCCACAGCGGCCAGATCCGACATCATCGCCTCGGCGTAATCACGGTTGCGGTAGGCGACAAAGGGGATTTCGAACCCGTTCGGGTAGCCAGCCTCGGCAAGGAGGGCCATGGCTTTCTCGGGGTCATACTCATAGCGCGTCACGTCCGTGTCACAGCCGAACTGGCTGGGGAAACATGCCGAATGCACCACCTGAGATCCGCCTTTAAGCAGGTTGTCCACGATGGCTTGACGATTAATCGCGTGGGACACGGCATGACGGACGCGCACATCGTCGAAAGGCGTATCCCCATACCGATCTCCCGCGTCAAAGAAGATATACCCGATCCGCATGGTGGATTCGTTGGCCACAGTATACCGGCCCGTGGAGGCCAGACGTTCCGCCTGGTCCGATGGCACCTGCCATATCCAGTCCATGCCGCCAGACAGCATTTCGGCCATTTGCGTGTTTGCGTCCGGAATTGTGCGCCAGCTGATCTTGTCGATGGAAGCCGTTCCCTTTGGACCGTTAGCGTGATAGTCGGCAAAACGCTCCAGTGTCAGGCTTTCCCCGGGGACGTTTTCCGTCAGCTTGTAGGGACCAGTGCCGATTGGCGCGGTGGCCATGCCTTCAGGTCCCACTTCGGCGAAATATGTGTCGGGCAGGATCACGACCGGGCCGGACAGGAATTCCAGCGCCGCCGGGAACGGGCCATCGGTAATGATGCGCACGGTGTTGTCGTCAATCTTGACCGCCTCCCTGATCCAGGAGACATTGCGCTGCGGGTTTACGCCGTTCGCCGGGTCGGCCACGAAGTTCATCGTGTAGACCACATCATCGGCATTGAATGGCTCGCCGTTGTGGAAGGTCACGCCTTCGCGCAAAGTGAATTCCAGCGTGGTGTCGTCCACCCACGACCAGCCGGTCGCAAGATTGCCAACATAGTCACCGGTTTCCTGATCGCGATGCACCAGACCGTCCCAAACGTGGCGTGAAAGGATCACGCCTTCACGGGTGGTGTTCAGATAGGGGTTCAACGTGTCCATCTCGCGCGCAAAGGCAACGGTCAGGCTGTTGTCGTCACTGCCTGCCGCCGCCACGGGCAGCGGAAGCGCGGCGGCGACAACCAATGCGGCTAGAAATGAGGTTCGCATGGTCTCTCCTTTATTGCATGTCGATTTTTGTTTTCATTCATGAAACTTAACCGCCACATAACGAAAGTCAATAGCGCCTTGCAGCGGCCCGGTCATTCCGGAAAACCGGTTTTCGTGCTCTGCATTCAGGTTCGGGGTTCTTGCCAGTGGGACGGTAAACGGCTGTGTTGACAGCCGGGGAAACATGCCGGAATCGAACGAGTGAGATTGCCGCCGCACTCGCGCGCAAGGCTCCAGACCGGTTCGGAACGCACGGCACGGATGCCGGACGTTTGTCCGGATATTGGCTTTTACCGTTTTGGCGCTGTTTTATCGATGGCCTATGGTTATCGAGCCCGGTTTGACCGCTGTTGACCATATGGGCAATGCCGGTATTTTACATTTAGGATGAATTGCGAAATCATGCAGACGATTTACGGGGACATATCGCATTTTGCAAAAAATCACGGTTTCATTTACTTTTGCGGGAACCTCAAACGGCAATCAAAAACAACGGAAAGATCCTGAACATTCATATGGAGAACCGCAATGAAGGCTTTTTATTCCGACCTGCAAATTGAGCACAAGCCAAATTACTTTATCGCCAACGGCATGAAACTGCCAAATCCGGAGGTTCCCGGGCGCATAGACATTCTAATGGCGGGCGCAAGAAACTCGGCCTGCGAGTTCGAATCGCCATCAGATGCCGGTCTCGCTCCCATTGCCGCCATACATACGGCCGAATATCTTGCATTCCTGAAAAGCATACATGCCCGATGGAGCAGAATTGAAGGGTCATCCGATGAGGTTATCCCGAATGTTCATCCCGCAAACAGAACCGACAGCTATCCAAAATCCGCTATCGGGCAAGCGGGCTACCATCAAGCCGACACCGCCTGCCCCATAGCCAAACATACATACAAGGCCGCCTATTGGTCGGCTCAGTCGGCCATAGCGGCCGCCGACGCCGTCAAAAATGGAGAGCCGCGTTCCTATGCTCTTTCCCGACCTCCCGGCCATCATGCTTTCGCCGACCTCGCGGGCGGCTTCTGCTTCTTCAACAATTCCGCCATTGCGGCGCAACGATTGCTTGATCACGGCCTTAAGCCCGCGATTCTTGATGTGGATGTTCATCACGGCAATGGCACTCAGGGCATATTCTATAGTCGAAGCGATGTTCTGACCGTATCCATCCATGCCGACCCCGCGCGCTTTTACCCGTTTTTCTGGGGACATTCCCATGAGCGCGGCGAAGGAGACGGGACAGGTGCAAATCTCAACATTCCCCTGCCAAGAGGGACCGGTGACGATGATTACCTGGAGGCGCTGGCCAACGCGCTTGAGCGCATTGGCGACAATGCCAGCGATGTCATTGTGATCTCGCTTGGGCTTGATGCCCACATTGACGACCCGTTCAAGGGTCTTTCAGTTACAACCGAGGGATTTGCCCGCATCGCCGAAGCGATTAAGGCAATCAATCTGCCGTTGGCGATCATACAGGAAGGCGGATACGTTTCTTCGGCTCTGGGCGGAAATCTAACCGCGTTTCTTGATGGGACTATCTGAAAATCCATGCCTGACATCACATTCCAAACAGTCTATTTAAAGAAACGACATCCCCTGAGAATCAGCCGAGGCGTGATTGCCGGAGGTGAAAATCTTTTCGTCACCGTTTCCGACAAGGGATTTTTCGGCATTGGGGAGATGGCTCCCGGTTCCAGCGAAGGCGCCGCAACCGCTGAAGCCGGCGAAAAAATGCTGCGTGAATTTTGCAAAACCCGGCATCTTGAAGATTCCATTCACCAAAACTGGACCAATGCGATTAATGAAGGGGTCGCCCCGTGCGCACTTGCCGCACTGGACATGGCCTTATGGGATCTAAGGGCCAGGCGATCGGGCATGCCGTTATGCGAAATGCTCGGCCTGTCGCGCAAAGCGGCTCCAAGTTCGGTAACCATTGGCATAAATCCACCGGAAGTCGTTCGAGAGCGCGTGCCCGAACTGCTTTCCCTTGGAGCAAGGGCCCTAAAGATAAAGCTTGGGTCTCCTGATGGCATTGAGGTTGATATGGACATGTACAATGCCGTGCTTGAATCATGCGACGATCAAAACGATGTTGCGCTGCGCGTTGATGCCAATGGCGGCTGGTCGCCTGATGACGCCAGGCAAATGATGAACTGGCTGGCAAAAAGGAGTTGCGAATATGTGGAGCAGCCGCTTCCAGCGGGCATGGAGGATCAGCTGCCGAATCTTTTCGCCAATCGCCCTCTTCCAGTTTTTGTGGACGAAAGCTGCCGATTTTCAACTGATATACCGGGATTCGCGGATTGCGTTGACGGCGTTAATTTAAAACTCATGAAATGCGGTGGAATAACAGAGGCTTTGAGGATCGTCGCCACTGCCAGAGCTTTCGGATTGAAAACGATGATCGGATGCATGGGCGAGAGTTCAATATCCATTGCCGCCGGTGCATCCATCGGCGCCCTGTTTGATTACATTGATCTCGATTCCCACCTGAACCTTGATCCGGATCCCGCAGAGGGCGCGCCATTCACGTGCGGAACCACCTTGCCGGCAGATCGACCGGGACATGGAGGCATTTTAATCAATGCTTGATTCAAATGTCAGAATTGCGATTTACGCCGAAGCGGCAATGGGATTGCCCAATGCCAAAATGGCCGAGGGAATTCTCAGATATGGTCAAAATCCCGTTGCGGCGGTCATTGACAGCAAGTCTGCCGGAAGATCAATTCGCGAGCTTTGCGGGATTGACAGGGATGTCCCGATTGTGGCCTCCCTTGACCACGCCCTTAAATTGCGCCCGGAGGCGCTGGTTTTGGGCACCGCCCCTTCAGGGGGGCGTCTTCCATCTGAATGGATTGCCGTACTGGAACAGGCCATAGATGCGAAACTTTCGATTGTTAATGGTCTTCATGATCGAATGGCCGAACTTTTTGGAAGCCGGCTCGGACCCGGCCAGTGGATTTGGGATATCCGGGAACCAAAAAACTCCATGCCTCCCATTGCAACCGCCAGAGCATCCGAACTGAAAAACACGCGGGTGTTGATGATTGGTACCGACATGGCAATTGGGAAAATGTCCGCGGGAATCGAGATAAGGAATTCGCTGACCGATGATGGCTGTGACGCGGTTTTTCTGCCAACCGGGCAAACCGGTATCGCAATCATGGGATATGGAATTCCACTGGATGCGTTCCGCGTTGATCATGCGGCGGGAGCCGTGGAACAGATGGTAATGGAACATGGAAACCGCGCGATCCAAATAATAGAAGGGCAAGGTTCGCTATTGCACCCTGGAAGCACTGCAAATCTGCCGCTTATGCGAGGTTCATGCTGCAACGCCATGGTTCTTGTTCACAGGGCCGGAATGAACAAGCTCGATACAACCGGAGACATATTTGTTCCTCCACTCGGGGATGTGATTTCACTCTACGAAACAACAGCATCGGCCAACGGTGCGCTAACTCCCTCTAAAGTTGTCGGCATTGCCCTTAACACCCGTGATTTATCCGACAAAGATGCCGTTGCCGCCGTCGCGGCTGCCGGCAATGAAACAGGTCTGCCAGTCAGCGATCCGGTAAGACATGACGCGCGGCCTCTAGCAAATGCCGTTCTTGAAACTCACCGGTCGCTATCGCAAGTTTAAGCCTTATCTTAAACCGGAATTGTATCTTCATAAAATGAGCTTTTTCATCGAAACAATATATTCCCGCATCGCAAAACATTATGCGTAATCATTTATAAAGCCCAATTTCCTTAAGCAATTCAGCAATATCTTTATTTTGACGAGATTTTGATGCTCTTAATACATGTTCAAATTGCAACCTTTTTCCCAAGTCCATTGCAGAAGTGTTTTTCTTGCATTCAGGCCATATTCTCTTAAGTTTCGTCTCTGCATCATCACTTGTTGAAGGATTGACATTTTCACAGCCTTCAAAATGACGAAGCAAAAAGGATTCGAAGCATGTTTTTTGTTTAACAAGTTTAATACCTAGATCGCTTGCTCGTGTCTTTGCTTTCTCCAATGCCTGCGTATTTTTACATAAATCTGTATCAAATATAAGGAATTTTTTCCCAATCGAGGATAATTTAACACTTTTATGCTGCAGAATCGCTTCCGTATTTTTAGCATTTTTAATTGGCTCACTCAATTTAAAAGCTCACCATGAATATGGATTGAATTTCCCAGATCCGTTGCCAGCTTAGCTAAAAAAGTCATATAACTTCTCTCACTATTACCTTCACAAAAACTAAAACTGTTTTCCTTTTTTTCAGTACTATTCATATAAATCAACAAATTGTTGGAATTGCGCCATACCCTCCTCTTAAATATTTTAAAGAAAAACTTTCATTTCTTCTGATATATTTCATATTAGCCAGGCTCCATACATTCGTACTGCCATTTCCATTCTTTTCACATAAAAGAACTTCCTCTTTAGTTGGTTCGGAAAGCAAACTTGCCGCATGTGAGCTTGCAATTATTTGCGCACCATTTGGATTGTCTTTTTTGTTTCCGAACCATCTAAACACTTCGATTAACAGAGACGGATGAATATGCCCATCAATGTCATCAATAAGTGCTAAACCGCCATGTTCAAGTATGAAGTCTATAGATGGAAAAAATTTAATAAATTCACGCGTGCCAGCACCTTAAAATCACATTCAACCGCAAATACCAATCAAACCATTATAAATCAAGTTCCCGGTTTAGTTTGTTTTGAATCCCGCAATTAGTTCACGCAATACTGGCCGCACTTCATCTGCGCTCATACCGGGCGTCAGTGATGGATCATACAACAGTCGCAGCAGTATTTCATCATGCTTTGTCAGTAATGCGAACTCGTAGTTGTCATTGAATATCGATGGACGTGCGCGCAGACTGTCGTTGGCAAGACCAAGCCCCTGTGCAATTTCCTCGTGAATGCATGAGCGGCGCAGCAATACCGGATGCTCGGCCCTTATGAGCGCGATTGCCCTGCGGTACACAAATTCATCTCCAACATTGGCAAAGGTAACCACAACGCAATGAACCGAACGAGGCAAGGTTCCGACAAATCCAAGTGAAGACGGATTGATGTTTGGAACGATCTCCAGAATGCGCTCCACGGCATAGTCGCGGTCATCAAGACCCATAAACATCACATGAAAATTCGGCGAATCGTCAAAGGAAATCGGATGGCCCGTTATGTCGGCAAGTCTTTCAACATAGTTCCTTACAACTTTTCGGTCTGTTTCACGCTGCCTGTCAGAAACGCTGTCGCCAAATTCCACTCCGATTTTCACCGGATCTGACCACTTTCGAAGCCGCGCCTCAGTTACACCGTCTTTTTGGCCGCCACTGTTCCGAGCATATTCATCATAAAGCGCAATGCGTTCAAAATTCCGCAATATGTCATTATGGGAATAATAGGCGTCAAGCCCTCCGCCATCTGTCCTCATAAATCCCTGGCGCAGCAAATTTGATTGAAGACGCGAATAAAAACGTGACAGCTCCATGCTGGCCGCCGACGGCCGGACAATCTCCTGGTCCGGCTCCAACTCCCGGGCTTCCTCCGCGTTTTCGGGAGAGCACGCTGAAGCCATCAATAGAAAACATGCCGCCAGAACTTTAAAAGTAAAGCCACGGCAGAAAATTGACAGCCGATACCTTGCCATTGATTTTAATTTCTCCGACAATGCCGCGTCAATCGAAAGTTCAACAGACCGCACCTGCATGCACACGCCGTCTCCCGGAAATCTTTAATCGTCCCGAAATTCATCGATCTGTCTCATTACCCTTGAATATCCGGTATTCCGAACCATATGGGAAATCGGAAACAATGGCATTTAATGCATTTCACCAATTCGAAAAAACACATTCTCACAATTCCCATTAATCTGCAATGGATATCGCGTTTCATGCCTTGTGCGCTTTAAAGCAATGCATGTGATCCACGGGAGAATTTATCCGCGGAAGAAGCGCAATTATCTTTTAACCGCATTGACTGCCTGGAACATATGAAACCGGATGCAACCTGGATTTAAAAATATTCCAGTTGCCTAATCCATGATTTGCAAATACCGCCCATCCTCGTTTTCTCCTTTTTCACATCTTTTTTAAATACCCCAAGTGATCGCACAGGAATCATGCGGCCAAAACATCGAATCAAAAAACTCATACTGCCCGCACCGCTCAACAAGTTGTGCCTGAGTTTCATTTTTTACCGGATTGCGCTCAAATTAACCTGCGGGCAGTTCATTCACTTTTATACATCCAACGCAATTGTCAGGATATTGAATCTGCCAATAAAATCAACCTGCAAATCATATCGCAAAAATTCACCGTGGCGGTGATGGTCATTCAAGCGCTTTAAAGGGATTCGGCAGTTGAAAAGGCGGAGGCTTTAAGCGAAGCCGAGAAGGTCCGCCCGGAGATGCGCTGGAGGTTCAGGTTGAAGAGCGGCACTGGCTGGATGTTAATTTCCGTCATCGGATCGGCAATCTCCCCTGCACGGGAGCAAGAGCGAGAAACCGGACACCTTTCGGACAACAACAGGCTTCGTCAAATGGCGAGGTCGAAAGGGGTGAATGGCTGTGAAAAGACGGCGCTTGAGGAAATTGCCTTGATTGAAGACCGGATATCGAAATCCGATTATGGCGAGAGGAGCGACAAGCACTGCAATCGGAAAGGCGATGGTCCAGGAGGGCAGCCGGTCCGTCAACCAGATTGGCAAAAATCCGAGAAATATCCCCGTTGCCGGACAAGTCGACCCCCCCCCCCAGAAACAATGAGCGGCATCAAGTAAAACAACAAGAAATCGAAGGCGGCATGTTTCAAACGTTTCCAGTTGTCCAACCGCAAACGCATGAGTTCCTTGCACATCGGGATATATTTAATAAAAGTCGAGCAGTTTAAGGGATACGATCCGTTCAATCCAATAAAGGACGTCGAATTGTCGTGTATCGCCGCTCCTTACATGACCGGCACGCGGTTTGAAGGAGGCGTCGAACGCGACCGCCCGATGCGCATTTTGCCGTCGATCATCACCGCCGCGATACCGGGGATATTGCCCATCGCCATAGCGCCCAGAACGTCGTCTCCCGCAGATCCGCCGGGACGGTCCATAAACACGAGGTCCGCGGGCCGGCCATGGGCAATGACGCCTTGCGCAAGGCCTCGCCTTCTGGCAACGTTTCCACTGCCGCAGCACCATGCCTGCTCCGCCGGGATCCCTCCGAAACTGGCCAGCAGAGTCGCCATGCGCAGCATTCCGTTGGGCTGCACGCCAGAGCCTGCGGGCGCGTCCGTTCCGATCAGAAAATCCGCCAGACGGTTTTCCGTCTGCGCGCATTCCAGCGCAACCAGCGCCGATTTCTCGTTGCCGTTATGTACCGCCTCCAGCGCACCGGTGGCGTGGCGGCAAAGCTCGCGAACCGCTTCATGCGGAATCGAGGTTGGGCCGCCGTTGATGTGGCTGACCACATCTGGCTGCGCCTCCAGCACATCTTCCTCCGTGACATTGTGAGAGCCGGCAATCGAAGGGCCTCCGGTGTGCATGATTGTTTCAATGCCCAGTTCCCTGCACCATCCGGTGACGCGGGCCGCGTCGGAACCCCTGGCAACGGTACCAAGACCGATCTCTCCGATATGCCGGATGCCGGCCGCTTTTAACGCCGCGTAGAAATCACGGCCAAAGTCAAGCTCGGGCACGGGAGCGCCGGCAATCACCTTGGCCCCAGCGGCGCGAAAATTGGCAAAGCAGCGTTGCGCAACCATGGCCAGTGCCTTGACGCCTTCGGCATCTTTTGGGCGGCCGGGCAGATGCACCTCGCCTGCGGAGATGAAGCTGGTGACGGCGCCGTTCACGTTCATCTCAATCCAACCGATCTGGTTTTGGCGCGGTGTCCAATCGCCAAAGACCGGGTGGCAGTGCCCGTCAACCAGACCAGGTGCGAGGGCGCAGCCCGAAGCGTCAATTGTGCGATCCGCATCGCCTGCCTCGAACCCCATAATCACGCCATCTTCGATCAGAAGGCAGTCGCTATCTGCAATCGGCGCGTCCAAATCCCCGGTGAGAAGTCGGCCAATGTTGCGGATAAGCGTACGACCCGGTTCCGGTGCGTCTTTCGGTGCGTCAGCCATCTTTGATCCCCCCTTTTGCTTTCATCAAATTACGCCTTCCCATCCCCGCGCCAGTCGAGTTTCAATCTCTCCGGGACCATTTGCGAGCAAGCGGCATAGCTGCTTTCTCTTTTTAAATGCTTCTTCGAGACCCTGCCGGAGCCATATGCCGCACGGCTTATTTGCGGGTGCCGGTTGTTTGGCTTACCGTTAGTATACAAACATGTTTTTTCACCGAGTCAACAAATTTGTTTGCGCTTTGCGGTCGTTTCAGACGACGTTTCCGGGCAGACTTCGGAGGCAACAATAAGCGCCGGCGCCGCGGCAAGGAGAGGCTCATCCGAGCAAGCAACGAAATGTGGATCCGCTTGCGACTTGACAGGGATCCCCTGCCATCCTCCGCAATATCGCGAAGGGTCTTCCATTCCTCGTCGGTGAGCTTGACATGATATATCTCTCCCCATGGTGATTTGCTCATTGTTGCGCCTCGCATGACCCCGAAGCTTCAGCTTTGATTGCCACCGGCACGAAAACGGCAATATGGCAAAAAGCGGCAATGCGCGGGTTTTTGCCGCCTGTTTAATGAGAGGCATAGTGCGCGAGGCAACGATGCAATGGGATTGCCAAACCGGCACAAATCAATCACTTCAACAGTGGCGCAACATCAGACGGTGATGATGCCTGTTCAGAATTGTGGAAATTGGAGCAAACCCGCTTGAAAACATGAAAAATTTTGCAAATCCGGGAAAAACGGCGCAACCCCTTGAATTTGCTTTTACTTTGCTTACATAAAATCCGGGCAATATTATGTTGGTTTCGACATTCTCCGATAATTTTGCAAAAGGCTCAATGGAATTGGAAATCGGGGCGCTGGTCTCCGAACTTGTGCTCGGCCACGGCTACATGCATTACGGCTATTTCCCGAAAGGCTTGACCGAAGAGTTGTCGTTGCAGGCGCTGGGGCAAGCTCAGCATGCTTATTTCGAGAAACTCCTCGAGACCATTGGGACGGTGCCTGGTGAAATACGCCGGATCCTTGATGTCGGATCGGGGGCTGGAGCAAATGCAAAAGGTCTGATCGGAGCGGGATTCGATGTGACTTGCGTTTCGCCGTCGACGCAGATGAACGAGATGGCGCGAGCGAATCTGCCGAACGGCACGCGGGTGATCGATTCAAGTTTCGAAGACCTTGCCACGAATGCCCGGTATGATCTCCGCCTTTTCGCGGAGAGCTTTCACTACATGGAATTGAAATCAGCGCTGACGCAAGTGGAGAAGTATGCCGACATAGGTGTCGTGATTTTCGACTACTTCCACCGCGATGCCGCCAATAGTGACGCGCGGGACGGCAAGCGAAGCACCCATGCGGCGTTCCTCGAGGCCGTTGCGCGGCAGGAGCGGTTCGAAGTGCTGGTCGACAAGGATGTGACCGCCGCGATAACACCGACCTTCATGATCTTGGAAAACCTCAAGAGCGAAAAGCTGGCGCCTTTCGTTCGGCGGTTCCGCGCCATTCTGAAACAGCGCCATCCTCTGCGCGCAAAGGTCTTCGAAGCGGTTTTCGGCCGGTCGATGGACAAGCTGGGCCCCAAGCCGGAAAAGCTCGCGTCAATGGACAAGCGTGTCTGCAGATCGGAAAGGTTCGCGCAGTCGCACGAATATCGTCTGATCGCCATGTGCCGGAAACCGGCAACCACATGAGGCTTGGCGGCTGCCAACATGCGTTCCAGATATCCGCTCATTCTCCTTTTGCGCACTCATATGGGTTCCACCACTTCATGGGCGCAAGGCGATCTCAGCGCGAAGAATGAAATCGCACTTGAAACCCCAACACGTTCATTTGCAAACAGAAGCGGGCTAAGCCAATTTGATGAAACAGGTTTTCGTGAATTTATTTGGACGAAGAATCATGGCCCGCGAGAGCCGACTGCTCGCGACCTTTGATGCCTCTGGTGACTTCTCGCCCATGCACAGGACGATCGCCGGGTCCGGCGACATATGCAAAGCCCCGCGATGTCCTGAACCTTGTCGACAAACTGCGGCTCCGTCGACAGCTTGAACGTCTCGCCTCGGTTCGGTTTCAGGCTGAACGCCGACCAGGTCCGGCGCATCGTCTTGTTCGAAACGCCCGTCTCCCCGGCCATGCTCTGGACCGACCAGTGCATCGCGTCGACCGGCATCTTGTTCAGCGTCCGATCAACCACTTCCGCGACCTTGTCATCCATCACGGTGCGGAGTCGACCGCAGCGATACTCGTCCGAGAGACACTTCTCGGGGCGCTTATTGGCGAAAGGAATGCCGTCGCAATGACCTCCAACTGGCGAAAGCCGAGGCTGCCCGCATTAAACCGAAATCCCCATATCGAGCAATAAGATAAAGCTGGTGCGCCAGGCACTCTTGCTTCAGCATGTCGCTTCAACATTGACAGGCTTGCAAATCTCAATTACATTGGCTGCAGTTGGAAGGACAGGGCGCGATGGCGATCACGGAGACCGAACTTGCAAACGCTAGAAAGGCATGGGGAGATGCGCTCATTGCCATCGCCAAAGCCTACGAGACAGACGGAATTGCCAAGGCCCGCAAGGTTGCGGAAGGCGTACTGGATGCCGCTTACGGCTACGACTTTGGGCCGGTCTTGTTCAAGCCGACTCTGGCGAGTGGCGAACATACCTTTCGCACAACCAGGAAGGGCGCACTCTCCTACTTTGTGGGACACGACGCTGATTATCCTTTGGATGGCGGATTTGGAATCAAGGGATGGCGCCAGGTCGAGTCGGAAACAGCCGCGGTCTTTATCAATGGCGACATCGCCATGTGGATGGGGTGGGTTGCAATGACGAGCAAAGACGGCCTGATCACGAAGGTCGACAAGTCCTTTGGATACCGGAAAGACCAGGAAGGGACGTTGCGCATCATCCTTCATCATTCATCACTACCGTATCAACCCTGAAATTCTATTCTCGGTTCCGTTCTCCACAAGGTGGTGACGAGGTCGATTGATGACCGAGCGCCTTTGATAATTGTGAATCACATACCTGTTTCCGAGTGGAAACTGGGGACTGCAAGCCGGTAACTTGAGCTTGCGCCCTCGATGCGGGTGACGACAGCGTGGTGCATGAGGCGGTCCAGTCCGGCATTGCGGTTGAAACGCAACCGGATCGCCAAAGCGTCAGTCCACTCGGCGAAGCCCCGGTTGGAGGTCAGTATCATCGCACCTTTTTCTTATGGCGCATTTCGGAAGCATATAATTTTCAAATGAACACATCTAGAAAACAGATCATCATTCCGGGCTATCTGGAATGGGAAGTTCGGGACGGGCTTGACCAATCCAACATAACAGAAAGAGTTTTGTTTCCCGGGTTGGATGGGATGTGCAGCGGGCTTTCCCGCCGGTATTTTCCGGGTGCGAATGAAACGGGTCGCTGATTTCAGGATAACTTGGCGAGGAGCTTCAAAAAGGTTTTGCGTTCGGAGGGATTCAAAGGTTTGAGCGTTTCCTCGGTGATCTTGAGCCCCGCGGCGTAGAGCTTGTCCGCAAGCGACCTCGCATCCTCTGTCAGAGCAATCAGCGAACGCCGCTTGTCCACCGGATCTGGCTTGACCTCGACCAGTTTCCGACTGCGCAACCGTTCAACGACGCCCTTTATCGTTGCAACATCCATCGCGGTTTTTCGTCCCAGCTCGTTTTGGGAGCATTCCCCGAGCTGAAGCAGTTTTACGATCACTGAAAACTGCGCGGGTGTCAGGTTCAAAGGCGCAAGAGACTGAAAAATCACGGCGTGCCGCTGACCTGCAACGCGCATCATGAAGCCCGCCTGATCTTCGAGGATATATTCCGCGTCTGGTTTCCCGGTTTTCCGTAGCGTCACGTGCGGCCCGTTCTTGATGCGTGGCGACTTTCCCGAGCCCGACCTGCTTTGTCAGGGCAGTAAAGTTCGCGCAGTTTCATTAGAAGAATCCTCGTTCTTCAATATCACCTGGTTGGTCTCCGGTCACGCCGCGAGATAGGTGTCCCGAATGTCTGGTTGCGCAATTAGCTCATCAAATGTGCCGGCGAATTTCTCCGCGCCGCCTTCAATGATCACGGCGCGGTCGGCGACCACCTGAGCAAAGTGCAGGTTTTGCTCTGAAAGAAGGATCGTCAAACCTTCGGACTTCAACTGGCTAATCACCTTCGCCATTTGCTTGACGATCACGGGGGCAACGCCTTCGCTTGGCTCGTCGAGCAGAACAAAGAGCGGGTTGCCCATCAAGGTGCGCGCGATTGTCAACATCTGCTGCTCGCCGCCAGAGAGGGCTTTGCCGCGGTTGTTGCGGCGTTCGGCCAGGTTCGGAAAGAGGTCGAACAGCATGTCACGGGTCCAGGTCACCGCGCCCTCACGTTGGGGTTGCTGACCGACCATGAGGTTTTCGATCACGGTCAAATCCGTGAACACGCGCCGATCCTCGGGCACATAACCCAGGCCGAGCTTGGCGATTTTGTGAGGCGGCAGTCCAGAGATCTCACGTCCCTGAAATTTTATCGACCCGGAGGCCGTTCGCACCATCTGCATTACGGATTTCATCATGGTTGATTTGCCTGCCCCGTTGCGGCCAAGTAGCGCGACCACCTGGCCGTGCGGCACCTCCAAACTGAGATCTCGAAGCACATGGGCCTTGCCGTAGAAGCTGTTGACGCCATTAACCTCAAGCATGTGCGGCCTCCCCATCGGAAAGTACTGTACCGCCGCCCAGATAGACTTCTTGCACTTTGGCGTTGTTTCGGATTTCAGAGGCATTGCCCTGCGCAATCAGCGCGCCCCGGTTTAGCACCATGATCCTATGCGCATGGGCAAAGACCACATCCATGTCATGCTCGGTAAAGAGCACACTGACCCCCTGTCCCGCCACTATGTCAGAGGTCAGCTTCATAAGTGCCACGCGCTCCTTTGGGGCCATGCCGGCGGTGGGTTCATCCATTAGAAGAACCTTCGGAGAATGGGCAAGCGCAATGGCCAGTTCCATACGCTTAAGATCGCCATAGGCCAAAACCGCGCAGTGGCGATCTGCCTGATCTGCCATACTGACCAGCTCCAACAGGGCAAGCGCCTCGTCGCGATAGCGTTTATGCGCATAGGGCATCACCCGCATTATGTCCCGGTGATGCGACATCAGTGCCATCTGCACGTTCTCAATCACGGTCATTGAGGAATAGGTCGCAGTGATCTGAAAGGTGCGGCCCACGCCTTTGCGCCAAACATCGCGGGGCTTCATGCCGGTGATGGTTTCTCCCTCCAGAATCACATTCCCCATTGTCGGCTTCAGCTGACCCATCAACATGTTGAAGCAGGTGCTTTTGCCTGCGCCATTGGGGCCTATCAAAGCCAAAAGCTCACCCTTTTGCAGCCGTAAAGACACGTCATCCACCGCAACGATTGCACCGAAGGCCCTTGTCAGCCCCATGGTTTCCAGAACAGCGGTCATTACCGGTCCCCCGGCTTCACGAAGCCAAGGCGTTCGATCCCAATGCGCAGGCTGCCGACGATGCCATTCGGTGCCGCGATCACCACGAAGATGATCAATATCCCCATAAGAAAGCGCCAGTATTCGAACTTCAAGAGCACCTCTTCAATGCCTTTGAAGAAGCCCGCGCCGACGACCCCGCCGGCCAGAGTTTTCACTCCGCCCAGGAAGACGACTATCAGCGCGTCAAAACTGCGCGCAATCTCAAGCTCGTTGGGAAAGACCGAGCCTTTAGAGAAAACAAACAGCGCACCTGCAAGCCCTCCCACAAAGCCCGCAAAGCCAAAGGCGATCAGCTTGATCTTGCGGGTATCCATCCCCATCGCCTCTGCCTGGCGCTCGCTGTCGCGCGAGGCGCGCAGGGCATAGCCAAACGGGGAATGCGCCACATGCCGCAAGATCACGATGCCCGCGACGGACAGGACCAGGGTGAAGTAGAAATAGACTGTCGTGTCCTTCAGCCAGTCCGCGGGCCAGATGTTCACCAGCCCGTCATCCCCGCCGGTGACCTCGCCCCATTGGAAAACGAGGCTCCAGACAAGTTGCGCAAAGGCGAGCGTCAGCATGGCGAAATACACGCCTGTCAGCCGCAGGCAAACCCAGCCAATCGCCAGCGCCGCCAGACCCGCGCCAATCGGCGCGAGCAAGAAGGCGAGCTCGGCCGGGCTGTTCGCATGGGTGATTAGCAAAGCCGCCACATAGGCTCCGCCGCCGTAGTAGGCCGCGTGTCCAAAGCTCACCAGGCCGCCCGTGCCAAGGAGGAAGTGCAAGGACGCCGCGAACAAGCAGAAGATCAGCACGTCGGTAACCAGGACTTGGCTGTACGTCGTTCCGTAGAATGGCAGAAGCGCCAGCACCACCAGACCCGCCGCAACGATAATGCGCACATTGCCCGATGCCGGTTTGATGGGTCTCTCGGGTTCTCCCACCTGGCCATGCTCGCCGGCGACCTCCTCGCGCCCGAAGAGACCGTATGGCCGGATCATGAGCACCACGATCATCACCACAAACATCAACACGAGCGTCGATTGCGGCAGGTACGTCACGCCAAAGACATTCAGAACCGAGATTATGATCGCTGCCAGATATGCACCCGGCAAAGATCCCATGCCACCGATGACCACAACCACGAAGACAGGCGCGAGGATGTTGAAATCCATTAAGAGATCCGCACCGCCCTTGGGTAGCTGCAGTGCGCCGCCCAGACCGGCAAGAGCCGAACCCAGGGCGAAAACGCCCGTGAAGAGCCACGCCTGATTGACCCCCAGCGCACTGACCATTTCCCTGTCCTGCGTTGCCGCGCGAACAAGCACCCCGAGCCGCGTCCTCGTCATAAGATACCAAAGTGCCAGCGCGATGATGGGTGTAATGATCAGCAGGACGATGTCGTATTTCGGGATGGGCTCTCCCATGATGCGGTAGACGCCGCGCAAGCCCGGCGCGCGTGGCCCCAGCAAGTCTTCCGGCCCCCAGATCAGCAGCGCCAGATCCTGGATAACCAGGATCACGCCGAAGGTCGCCACCAGCTGAAAAAGCTCCGGCGCTTTGTAAACCAGACGAAGCACCAGCATTTCGATCAGCACGCCGACAATGCCAACCGCCAAACCGGCGATGACAATGGATCCCCAGAACCCAATACCTGCGGGCAGATATTCTGGCAGCACCTGCATCAGCGAATAGCCGGTGTAGGCACCGATCATGTAGAGCGAGCCGTGAGCGAAGTTCACGATCCGCGTCACCCCAAAGATCAGCGACAGGCCGCAGGCGACCAAAAACAATGAACTGGCATTAGCCAGCCCC
>JAPOTF010000136.1 GCA_026709325.1 Roseovarius sp.
AACCATAGATGTTCTCGATGCTGCGCTTGACGAGATAAAGAAACAAAGTTCCATGGAAACGGATGGCAAATGGCTCGAACATCTAACAGTCAAATGCGGTCCCTTGATTGTCGAATGGAACTTGGAGACGTGTATTTGCTGGGATGACTGGAAGGACGAGGATCGACCACATTTCTTGCGTGGCGTGGGGGACTGTGGAATTGATGCTGTTGGTATTAGGGCTGACAATAGTCATGTGGCGATTCAAACCAAATCCCGTAAATTGGATGAACAGGGAAAAGGTGCGGATATAGCAAAACTCGAGGTAAACAAGTTTTTGGCGGCGGCTCATGATGAATTCTGGACCGAGCATTTCCTGGTCACCAATGGTGATGTCAAAATGGCGTCCGCAGCGGAAGCTGCAGGGGGAGAAAGTCGCCCGATCAAACTGATCAACCTGGTAGTTGATCTTGTAAATCAGAAAAACCTGCTAAGCGGCTCCAGAGATGGGGGGGGGATCTTCCGCATATTGCAGATGCCGGTAATCCTGGGTCCGTCCAGACACGAAACAACATGCAGAAGGAAGCCATTGAAACCAGTATTTGCGCCTTAAAGAAGCAGGAACGTCTCACCGGACACGCGCGTGGGCGCATTATTTTGCCCTGTGGCGCCGGCAAGACCCGGATTGCTCTTCAAATCGTTGAGCAGTTGACGCCCAAAGGACAAGTTTCGGTCGTCCTGTGCCCCTCAATTGCCTTGGTGGCTCAACTGCGTCGTGAATTTCTTTTTCATACCAAGCAGGCTATAGCCGCACTCGCGGTCTGTTCCGATGAAACCGCCGCCCACAGTCGTGAGGAAAGCAAACATGATGATCCCACTGCGGACAGGGGATTTGTCAAGGCCAACCAGATAAAAGGTCAAGTCACAACAAATCCGAAAAAGATCGCTAATTGGATTGATCGGGTTGAGGAAGAAAGCGCAAAGTTCGGTGTTATTTTTGGAACATATCAGTCCGCTTACAAGATTGCGGAAGCCCTTACCGGAACACCCGGATCGGACGGCGTAGTAAGGCACATTGGAGGGAAACAGCGCAAAATTATGTGTCTTATTGCCGATGAAGCTCACCGCACATCCGGAATCAGGAAAATCGCGAAGAAACAGGAAGCCATTCGCAATTTTACCATCTGCCACAATAATGAAACGTTTCCAGCCAAGTTTCGCATTTATCAGACGGCGACACCCAAGCTTTTTAATATCAAGACCAAAACAGGATCAGGCGTTGATGAATCAAAAATGATTGTTCGATCTATGGATGACGAAACCATATTCGGTCCGGAACTCTACCGTCGATCTTACAAGGACGCGGTCAAAAACGGGTGGCTTTCAGATTACCGGATTATTGCTTTGGGGGTGAATGATCAGGAAGCCTACCAACTTGCGAACAACATCGCTGACGAACAAATTGGTTCAAAATTAACAACGGCGAGTATTCTGAAGGGTTTACCCCTTGCCTTGGTGATGGTCGGTGCGACATCCGAAAGCACCGGGCCTATCCGTTCCTCCATCAGTTTTCTTAATACGATTGAGAAATCCATGCGCATGACCGATGCGTTGAACAGCCAAAAGGTGCAAGATTGGGTTCATAAGTGGATGGACAAAAGGAAGATTAAATCGTCCGCAATCTATAAACTTCAACATCTTGATGCTACAAGTCGCGTAACGCAACGCGAGAAAGCAAAGGCTGATCTCGCTCAAGCCACAGAAAATGCGCCCTTCGGCATTTGCAATGTCGGTATTTTTGGTGAGGGCACCGACGCTCCCTCCCTCTCTGCGGTGGCCTTTCTCGAACCTCGAAAATCTCCAGTTGACGTCGTTCAAGCGGTTGGACGTGTGATGCGCCGTTCCGAAGGCAAGACAATGGGGTATGTGATCTGTCCTGTCCTGATTCCCCGCAATCAAGATGCGGAAACATGGTTGCGCACAAGCGGTCCGCAAGATGGATGGCGCGAACTTGGCCAAATCCTGCAAGCACTCCGGGCACACGACAGTCGCATTGAAGAGAATTTGGCCGATCTCATGACATTCTATTTGCCTTCGACATCCGACGAAGAAGATGACACGGAGAATGAGGATGACCGAACGCCGGGGACACACCCCCAAGAGGACGCGGTGACATTTGTGACCATTGGAGGAAAAAACGGAAAGTTGCGCCATTATAGGCATATAGGCAAACGGGGGACAGTCATGGAGGCCGCAAAGCGTGTGGCACTGGGGGAGGTGAAGCCAGGGGACGTCGGTTTTGACTCCGCGGGGAATTTCTCGCCTTCCGTATCGAAGGAGGAGATTAAGAGAGAAGCGCTTCCAAACCGGGAACCGGAACGTCTTGTGTCCGTTCGTGTAAATTCGGATCATAGTATTGAGATGCGTGAAGATGGTATTGTGCGGGATAAAGGAAAAACAGAGGAGACGCCGGGTCCGATCAATCTTGACAGAACCAGGAAACGCGGTAGGGATATGGTCAACCGGAAAGCAGGCCGCACCGTTCGTAAACGCAAGACCAAAGATCAAATTGTCGAGCAACAGATGGAAATGCTATTCGGTGAGGCTCATATTGACAAGATCGGTGTTACCGTCAACTTGCTTGAACGGTCGGGTCTCATGGGGAACCGTGCGGACCGTGATCTTAATCTCCTGCAGGAGAGCGTCGCGGAGGCTTGTCGGTCGCTGCGAGGTGATGAACTTGATACGGTTCTCAACCAGCATTTTGGCTTGGACAAACAAAAGACCGCAAAAGATTCGGCGGACGGATGCAACATTGCCGCGTTGTTGCTGATGAACGCCGCGATGTTGCACCAGCGCATTGCCGTTGGCGAGTGGATTGACGGCATTTCGGAACTGGATGAGATCAAATCAGCCACCGATGCGAATCAGCTGTTCTACAGGCAATGGAACAACATTGCCCGATGGGATTTCCTGCCGGTGCTGGAGCCCGCGATCAGGATAATCGAGACGATCCAGGAATGCGGTCGAACATCGGGGTTAAACATGGCGTTGCGGCATATCGCCAAGGAAGCTGCCGCAATCGCGGAGAATTATGCGGATCTCGGCGCAGATCATGCCGGTCCCCTTTTCAACAAGGTCATGGGCAACCAGTCCTCGGACGGCGCCTATTTTACCCGTCCGCCCGCGGGATCTCTCCTGGCGCGATTGGCGCTGGATGCCGCGGGCCAAAGCGACTGGTCGCACGAGACAACTTGGCGCGATCATCGCTCCGTTGATCTCGCTTGCGGATCGGGTACGCTGCTTGCAGCTCTTCTGACGGATATGTTGCGCCGCGCGAAAGACGATGGCGCATCGGACACGCAACTGGATCGCTTCCGGAAGTTGGCCGTTGAAGAGATGATCGGAGGGTTTGATATGAACGCCGTCTCCTTGCAATTGGCCGCAACACAACTCATCAGTGGTAATCGCGACATACGCTATGAGAAAATCAACCTGCATCGCATGCCCTATGGTCCCCTGAAAAGCGGGCAGACGGCGGTTGGAACCCTGGAGTTGCTCCTGGATGCCGCCCTTGTCCCCGTTCCCGATCTCGGTTTTGACTACGCTGATCCTACATCCGAACAACTGGACTTGCTGGGAAAGACCCCACCGCGATCCGCCCCGGTTCCAAAAGGAAGTGGCAATGCGGCGAAGAACGTCCGCATTGTCATTATGAATCCGCCTTATACGAACCGCACAAAGATGGCTCAAAAGTTTGAAGAAGATGTCCGTGCCTACATGCGGAGACGGGTGGACGATCTCCAGGACCATCTTCTGAAGGCGGATCCCGGGTTGGACGGATTTGTTTCCAAGAATTCGATTGGACCCCTGTTTGAAGCTCTGGCCGAAAAGTGTCTTGATTCCGAACATGGCGTCTTGGCGATGATTCGTCCGACAATCGCGTTGAGCGGTCCCGAAGGTGCTCAGGCAAGAGTAGCTTTTGCGGAAAGATTTCATGTGCATACATTGTTAACCTGCCATCAACCTGGACAACTGAATTTGAGTCAAAACACTGGTATCAATGAGAGCATGATCATCGCCACACGTTTGACTGGCCGGCGTCCACCAACACGGATTATCAGCCTGGATCGCTTCCCTTTGAACGAACATGAAGTCGCGGACCTCCATAAATCCGTACTCTATTGTTCCTCTGGCCTAATTCCCAACGGGTGGGGTGAAGTCTCGGACTGGCCGGCGGAGCGTGTTAGCGACGGTGATTGGACCGGCGCCATCTGGCGTTCCCCCGAACTCGCCGCCGCCGCGGCTGATATGGCGGGGGGGGGCAAAGCCTCTTTCGATCCGAGCGCGGCGAGTCGATTCCCTCGGCGGTTCTGCAGGGCGGGGGGAGAATGTTTAAAAAAGCCACAAAGGACACGCCCGGCGCATTTCCCATTCTCACATCCAAGAGTGCCGAGGCCCAGAAATTCATCCGCGGACGTCCCGATGGATATCTGGTCTCCATTGCGAAACCCAAGAAA
>JAPOTF010000139.1:0-4178 GCA_026709325.1 Roseovarius sp.
TTTTTCATGGAGAAAGGCATGGTTTGCGAAAAAGAAAAGTTAGCGGGAATGACTGTCAAATTTGCGGCAATTGACAAGCTTTCGAATTTATGGCATTTGTTAAGTTGAGTGGAGATGCCCTTCCATCGGCATCTCGGACTTCGAAGGGGGGAGCATGGGTCGTATCGACGCGATACGCATTGCGTCCGGTATGGGCGCCATCGTTGCATGGATCCTGATCTGGGCGTGGCTGACCCGCCCCGGCGGACCGGTTCCCACATTGTACTTCCCCGCCCCAGACGATGTCTGGACCAAGTTCGTGCGGATGTGGGTGCGTCCCTATATCGGCAGTACGCTGATCGAGCACATCCTGAGCAGTCTCTATATCGTGCTGTTTGGCTGGACCGTGGCGGCCGTGGTTGGCATCCCGCTGGGCATCGCGATGGCATGGTGGACGAAGCTGAAATGGATTGTCTTCCCGATCTTTCAGTTGATCCGTCCCGTCCCACCGCTCGCATGGATTCCCCTGACAATTCTGTGGCTGGGCATAGGCGATACGGCGCGTATGTCCGTCGTCTTCATCGCGGCGCTCGTTCCCTGGCTGATGAACTCGATGTTGGCCGTCTACTCCGTAGACAAGCTGCTGATTGACGCTGGCAAGGCGCTTGGCGCGAGCGACCGGCAGATCCTGATGCGGATCGTCTGTCGAACGGCTCTCCCGACATTGGTGGCTGGCGCGCGCATGGCGCTTGGCAGCGCATGGTCAACACTGGTGGCGGCCGAGATTCTCGCCGCCACGGCCGGTCTTGGCTATGTCGCGGTGAATGCCTCGCAATTGCTGGATACCGATGTCTTGCTGGTGGCGATGTTCTTGATCGGCATTCTGGGCATCTCGCTCACGGCGTTGATCACGATTGCGCAGCGCTTTCTGGCGCCCTGGTCTTTTGCGGATGTTCGGGGGACGAACCGATGATTGAGCGCTGGCTTGAAGAAATCGGGGTCACCTCAAACCGGGCGAAGGCGAAGGCCTACGGCGCGATCTCTCTGTCATCTCTTCTGCTCCTGTGGATTCTGGCAACAAGTGTCCTTGAATGGATCGAACCGCGGGTGCTGCCTTCGCCGGCACAGGTCCTTCGCCAGTTCTTCTGGATCCTGACCGAACCGTTCAGCGGCCTTAGACTGCCGGGGCATGTCTGGGTCTCGCTCGAACGTTGGGGGTGGGGTGTGTTCTTCGCCATGATCATCGGAATACCCATCGGCGTGTTCTTTGCCTGGGCCCCGTGGTTCAAGACTTTCGCAAACCCGGTTTTCGAGCTTTTGCACTTCATTCCCCCGTTTGCATATATCCCGCTGGCAGTCCTGTGGTTCGGGGCTTCCACCGCCACGCAGGCGATGGTGGTCTTTGTCGCCGCCTTCCCCTCCTTCGTGATCAATTCGCAGCTTGGCGTCTCGCAAGTCGAGAAAATCCATGTCGATGCCGCGCGAGTTTTCGGGGCGGGTCAATTCGCGACCCTGCGCCGCGTGGTCATCCCCGCTGCCGCCCCAAGCATCTATACCGGGCTGCGGATCGCCATCAGCAATGGCTGGATGGCACTGGTGGGGGCGGAACTTGTGGTCGGCAAGGTCGGGCTCGGTTTCATGATCTCGCAAGGCCAGGAGAATGCCTCGGTCGCCACGATCTTCGTCGGGGTGATCACCATCGGCTGCCTTGGGGTCACAATCGACACGATCATACAGCGCTCGGAAAGCCGCATTCTTCCCTGGCGCAAGAACGTCATGGTCAATCAGGGATAAGGTGCCGGGATGACGGGACAAACGCCAGCCAACACCGCGCCACCAAAGCTGGAACTGCGCAAAATCACCAAGTGGTTTGGGTCGGAAGGCGCCGGTGTCTGCGCCGTCGACGATTGCTCGCTTGAAGTTCAGAAAGGCGAATTTGTCTGCGTTGTGGGCCCGTCAGGCTGCGGCAAGTCCACGCTGATGACCATTGGCGCCGGGTTGGAAGCGCCTACAGAAGGCGGCGTGTTTGTCGATAGCCGTCCCGCGGGTCCACCCGGACCGACCCGCAGCGTGGTGTTTCAGAAATTCGCGCTGTTCCCGTCCGAGACAGTGGAACAGAACATCAAGTTCGGGCTGCAAATGACCGGAGTTTCGGCGCGGGAACAGGAAAGCCGCCTGTCGGAGCAGCTCAGGATCATGGGGCTGGAAGGATTTCGAAAGGCCTATCCGAACGAGTTGTCCGGCGGCATGCAGCAAAGGGTCGCCATTGCGCGCGCACTTGTGATGCGGCCCGAAATCCTGCTGATGGACGAGCCGTTCGGCGCTCTGGACGCGCAGACAAGGACTATCCTGCAGGAAGAAGTGCAGCGCCTGCATCGGGAAAAGCACTACACGGTGCTCTTCATCACGCATTCCGTGGAAGAAGCCGTCTATTTGGGCGACAGGGTCGTCGTGATGACCAAACGCCCGGGGCAGATAAAAAAAGTCATCCACCTTCCACGCGACGTGGTCTGGAAAACGGGAGACATTGAGCGGGCGGCGGAACACCCGGAATTCATAGAATTCAGGCGCGAAATCTGGGGACTTGTTCGAGAGGAAATCGTCGGCGCCTGAGACAAACCATCAAAGAGGAGAAAGTTATGAAAATCAGAGGACTAATTGCGGCGGCAACCAGTGCCGCAGTGCTTTTCGCGGGATCGCTCGCGATGGCGCAGACAAAAATCAATCTCAATAGTCAGCCCAACGAGGCCGGCTTTCCGATGTGGCTTGCAAATGATCTGGGATACTTTACCGAAAACGGGCTTGAGGTTGATATCGAGTACTTCCCGAATGGTGGCGCCGCGCTTGCGACCGGTGCGACCAACCAGTGGCAAGCCGGTTGGACGGGTGGCCCGCCTGCCGTCTCTGGTTGGGAGAAGTTTCAGCTTGTGTCCGTAGCGGCGATGCAAAAGGAATCCCAGAACCTGAAACTTTACATGCGCAATGACGTGCTGGAAGGCAAATCTCCGGCAGAAGCGCTCGCCTCTGTCAAAATCGGCACGGTTCCAAATTCAACCTGGAGTCAGGTGCTCTATGCTTGCGCCACACATCTCGGGGTGGCCGACCCGCAGGCGCTCGAGGTTGTTCCCCTGGCACCTGCCGTCACGCTTCAGTCGCTGCAGAGCGGAGATCTGGGAGCCGGCACGACGGCTGCGTCCTCCGACATTGTTCTGGCCAAGGATCCGGACAACTACACCAAGGTCTGCGATGGCAAGATCGCCGGTGCCAACATCATCGCACCATGGATTGTGACCAAGACCTTCTGGGACGAAGACCCGAAATCGGCTGCCGCCTTCGTCGAGGCGGCCTTCCGCGCCAATGAGTACATCAATGCGACAGACCCCGCGAAGGTTGTCGAGCATGTGCTGGCCTATTACGCCGACACCGGCATTGAAGGGGACGCGGAAAAAGCGGCCTATGCGATGGAAATGCGCGATTGGGTCACGCTTGACGAAGCCATCAAAGATGTGAAGTCCGGCTTGACCAACGACACCCTGACAGGCGCCGCCGAGATCCTCGTTCAAGGCGGGGCGCGTGACAGCGTTCCGGACTTTGGTCCGATGCAGCCTTTGGCGCTTGAAATCCTGATGGCCGCACAGGCTATGCGCTGAGCCATGATGCAAAGCGGGTTTCGCAGGTTTCACGTGGGGCGTCGTGCCAGTGCTCCAAAATCACTGCATTGACGGGTTCTGGGATTTCAGTCCGGCGACGGGCAATCTGAACGTCCGCGGCCTGTCAACCCCATGTGAAGCCCTCGATGCGGAGGCGGCGCACGCGCCGCGTGATGCAGGCCTGCCGAACATGGCGCAAGTCGGGACCGGCGCCCTGCGCGGAGGGAGATCGTCAGCCGGCGGCTCAAAGCCGGGGACGCCCGCACCGGACCGAGGTCCCGGCGACCGCCGGCACAACGATTTTGGCGCGCCGGGGATGGAAGGTTCCGCCTAAAGGGTGGGCTCCGATCGCGACCCGCGGCGTCCGGAATTCCGGGCAAGCGCGGGGCTTGACCGGGCAATGGAAACCGGCTAGCAACGGGAAGGGAAACCAAGGAAAGAGACAAGGAAAGAAAAATGCGCATGCGGGCGCGGCGGCGGGGGGGGGGGCCGCCGGCGGGGCGCGGGGCGCGCGGCGGGGGGCGGGGGGGGCGGGGGGGGGGCCGCGGA
>JAPOTF010000139.1:4188-4493 GCA_026709325.1 Roseovarius sp.
AGAAAAATGCGCATACCCCCCCCCTGATTTTCTTCTAACCGCCTTATTTGCAATGACGGCACTGACAGTGCCGACCGCGCCGGTCTGGGCGCAGACCATAACCGCGCCGGGGCTGATCGGTCAGTCCGCCTGCGCGGGAACGGGAGAGTACGTTGATATAAATTTTGGAACCATCTCGGCTGTAGCGACCGCGAGCGCAACTTT
The DNA here is from genome assembly GCA_026709325.1 of Roseovarius sp. GTDB lineage: Bacteria > Pseudomonadota > Alphaproteobacteria > Rhodobacterales > Rhodobacteraceae > JAPOTF01. Next base: position 4,393 of record JAPOTF010000139.1, read on the forward strand.
TGCCGCACCAAGAATTGCAAACATATATAGTCAACTTAGAAGCCGTTCCGGGGATGGCGGAGCAACTGAATTTCCCACCAATATAAAGGTCTACAACGCCC
>JAPOTF010000158.1 GCA_026709325.1 Roseovarius sp.
GATATTTCCGAAAAAAAAACCCTAACATCAAGCCCGGCATGGTATCTGCATGCCTTGAATTGGCTTGACCCCTAATTGCAGAGGTGCATTAGTGTAACCTGATTGGGTTTTTGGAGTTGGTTGATGGAGACGGGGAAAGTGAGAAAGTCCGGTCGAATCGTATCACTGCATATAAAAGGCTTCCGATCTCTTGCTGATGTGGAGATTAAAGCGCTGCCTCACGCTGCCGTTTTAATCGGCGCCAACGGGTCTGGAAAATCGAATTTCATCCGCTTCTTTGAGATGGTCCGCTGGATGGTCGGAAGGCAACTGGCGAATTTCGTTCAGAGGCACGGTGGTGCTGATGACCAGCTCTTTGGTGGCAGCAAGGTCAGCCCCACGATGGAAGCTCGGTTAACCATGCAAACGGACAAGGGGCTGAACGATTATCGTTTTGGTTTCGCATATGCACAACCAGATCGCTTCATATTTACTGAAGAGTCTTTTCGCTTCAGTGACAAGGGATATAATGAAAAGGCATCATGGGAATGTCTTGGAAGCGGTCATTCAGAGGCGAAAATCGCAAACGTTTCCGAAAGGGACGCGGTTAACCCAAATAAGGCTGGCGCACTGGTCAAATTGCTGAGGCAATGCGCAATATATCAGTTTCACGACACTTCGCATGATTCTCAGCTAAAAAAAAACTGGGATGTAAATGACAACGCATATTTGAGGTCTCACGGAGGAAACCTGGCCGCAATCCTATTGCGTCTGGAACGTGAAGACACCCAAAGGTATGAACTCATTTGCAGCCATATAGGTAGTGTATTGCCGATTTTTGAAAGGTTTGAGTTGCGGGAAAGTTACGGAAAGGTCATGTTGCGGTGGAAAGCCCGCGGATTTGACAAAACCATTGGCGCCCATCTTGTCTCCGACGGCTCCCTTCGGGTTTTTGCCTTGGTGACTCTGCTAAATCTCCCGTCAGAGATGCTATCCGATGTGATTTTACTGGACGAGCCGGAATTGGGATTGCATCCGGCAGCTGTGGCTCTAGTCGGCGATATGATCAAAGTGTGCGCAACGGAACGGCAGGTGATGGTCGCCACGCAGTCGCCATTGCTTGTGGATGCGTTCAATATCAATGAGATAATTGTCCTGGAGGCGAACAAGGGCAGGAGCAACGTCCGGCGCTTCGAAGATGAAAGCCATAAGGAGTGGTTAAGGGAATATACCACCGGCGAACTTTGGCAAAAGAACGTTCTTGGTGGCCGGCCGTGATCCGCCTTGGGATATCGGTAGAAGGATATACGGAAGAAGCTTTCGTCAGGAATGTCTTGGCCGACCATTTGAGACAAAACGGTGTAGAGCCCTATCCAATAGTCATTGGGAGGGCGAGAAGCGGCGGGCGGGGCGGTGGCAATGTCAGTGTTCGGCGATTGGTCAATGATATCGTTAAACTGCATTACAGCTACGATGCCGTTACATCTCTTGTCGACTTCTATGGCTTTCGTGATCGAGAGGAATCCACGGTGGAGTTGTTGGAGGAGCGCTTGGGTGATGAAATCGCGCCGAAGCTCAAAAACAGACGATGGGTAATGCCCTATGTACAGAAGTACGAGTTTGAAGGTCTCCTGTTTTCAAAAGCGGAAGCATTCCATGTGATCGGAAAAACCGCGAATCCGAATATTGAACGGCTTTTGGCCATTCGCCAAAAGTTTTCGACACCGGAAGATATCAACGACGATACAGCGCCCGGCAAAAGAATTGAAGAGGCGGTGTCGGGATACCGAAAGCGCCTTCACGGTCCCATGATTGCGCGAGAAACGGGTCTGCCGAAAATCCGCGCGGAGTGCCCTCGATTTAATGCATGGGCAACGTGTCTGGAAGGATTGGCGGGTCAGATTTGAATTATATCCTTGCAGGGGAAATTGCGCACCGCGACACTATACCGGTTGGTCTGGCGCATGGACACTGGACATGAATTTTCCTTTTCGGGAAATGCGGTATATTCCGAAGTAACGCTTATCGGGGGTGTCAAGGTTGATTGTAAATTCGAGTGTTGCCGTCACGCTTGTTGGTGGGTCGGAAGTGCATGAAGACCAGTTAATGAGATCGGTTTCGCTGGCCCCGCATATTGTTGCAGCCGATGGCGGAGCCGACATGGCCCTTTCCCACGGCATGCCACCCTCCGCGGTTATCGGCGATTTTGATTCAATATCCGAATCCACCAAAGACAAGTTGCCCAGGGATGTGCAGTTTCGCATTGAAGAGCAAAACAGCACCGATTTCGACAAATGTCTTCGCAACATTGATGCCCCACTGGTGATTTGCGTGGGATTCACCGGGCTAAGGGCGGATCATCATCTCGCCGGATTCAACGCTCTTGTCCGCCATCCCGAACGTCAATGCATATTGCTTGACCGAAATGACATAGTTTTTCTGGCACCTCCATCGATTGCGCTTTCACTGGAGTGCGGCACCCGTGTATCCCTGTTTCCAATGGGTGAGGTTGGGGGATTTTCCGAAGGTTTGCGCTGGCCGATCTCGGGAATCGATTTTTCCCCCGATGGCAGAATAGGCACTTCCAATGAAGCGACAGGCGATGTTTTCCTGTCTCTAAACGCCCCGAAAATGCTGGCCATTCTGCCGGAATCCGCACTTGAGCACGTTGCCGACACACTCGTCTCCAACTCTTCGCGCTGGCCTTCACCCCGAGCCGAATTTCATTAACCGCCCGTTTGGCAAGCGCAACGACAATCTGTCCGCAAATCCCCGCCAAATGCAAATCCCGTGAAAAACGGCAATTTTCGTTAATTTTTTCATTAAATTATTCAATAGGTTATAAGGTTTTTGGAAAAATTTTTGGGACTTATGTAGCATAATCTGCATGGATGCGCCACCAATCAGCGACGCGTCATTTTCCATTTTTAATTCAGCTCTTTAACTGTCGGTTCGCGATTCACGCTTTTTACAACGGAATTTGTCGAACTTCCGAAAACCTGCTTTACCGCCGAATTAAATTGCCTGACCCTGATTTGATCGCGGGGAGTTTTGTCAAACTCAGCCTTGCTGAATTTTGATTTCTTGGTCATTTTCGTATTCCTTTTCGGAGAGTTGACTTTTAAGGTTAATAGTTATTCCTGTTCATTTCTTAATGTCTGCAGGTACTCTTCAAGCCTATCAAACATGGGTCGCGCGCCTTCCACCTCAACTCTTTCGGCTCCTAGCATAAAATTTAAGCATGCGTACATTGCGCTATCCGTGCTGTTTAATGCCACGCCGTAAGCTTCAATGTACAGGTAATTGATTTCCATCATGCGCATAGAGCATTCCATAAAGATTTCCTGCATTGAATCCCCATTTGATTAGCCGTCCCACGGTATAGTTCTCGCCGTTGTCAATCCGTGCGTCCGTTTAATGTGTGAGCAACTTGCAAAATCATGATGTCTAGTGAATCTGTTGCCCTTTACGGTCATTTTCTTTCGCGTTTTTCCCGGGTCTGGGGATCTCTCCGTGGTATAATGGGTCTTGCGAACAACAAAATGCGCGAAGGGAGACCCCGCCATGCCCGTTGCCAACACCATATCCGATGTCTGGTGCCGGTTTCAAGAGGAATTGTTCCCCGCCCTGACGGAAATTCCCGGTCCGCTTTCCGACCGCCACCGCAAACTGGTGACCGTGCTTGAGTTCGCCACGCCGGAGCGTTTCGTTCCGGTCGAAAAGAGGCGCGCGGGCAGGCCTGCCAGCCCGTGACGGCGCGTTTTTTCATTGTGTGGGGATTCGCCCCGCGATGCAATATATTGATTTGCCGTCTCTATCTTGCGGCCCGGCTCTTGACTTTTCGCATATTTTTTCATAAAGTATTCCCGTTCTCAAACCCAAGCCCGTCATGCGCAATGCATGGCGGGCTTCTCCCTTTCACTGCAGCACTTTCTGCTTTATGGCGGCCTGGTCAGCCACCGCCCGCATCTCCTGGGCGGCAAGGTCGACCAGGCTTTCCACAATTTGCAGCTTTTCTTCGTCCGCACCCTGATATGCCTTGAGCAACTCGGCACCCGCATATTTGCGCGCTCTCTCAAGCGTTTCCACGCGCCACTTGTCGCCGCCCGCGCCGTCCAGCGGTTGCGCGTTGTTAAGAAGCCATTGAATCGCAAGCGATTGCAGATCCGCGCCTATCTGCATTGTTGCCATTTGCGCGTTTGCCGCGGCCTGATCCCGGTTGAGGCGGTCAAAATCGGTTTTCGCAATGACGCAAACCTCTTGGTCGTGGCGGATCAACCGGTCGTAATACTGGGTCGCAATTTGGACCACGTGATATAGCGACACTACAGTCCCCGAAGTTTCATTGTCCTGAAGTTTGTCGCGGAGCTTTCGCAGAAGATTCCAGGTGTCGCGGTCAACCCGTATCATTTGCCA
>JAPOTF010000020.1 GCA_026709325.1 Roseovarius sp.
AGTCGCCCATGCGCGCCTGAAACCCGCGAACCGCCATGTCGACTGAAAAAAAGGGGAAAATGCCGCTAGCGGGAATTGCTGGGCGGCGATTGATTGAACTTGACTGAAACTGCACCTGTCATTAACGGAAACGGCTGTCGGGTGCCGGGCAGTTCGCATTCACTGGATCGCCGGTCCCGTTCCGATCCCCTGAATGCGCGCCTGAATTCAGTGAACGGATTTCATGAGCCCCTCGTCAAGAATTTGAGAACGGGTTTGATCCAATGCCTTCCACGCTCTCTCCGCAAGTTGATCTATTTCATCTTCCGTGATGATCAGCGGGGGAGATATGACCATGCGGCCATGCACCGGTCGCATGATCAAACCGTTTTCATAGCATTTCCTGCGGCAGATTGTTCCCGCTTCCTCGTCATTTGCAAACCTGGCTCTATTTTGCTTGTCCGGTGAAAGCGCAATTGATCCCATATGCCCGATTATCGTCGCCTCGCCAACAAGAGGATGCTCCGCAAGCGACTCCCACTTCTCCTTTAGATAGGGAGCCATAATCCTTCCAGCTCGCTCAATTATTTTCTCCTCATCGAGAATCCGCAGATTTTCCAGCGCAACGGCGCAGCACACCGGATGTCCGCAATAGGTATAGCCATGGGCGAATTCGCATCCGTTGAGCACTTCCGCAATCCTGTCGTTGACGAGAGACGCCCCCAAAGGCGCATATCCCGAGGTCAGGCCCTTGGCGATGGTCATCACGTCCGGCTTGATGTCCAGTGTTTCACTGCCAAACCAGCGGCCAGTTCGGCCAAAGCCGGTAATTACCTCGTCTGCAATCAGCAATACATTGTATTGATTGCATATTCTCTGAATCTCGGGCCAATATGTCTTCGGAGGAATTATGACGCCCCCGGCGCCCTGTATCGGCTCGGCTATAAATGCCGCGACCCTGTCCTGTCCAAATTCGAGTATTTTCCGCTCAAGCTGGCGGGCGCGCTCCAGTCCGAATTCATCGGGACCGACATCTCCGCCCTCTCCATACCAGTAGGGCTGATCAATGTGATGTATGTTGTCGATCGGCAGCCCCCCCTGCGCATGCATGTAGGACATGCCGCCCAAACTGCCGCTGCCCATGGCCGAACCGTGATATGCATTGTGCCGGCTGATTATGATTTTCTTTTCCGGTTTTCCCGCTTCCGCCCAGTATGTGCGCACCAGCCGTATGTTGGTGTCGTTCGCCTCGGAGCCCGAGCCCGCGTAGAAGACATTGTTCAAATCATGTGGAGCGAGTTCCGCCAGTCGATTCGCGAGGGAAATCGCCGGCACATGCGATGTCTGGAAAAAAGTGTTTGAATAGGGAAGCTCGCGCATTTGCCGCGCCGCGGCGTCGGCCAGCTCGCTTCGGCCATAACCCAGATTCACGCACCACAATCCCGCCATGGCATCGAGGTAGGTGTTGCCGTCGCTGTCGGTCAGCATGACGCCGTCGGCGCGGGTGATAACTCGCACCCCGGTGTTTTTAAGTTCATTTCCATTCGTAAAGGGATGAAGGTGATGGGCCGCATCCAGCGCCTGCAATTCGGATGTCGGCATATGGTTGGTTATGTGTGCCAAAACTGCAATCCTTCCAGATTTCATTGAGACCAACCGATTTGGGGCGGTCAATTCTTGAGAAACAGTATCCCAATTATTTTGCAAGTCAAATCAAGCGCCAAAAAACATGACTTTCCCAATGTCGCGCTTGCTCAAGCAGATTGACGAGCGTTTACTAGAGGCGATGCGCCGCTTCGGCCATTGCGGCAGGATTTTCTCCGCGTGCGCACTTGCAAACGACCATGCAAATGAATTGCCTCGGGGAAATTCCGGCAATGGACTGGCTGGCTGGCAAAACCAGGGAAATCTGTCTGTTTTTTAAACAAAATTGCGGCGGCGCAACCATTTTACGCGCTATGAGACAAACTTCCCGATCATCATGCATTTGCAAAAAACCGCCATTGAGATTATGAATGGTGCATTGACAATGTTGCAACTGGGATATTCCCGTATTGCGGTTCGGGCTGTTTCCTGTTGAACTGCGCAATAGACGCAAATGCTGCCGACAAGGAGGGTGATGCAAATGAGATTTTCAATTTTATGCTTGACCGCGATGTTCTGCCTGGGGATTTCATCCATGGCCGAAGAGGTGCGGGTCTACAACTGGTCCGACTACATTGACGACTCGCTTCTTGATAAATTCGAACAGGAAACCGGCATCGAACTTATATATGACGTGTTTGATTCCAATGAGGTGCTTGAAACAAAGCTTCTTGCCGGCGGGTCCGGATATGATGTGGTGGTTCCAACGGGCACCTTTCTGCAGCGTCAGATCGCCGCGGGGGCATTTCAAAAGCTTGACTACGGAAAATTGCCCAATGCCGAAAATCTTTGGGACGTGATCAAGGACCGCACCGATCAATACGATCCGGGAAACGCCTATTCCATCAACTACATGTGGGGATCGACGGGCATAGCGGTCAATACCGGGAAGGTGGCGGAAATTTTGGGGGATGACGCGCCCGTGGATTCTCTCGCGCTGATTTTCGAGCCGTCCAACATGGAAAAGCTTGCGGGGTGCGGCGTGTATTTTCTTGACGCGCCCACGGAGATGATTCCGGCGGCGCTGAAATATCTGGGCGAAAATCCGGACAGCCACGATCCGGACGTCATCGCCAAGGCCGAGCCCGTCCTGACCGCCGTGAGACCGCATGTCAGGAAATTCAACAATTCGGAATACATCAACGCGATTGCAAACGGCGACATTTGCGTTGCCTTTGGCTGGTCTGGCGACGTCCTTCAGGCGAGGGATCGGGCATGGGAGGCCGACAACGGCGTCGAAATTGCCTATAACGCGCCCGTTGAGGGCGCACTTATGTGGTTTGACCAGATGGCAATACCCGCCGATGCCCCAAATCCCGAGGGCGCGCATGTGTTTCTGAATTTCATCATGGACGCCCAGAACATGGCCGACGCGTCAAACTACGTTTATTTCGCCAACGGCAATCTTGCGGCGCAGGCGCTTTTAAACGAGGATGTCATTACCGACCCGGCCATCTACCCGGACGAAGACACATTGCGGAATCTCTACACCACCACGCCCTATCCACCGAAGGTGCAGAGAACAGTCACCCGCATGTGGACCAAGATAAAGTCGGGCACCTAAAAACTCAGGGCGCACCCGCGCGGAGGCGTTCCGCGCGGGACCGGCAACGAATTCAGGGGGCGGGTTATGTCGGATCTCAAGTTTGAGCCATGGAACGATCCCAAAGCCGTACCGCTAATCAGTTTTCGCAATGTCACCAAGAGGTTTGGCGATTTCATCGCCATCGACAACCAGACATTCGACATTTTCGAGCATGAATTCTTTGCGCTTCTTGGGCCTTCCGGCTGCGGCAAGACCACAATGATGCGCATGCTGGCGGGATTTGAAACACCCACCGAGGGGAAAATATCGCTTGCCGGGCAGGACATCGCGCCGATCCCGCCCAACAAGCGCGCCGTGAACATGATGTTCCAGTCCTATGCGCTGTTTCCGCACTTGACCGTCTGGAACAATATCGCGTTTGGCCTGAAGCGCGAGGGAATGGCCCCCGACGCCATTGACGCGCGCGTCGCCGAAATGCTCAAGCTTACGCGAATGGAGAAATTCGCGTCGCGCAAGCCCCATCAGATTTCAGGTGGACAGAAGCAGCGCGTCGCACTTGCCCGAAGCCTTGCCAAGGCGCCAAAACTGCTGCTTCTTGACGAACCGCTTGGCGCTCTTGACGCCAAGCTTAGACAGGAAACCCAGTTTGAGCTTGTGGACATACAGGAAAAAACCGGAACCACATTCATTATAGTCACCCACGATCAGGAAGAGGCGATGACGGTTGCCACCAGAGTGGCGGTGATGGACCACGGGCAGATAATCCAGGCTGACACGCCAGACCGCATATACGAAATGCCCAATTCCGTTTACGTCGCGGATTTCATTGGCGACGTGACAATCATCAAGGGCAGGGTCAGTCCTTCAGATGACGGATATGAAATCCACCACGCGGAGGGTCTTCCACCGCTGTTTGCAAAATCGAACCTTTCTCTGAAAAACGGAACAGGAGCGTATCTGGCGATCCGTCCGGAAAAAATCTCCATAGCGGCCGAACAGCCGTCCAGTGCACGCAACGCCATCAAGGGCGCAATCCAGGACATCGCCTATCTTGGCAATCTTTCAACCTACCATGTGGAATTGCCAAACGGGACGATTGTCAAGGCCCAGGCGACAAACAATCGACGACTCGCCAACCGCCCATTCACCTGGGAAGACGAAGTATGGCTTAGCTGGACGGACACGGCTGCCGTTCTTCTCGATCACTAGAAAATGAGACGGGCGCTGCTCATAATCGTTCCCTATTGCTGGCTTCTGGCGCTGTTTCTCATACCCTTTGCCATTGTCTTCAAAATAAGTCTCAGCGACATCGCCATTGCCATCCCCCCGTACACGCCAACCCTGGATTTTGATGCGGGATGGCAAGGTCTAAAGAACTTTGCGAAGGCGCTGGATTTTGAGAACTTCCTGTTTCTGACCACCGACGCACTTTACTGGAAAGCCTATCTCTCCTCTCTCAGGATTGCTCTGATCTCCACATTGCTGACGCTTCTGATAGGTTATCCAATCGCCTACGGCATGGCAAACGCGCCGGACCATTGGCGCCCAACGCTGATAATGCTGGTTATTCTCCCGTTCTGGACCAGTTTTCTGATCCGGGTATATTCATGGATGGGCATTCTCTCAACCGAAGGCTATCTCAATCAGTTCCTGATCGGAATTGGCATCATCTCCGATCCGCTGGCCATCCTAAACACCAATACCGCCGTGTATATAGGCATCGTGTACACCTATCTGCCATTCATGATACTGCCGATATATTCCATCCTTGAAAGACTTGACGGCTCTCTTCTGGAAGCGGCGGAGGATTTGGGATGCTCTAGAATATCCGCATTCTGGCTGATAACGGTTCCGCTTTCGAGAAACGGGATAATCGCGGGCTGTTTTCTTGTTTTCATTCCGGTGATTGGCGAATTTGTAATTCCATCGCTGCTCGGAGGATCAAACACCCTGATGATCGGCAAGGTTTTGTGGGAGGAGTTCTTCAACAATCGCGACTGGCCCGTTGCAAGCGCCGTCGCGGTAATCCTTCTTCTCATCCTCATAGTGCCCATAATTCTCTTTCAGCGAAACGAGCAAAGGCAGAGAGAGGCGGAATCATGAAACACCTCACCTGGTTCAGCGCCACGTCGCTCGCGCTTGGCTTCGCGTTTTTGTATCTTCCGATGATCATCCTTGTGATCTACAGTTTCAACGCGTCGAAACTTGTCACGGTCTGGGCCGGCTTTTCCACAAGATGGTACGGCGAGCTGATTCAAAACGAGGCTTTTCTTGATGCCGCCTGGGTTACCATAAGAGTGGCGGTTGCAAGTTCCACGCTTGCCACCATACTCGGCACCATGGCCGCCTACACGCTTGTCAGGGCGGGCCGGTTTACAGGCCGCACGCTCTTTTCCGGAATGATTTACGCGCCTCTTGTGATGCCGGAGGTAATCACCGGTCTCTCGCTGCTTCTTCTCTTTATAGGCATTGGACTTGACAGGGGCATATTCACCATAATTCTCGCGCACACGACATTCTCCATGTGCTTTGTGTCCGTGGTCGTTTCCGCAAGGCTCGTCGCATTTGACCGTTCGCTCGAGGAGGCCGCGATGGATCTGGGGTGCGCTCCCATGGAGGCTTTCAGATTTGTCACTCTTCCGATTATCGCTCCGGCCGTGATCTCGGGATGGCTTTTGGCCTTCACGCTTTCGCTCGACGACCTTGTGATTGCGTCATTTACCGCCGGCCCGTCGGCAACCACCCTGCCGATCAAGATTTGGTCTTCAATCCGCCTTGGCGTAAGTCCCGAGATAAACGCGTTGTCGACAATTCTCATAGGAATTGTGACAGTTGGCGTCATATCCGCATCGCTCATATCGAAACGCGGCGCGATCAGGCGTCAAAACGAGGAGCAGGCCGCCCTCAGAGCCTGATCTTTTGTTTAGATGTCATTCAGGATGACGACATCATTGATTGGGCGCGTGAGCGCGGTTGGATACTCTTCTGTTTGACACGTCATAAGGGATGGTAAAGAGGACAGGGTCGCATCCAGGCGGGTTGTGTTGAGTCACACTCCAAATAGAGAAACTCCAATTGACAGGATCGAGACTGGCGCAAGGTCGGGTAGTGCTCCCGCAGTTTGCGAATGCACGCAACAATGAAATCGCGACCCCCACCTTCCCGGATGATCTGAAGTCCGAGACCAAACCGATACAGATCCTCAATCACGCAAACCGGAACCCGCCAGAAGTCCATGCCCGGGCGACAGTTCGCGCCGTCGACATTCCGGCCAATGCAAAGCCATACAAGGCACTGAACCTTAAAAAGGTCGAATTTTGGCTTTTCACACCACTTATGGAAAACAAAGTCTGCAAGTTTAAACCCTGGACCGCGCTCAATACATCCCGCTTGAAGCGCATCGCCCTCCAGATGCAAATGCCTCACGTTCTCATATTGGCGCCACTGGCATCATATATCGGACCGCCAAGCACTGCGGCGTCATGCTTCTCTCCCAGTATCTCAACCTGCAGAATGGCACCAGCCATTGAATGATCCGTTGAGACATACCCCATTGCCATTGATTTTCCCACGCGATGGGCATAACCGCCCGAACTGACATACCCGACCGCCCGGCCTTCATGCAGAATAGCCTCATCACCCGTCACGTCGATACCCTCGACATCAATTGTCATGGTCACAAGTTTGCGCTGAACGCCGTTGGCGCGAAATTCAAGCGTTTTCCGTCTGCCGACAAAATCCTTCTCCCAATTGATGAAAGCGTCCAGCCCGCTTTCCACGGCATTGAAGTCGGGTCTATATTCAAGTCCCCAGGCGCCCCAGCATTTCTCGAGTCTGAGGCTCATCAGCGCCCGCCCGCCATACCATCTGTACCCAATGTCGGCGCCCGCTTCCTCTATGCCGACCACAAGTCGCAGCAGATACTGCGGTCGACAGTGGAGCTCGTAGCCAAGCTCGCCCGAAAAACTGATCCGGTTAAGTACCACCGGCACGCCTGCGGCGACGGTTTGGCGAACATCGCGGAATTTCAGGCTCTCCGCGCCCACGTCCTCGCGCGTTATGCGCCGAAGCAGTTCACGCGATTTCGGTCCGGAAATCGCCACGCCATGCCATTCATCGGAGGCGTTGCGGTATGTCGCGTCTGCAGGCAGATCCCTTTCAAACCAGCGGCGATGCGCTTCCTGCATTGCTCCCGAGCCAAAGAGCATGTAGCGGTCTTCCGCGAGACACGCCACAGTCAGATCGCCGTAAAGCCTTCCGTTTGGCGTGAGCATCGGGGACAGCGCCAAACGTCCCGGCTCCGGAAGGCGTCCCGCCAAAATCCTGTCAAGATGTTCGCGCGCGCCAGCTCCCGAAAATTCATGCTTGGCAAAATTCGCGATCTCTATTCCCGCCACCGAACTGCGAACGGCCTCCACCTCGCGAGCGACATACGTGAAAGATCTGTTTCGCTCAAAGCTGGGATCCTCATGCGCGTCATCGGGCCCGTCGGCAAACCAAAGCGCGTTTTCAAGCCCGAATCCCTGATCCATTCGCGCTCCCCTGGCGACCAGCCGGTCGTAAATCGCGGTGGTTTTCTGCAAACGCCCCTTCGGAAGCGTTTCATTCGGGAATGTCATGACAAACCGGCGCTCGTAATTCTCGGTGGACTTGACTGTGCCCCAGTCCGGGGTTGCCCAGTCGCCGAATCTCGCCACATCCATTGCGAACACATCTATTGACGGCTCTCCATCGATCATCCACTCCGCCATGGTCCGGCCAACGCCGCCGCCCTGGCAGAATCCCGCCATGACCCCCACCGCGCACCAGTAGTTGGTCATTCCGGGTACCGGCCCAATCAGCGGGTTTCCGTCGGGACCGAATGTAAACGGTCCATTGATCGTGTCCTTTATGCCAGCCACGGCAAGTGCGGGAATCCTTTCAAAAGCCAGTTCAAGGCGATCCGCTATGTTTTCCAGCTTCGGCGGAAGAAGTTCATGACCAAAATCCATTGGCGTTCCGCCAACCTTCCACGGCGTTCCGGTTGGCTCGTAGGTGCCGAGAAGCATGCCTTCGCGCTCCTGCCGGAAATAGATGTTCGCCTCATAGTCGATACCGCAGGGGAGTCTTTCATTCCGTTCCGCCACCTCGGGTATTCTTTCGGTCAGCAGATAATGATGCTCCATCGGCTGGACCGGAAAGGAAACACCGGCCATCCGGCCCACCTCCCTCGCCCACAGGCCGCCGCAATTGACGATGATTTCCGCATTGATCACGCCGCTGGGCGTTGTGACGTCCCAGCCGCCATCGGATCTTTGCCGCGTGGCGGTAACGGGAGTGTTTGTAAAATAGGCGGCCCCGTGAACCCTGGCGGACTTTGCAAACGCATGGGTTGCCCCCGATGGATCAAGGTCGCCGTCCTGATCATCCCATAGAGCGGCATAGTAGTGTTTCGGATCAATAAGGGGATGTCTGCTTGCGGCTTCCTCGGCCGAGATAAATTCCTGCCGAAGTCCCATGTATCGGGCTTTGGAGCGCTCGCGCTTCAGGTAGTCGTACCATTCCCTGTTCGAAGCGAGATAAAATCCCCCGGTCATATGCAATCCGACGGACTGCCCAGAGGTCTCCTCGATTTCCTTGTACAGATCTATCGTATATCCCTGTAGTCGACTTATGTTGGGGTCGCTTGAAATCGTGTGTATCTGACCGGCGGCATGCCAGCTTGATCCCGATGTAAGCTCCTTTCGTTCAAGAAGCACAACGTCCTTCCATCCGAACCTCGCAAGATGAAACAGTATCGAGCATCCGACCACTCCCCCTCCAATGACAACGGCCTTTGCATGAGTCGGCAGCCGCCCTGCATGTTCCGCGCTCGCATCATCCCTTAAAATTTCAGGCATTCACCAACCCTCCAGATTCATCTTCACGATATTCGCAACCCGTTTGCTCCAATGGAGCCAAATGGAGACCCATTGCCGGTTTCAGCTACCGCGCCGGAGCGGTTTCGGCATTTTGAATTTGCATTCGCTCATGTCCAGTCCATAAGAACCTTGCCCGAATTGCCCGAGTCCATCGCCATAAAGCCCTTTTCGAAATCATCAATGAACATCCTGTGGGTTACAAGACCGGACACGTCGAGCCCCGACTGCACCATCGCCATCATCTTGTACCATGTTTCATACATCTCGCGTCCGTAAATCCCCTTTATATGAAGCATCTTGAAAATCACGGCATTCCAGTCAACCGGATATTCCGCAGGCGCAATCCCGAGCAGCGCCACTTTGCCGCCATTGTTCATCCTCGAGATCATCTCCCGCATTGCCGCGGATGCTCCGGACATTTCCAGACCCACGTCAAAGCCTTCCCTCATGCCAATCTTTTGCATGACATCTCCAAGATTTTCATTTCCCACGTCAACCACATGCTCAACGCCCAGATTTCTTGCAAGTTTCAGCCTGTATGGCGCAATATCGGTTATAACAACTTTGCGAGCTCCCGCCATTTTGGCCGCCAAGGCTCCCATTATTCCTATCGGTCCCGCGCCCGTAACAAGCACGTCCTCGCCCACAAGATCAAAACTCAACGCGGTATGAACGGCATTGCCAAGCGGATCGAGAATGGCGGCCGTATCATCGGGAATGTCATCGGGCAGCGGAATGACATTGTTTTCCGGGATGCAGACATATTCGGCAAACGACCCCGGCCGGTTCACGCCCACACCGGCCGCATTTCGGCAAAGATGCCCCCGGCCAGCGCGACAGTTTCTGCATTTGCCGCACACAATGTGACCTTCGCCCGTTACTCGCAGACCCTTCCCGTACTTTTTTGCGGCTGTCCCAAGATCGGCGATTTCCCCTGCAAATTCATGCCCAACAACCATGGGAACGGGCACATTTCCGGCGCTGAATTCGTCCCACCTCCATATGTGCAGATCGGTGCCGCAAATTGCCGATTTGCGAACCCTGATCAAAACATCCGAAGGGCCCGGTTCCGGTATGGGAACATGTTCCATCCAAAGCCCCCTTTCCGGTCTGGACTTGACCAGTGCCTTCATCAGCCCGCCCATGCTCACTCCCACAGATCCGTGCTGAAGTATTTCAAACCGCTGTCGCAAACCACAAACGCGACGATCCCGCCCTTTTCAGATCCCTCCAGCAGTTTTGCGGCGCCCGCAAGATTGGCGCCCGCGGAATAGCCGCCGAAAATGCCCTCCCTTTTCGCAAGAAGACGGGCATGTAATCTGGCCTCTTCGCCCGTGACCGTCAGCGAGCCGCCAATGTCCGCGTCCTCGAGATGCCGAAGGCCTGAATATCCGTAGCCTCCGCCCTGAATTGGGTGCTCATCCGAATCCGGGTTTATCGCATAGCACTTGACTCCCCTTGGCGAAAAGAACCTGGCCGCGCCGCCAAGTGTGCCTCCCGAGCCAATGAAATCGCAAAACGCCGTAACCTCTCCATTTGTCTGCCTCCAGATTTCGGGGGCGGTACCGCTTTCATGAGCATTTGGATTGCCCGCTCTGGCAAATTGCCCGGCAAGAAACGCGCCTCGCTCGGCGGCAATTTCACGGGTGGCGTCATCCACAAGCTTCAAGTCGCTTCCCGACACCTCGCCTTTCCGACCGCCTTTTCCCTGCGGAACCAGAACAACCTCCGCCCCCAGTGCCCGCATCATCCGGGCGCGCTCAACGGAATTTCCCTCGCTCATCACCGCCACAAAGGGATGACCAAGCACTGCGCAGACAATGGCCAGTCCGGCGCCCATGTTTCCGGAAGTCATTTCAACAACAGTCTGGCCTTCAGCCAGTTCGCCGCCGAGTCTCGCCTCTTCAACAATCGATCTGGCGGCGCGATCCTTCTTGGAATAGCCGGGCATTAGGCAGTCAAGCTTGGCCAGCAGTCTGCCTTCAAGACCGAGTTCCTCTCCCACGCGATCAAGAGCGACAATGGGCGTGTCGCGCATTGCGTCGACCACCGATGGCAAGACGCTCATGACTCCGCACCCGGTTCGATTCCCGAATTCATGACATCCATCCACGGTCCGCCCCCGTTGGCGCCATCGGGAATAGAGGCTCCCGCACGCACCCGGATTCGCTCTGGAAATTTATCTTTGCCGACATTTTCACTCTCGCCACAATATATCACGCCATGCAATTTCCCGGGTTTGAAAGACATGCCCATGATCATTCCCTTCGAATACCGACATAAAATGGACTCAATTCGCAGCTGGCGCATTTTTTAATACCATGCTTCAGGTATTTCGGTTTTTCGTTTTGCGACATAGTCTTGCAGAGCTTCATCCACCGCCTGATCGATATCGGGCTTTTGATATTCCGCAAGCATTGAATTCCATTTCATGAACGCGCGCGTTCGCATGTCCATTGAACCGGCTTCCTCCCAGCTTTCGACATTTTCGCTGTCCGACAGAGCCGGTTCGTAAAACGCGGTCGCGTAGTTTCTCATTGTATGGCCGCAGCCCAGAAAATGCCCGGCCGGCTCCACCTCCCGGTACGCGTCGCGCGCGAGATCCTCCTCGCCGACCGCGAGTCCTCCAAGCATTTTCCGATATCCTCCGAGACGGTCCGCATCCATCACCAGTTTTTCGAAGCCCGTGCAAAGGCCGCCTTCAAGCCAGCCTGCCGAATGAAGAACGAAATTCGCGCCCGCCATCACGGTTGAATGCATTGAGTCGGCGCTTTCATATGCGGCCTGCGCATCCTCGATCTTGCTTCCGGTCAGGGCTCCGCCGCAGCGAAGAGGCAGTCCGAGACGGCGGGCCATCTGGCCAACCGCATAGTTTGAAACCACAGGTTCCGGCATGCCAAATGTGGGGGATCCGCTTTTGAGACTCATTGAACTGAGAAAATTCCCCAGCACAAAAGGTGCGCCTTCACGGACAAGCTGCGAGAACGCGCAGCACATCATCGCCTCCGCCATGGCCTGCGTGACGCTTGCGGCCGTGCTTACCGGACCCATTGCGCCCGAAAGTATGAACGGAACCACCACGATGCCCTGCCCATGCCCGCAATAGACCCGGATGGCCTGCGTAACCACCTTGTCGACCAGCAAAGGTGAATTTGTGTTGACGTTGCCCATTATCACGCAATTTTCCTCGAGAAATTCGCTCCCATGCAGAATTTTTGCCATCTCGACACTGTCCCGAGCTCTGCTCATTTCGGTAATCGCGCCCAGATGCGGTTTGTCGGAGCGCGTCATGTGCAGGTATACCATGTCCAGATGTCTGTGGCTGACAGGCGCGTCGCATGGTTCGCAAACCACAAGACCCGTGTGATGAAGATTCGGATGCATGTAGGCGAGTTTCACAAGCTTCTCGAAACTGTCCATGTCCCCGTAACGTCTGCCTCTCTCCATGTCGCGAACGAAGGGGGCGCCGTAAATCGGGGCAAAGACCTGCGCGGCTCCGCCGATCGCGACAGAGCGCGCGGGATTGCGCGACACCTGCCTGAATTCCGAGGGCGCCTTTCCGCACAGCTCTCTTATCCAACTCGCATCCGCCCGAATCCGGGTGTCATTTACGTCTGCGCCGGCATTTTTCCAAATGCGAATGGCTTCCGGGTCGTCGCGAAATTCGAGACCTATCTCCTCAATGATCCAGTCAACCTGCCGCTCAAGTCTTGCAAGATTTTCATCGTCAACAACATCGAAATACGGCAATTCGCGAACAACATAAGGGGAGTTGGCAGTCGAGGCATGGCCGTTTTTGGCGGCACGTCGAGATTTTGCTCTTCTTGCCATGAAAGTTTCTCCCATAATCCGGATTGGAGTTCATCATCCATTCCGACATTACACAGATTAATTCCACGAGCCAAATAATCAGGCAAGCCCATATGCGCCCATTGCGCGCGGGAAATGACTTTGATGCAAAATGACATACGATCACCGGGCCTGTATTTCCCGGTTTCGAACCGAAGGCATGTAATAAGGAAGAATGCAATTGACCGCAGATGCGGTATCCGGAAGATCTTGTCGACTCCCCTCTGGAAGAGAGGCCACCGGAAGCTTCGGAAAACGTTATCAAATGAATAAATCAATGCGCCAGACTTTGAGAAGAGCGCTGAGGCCGCTTCCGATAAAGCCCGGAAAGACAGACATCCTTACAGTCGGCATTGATCCAAAACGATGCTCGGGGCACAGATTATCATGACATTTTGGTAAATGCGACCTCGGAAAATCGAGCGACAACGCATTGCCATTCAAACACCCTTGCAGATTGAGGCGGCCACGACCGTTTGCGATGTTGTCACTGGAGATGCAAACACGCCCCCTCGTTGCGAACGCCAAAAGCCTAAAGACGCCGGTCGCAAATGGGGGCGACATGGATCGATGCCGGCTTGAGCCGCAACCTGGATTTTTGCACTTTCACCGTAAACAGCCATATCCCTTCGGACGATCAGGAGGCCATGCATACTTGTCCGCCCGAGCGAAGGTGCTCCGAGGCGAGGATGCGATGATGATCGCCTCGCGATCACACGGACTTTCGCGGCGTCACACTCCCGCATGTTTTACGAAGGCGCCGCCTTTGATAATTGCGCTCAACCCTTCACCTTGACCGGAAAGGACGGAAATGTCTTCCAGCGGGTTCCGCTTTGCGACAACCACGTCGGCGAATGCGCCAGCCTCGATAGACCCGACCTTCCCCTCCATGCGCAGAAGCCTTGCGGCGATGCAAGTGGCGCTGGCGATGACTGTTTGCGCGGGCAGCACCTGCGCCCTCAATTCGAATTCGCCACTTTGGTGAGGCGTCATCGCGCCCAGCAAATCACTGCCATAGGCCATCGGCAAACCTGCCTCGTTCATAATGGAGAGCGACTCAAGCCCCTTCAGACGCACATCATTGACCTTGGCGACGGACGCCGGGGGCAACCCAACGCGCGCCCCTTCCGAATGGAGCTTGTCGTATGTGATCAGGGTCGGGCAGGCGATGCAGCCCGCATCTGCGGCGCGTTTCGCGGTTTCGGCTGCGATAAGATTGCAATGCTCCAACGAGGTAATACCGCATTCAACCGCGCGCGCAATGGCCTCGTCCGTGTACAAATGCGCAGCCACGTAAGCGCCCGCATTTGCGGCTTCTTCAACCGCCGCGGTCAATTCTTCACGTGAGAAGCCGAGGTAGTGGATTGGATCGGAGGGTGAGGACACGCCTCCATTCGCCATCACCTTCAGGAAATCCGCCCCAGTGCGGAACTGCTCTCTTGCCGCGCGCCGCACTTCGGGCACACCGTCACACACCACTCCGAGCGACCCGAGATCATGCTGGAGACCATCGGTTGGCGAACTGTCCAGAGGGCCCCGCTGATCGGTATGGCCACCCGTTTGAGAGAGGGCCTTGCCGCAAATATTCAGCCGCGGCACCGGGATGGGAGATTCCTCCATCGCAAGACGCAAGGCCCCGGTTGCGCCGCCAAGATCGCGCACCGTGGTAAACCCGCGCTTCAGCATGGCATGCATGATGTTCATCGCGCCGACGGTAACGATTGGGTCCGGCAGGGAGGTATTTTCCTTCAGATTTGCCAAGGTGGCGACGACATGAACATGGGCGTCAATCAAACCGGGAAGAACGTATTGGTCCGCCACGTTGACAACCTGTGTGCGATCCCCCGGAGACAGTTCACTGCCAACCTCCTGAACCAGCCCGTCAGCCAGGCGCAAATCCTGCGCATCCCTGGGCCGATCCGTCTTTCCGTCCACAATTTTGGCGTTCCTTATCAGTATGTCGGTCATATCTATTTCCATTTGCGGGTTTCTTGTTGGCGAACATCATTCGCGGTGCAGCCGCTCCGCAGGCCGCCACTTCAGGTCGGCAGCATAAGCGTCATGCGACACTTAAGGGCATTGGCTCGCCGATGGATGAACTTGGCAGGAGCGGCACTCATTTCACAACCCCCGGCAGCCAGAGCGAGATCACGGGGAAGGTTACCAGAAGACCAAGCGCAACAACATCCATCACCAAAAACCATGCGATGCCCTTGAATATCAGAGGCATGGACACGGCACCCTTGAGAGCGCTTTGAATGACAAACACGTTCAACCCCACCGGAGGCGTGATCAGTCCAATCTCAAGCAACTTGATTAAGATGATCCCGAACCAGATCAGATCCATATCAAGCTGCACGGCCAGTGGCAGGATCAACGGCACCGTAAGCAAGAGCAGACCGATTGAATCGATAAACATCCCCAAAATCACATAAATCGCCGCGACAATCAGGATGAGGCCGATTGGTCCAAGCTGGGCGCCCTCCATCATGTCTGAAAGCCCGCGTCCCAAGCCGGCTATTGCCACGTAGCGTGTGAGGAGCGCCCCGCCGATCACGATGATGAAGATGGCGGTGAACGACAGCGCGCTCTGACGCAGTGCCGAGAAAAGACCGGAGACA
The DNA here is from genome assembly GCA_026709325.1 of Roseovarius sp. Taxonomy (GTDB): domain Bacteria; phylum Pseudomonadota; class Alphaproteobacteria; order Rhodobacterales; family Rhodobacteraceae; genus JAPOTF01. The sequence continues at coordinate 15,540 of JAPOTF010000020.1, forward strand.
GTGAAGCGCCCCGTCAACGCGGCTATGGCGACAGCCCCAAACGCCCCAAGTGCGCCCGCTTCTGTAGGCGTGGCAAATCCGAAGCTGATACTTCCCATAACAATTGCGATCAGGATGGGCAGCGGGGCGAGTTCGATCAAAAGCCGTCCGGCGGACATGTCGGTTGCATCTTCAACATGCGTTTGCCCCGCAAGAGCCGGATTGGCTTTGCACCGTGCCGCAATCATGCCGACATAAAGCGCGGCGGACAAAAGCCCGGGGATAAAGCCAGCCAGAAACAACTTGCCGATGGAGACATCCGCATAGACGCCATAAAGAATCATCAAGATGCTGGGTGGAATAAGCGAGCCCAGAGTGCCGGATGCCGCGACGGCCCCGCAGGCAAGGCCCGAGTCATATTTGCGCCTGAGCATTTCGGGGATGGCAATCCGCGACATGGCAGAGGCTGTGGCCACCGAGGAACCGGATGCGGCCGCAAAGAGCGCGCTCGCAACGACACTGGCACAGGCCAAAGCACCGGGCAGTCTTGCAAGCAAGACCCGCGAGGCGCTGAAAAGCCCCTTTGTCAGACCGGTCTCCGAGGCCAAAAACCCCATCAGCAGAAACATGGGAACGGCTGAAAAATTCCAGTTGGTGGCAAATTCGTAGGGCAGGCGCGACACAGATCCGATGGCCGCCCGCATGTTTGTTTCATACGCGATGCCGACAAACGAGACGGCAATCAGCGCCAGCCCAATCGGCACGCGGATGGCGATCAGCGCAAGAAGCGCCGAGAAGGCCAGAATGACCGAAAAAAACTCTTCACCCATCCTCGCCGTCCAACACAAAGTGCAGCGTCATCAGGATCGCGGCCAGCGTGGCTAGAACGAACACGACCGGCAGCACCCATCTTACAGGCCAGATGGGCAACAGGTTTACCCCCATGGAAAGTTCTCCGGAGGCCGTCGATTTCAGGGCCTGTTCAAAGGTGAACCACGCAAGCAAGCCGTAAATGCCGATGGTAATTGCGCCCGAGATCGCCCGCGCCACCCACTTCAGAGATCTTGGAAACAATCGGTAGAAGAGATCCATATCAATATGCTCGCGGCGCATCTCCAGCATCATGATGGGCAGGAAGGTGAGCGGCACCATGTAGTAAAAGGACACCAGTTCAATCGTGTTGCTAAAGGGCGCGTTAAACAGCGCCCGCATCCCCACATCCACAGTGATGGTCAGGAAAATGGCCAAAACGGCCAAAGCCGCAAGAAAAACGAGAGCGCTGGCGGCACGGTCGGCGATGCGAAGAAGTGCGGTCATACGGTAAAGCCATTGTCGGGCACGGCGCATGCCGGGCCCGACAGGTCAAATGGCGTACTCAGTTGACGCCATAAGTGTCGAGGTCCAGCTTATCGACAATCTCCGACTTCATCAGCGCCGCCAGTGTCTCCTTGTCCTCAACGGGGACATCAGCTAGGAGATCGGTCCATTTATCCATGGTGGACTGGAAGCGCGCGAGAAGATCTTCCGCATCATCCAGGCCGAAATTCTCCTGCACGATTCCAACAGCCTTGCCGGGCTGCGCCGCGCGGAAATCCTCAATGGACTTTACCAGATCATCTGCGGGCTGGTGAAACGTCACACCGTTCTCTTTGAGTTTTTTCTCCGCTTCACTCTCCTCCAGCAATGTCCCGTCCACGATGAGCGCGGCCATGGCATCGGCATCCGCATAAAGCAGGGCCCGCCGCTGATCCACGGTGAGGTCTTCCCAGAAATCGGCATTGTAGCCATGTCCGAGCCCCGCCCAGAAGAGAGTGATCGGCATATCCGTGATATGAGTCGCAACCTCGTGCAGCTTGCGGGACCAGGCATCGGCGGCAGTTGTGGTGGTACAGGTCAGGGCGCCCTTGTCAAGCGCGCCGTACTGCTCGTTTGAGCTGAGCGAGACGGTGACTCCGCCTGTACTGTTGGCCCATTCCGCAGGTGCGCGTCCGGGCAAACGGAGTTTCGCCCCCTGAATCTCGGACATGCTTGTCACCGGCGTGTTGCAAACCAGTTTGTACCAATTTGTGCCCTGAGATGCCCCAAACACCACGCCTTTTGACGCCCATTCCGCTTGCTGCTGCGGGTCGGTCATATTGAATTCAGCGGAAGTTGCGATGATGACGCGCGGATCGTCAAAAGTCATTGCGAGCTCTTCCGGTGCATTTGCCACCGGCAATTCGGACGGCGTATATTGCGCAAAGTGGCTCGAAACCTGAACCAAGCCATCGGCGATCTCGTTTAGATTGCCCGTCGGAGTGACCCGAGGCGACCCAAGTTCAACTTCGACTTTCAGAGAACCGTCATAGGCGGCAACCCGTTCGGCCCAATAGCTGTAGAGATAGCGCGAATACTGGTGCTGCGGCGGCAACCACGTTGCGGCGACCAATTCCGTATCCGCCAGGACCGGCGCCGCGGAAAAGGACGTTGCCATCATCAGGGCGCCAAGCGATAGAGTTTTCTTCATGTTTTTCTCCCAATTGAAAATTTATCCGATATCGCGCACGACGGCATCGCGCGGAATCATGCTCTCAAACATGGCGTGAAAAGGTTCCGCCTCGTTGAGCGATCCTCGACAACTTGTGGAAAATGCCTGTCCTCGAAGCAGGCTGGACGCAATGTTGCCGAAAGTCTTCATCCGGCACATTCCGAAGATGAATGTGCCGTGCCAAAACGCGCCAAGAGACGACCACCGATGAGCAAGGGATCGACCCGAATTGCGAGATTGAGATTTCACTTCCACGCAATCGAGCCACGTGTTCAGCCAGCCGGGCAGACGCCCCTTCCAGAAAATCTGCAACCGCGGCAGCGATTAAATGATTTTTGATTGGAACGTGACGGAAAAGCGCACCGCGAGAAACACCGGCTTTGCGGATGATTGGCTTAATCGAAAGACTGCCGGGCTCTTCGTCGACTAGCTGGCGCGTCGCCCATGATTTCAGCTCTGATATAATGGCACGAGAATCTCTCCCGCGTTCTTGCTTTTGCCTGTGGTCATCAGTCAACATGCCATTACATACCAACTGGTCGGTTTGCGAGTCAATGTACTTAATTTAGATGTCAGTCATTCCCGCCAATCTCCGTTTTTTGCAAACCATGTCTTCCGCCATCAAGAATTTGACATTAAATGGTTTTTTACGGAAAAGGTTTAAAATCCCCTGGAAAACCAGACAAAAATTCCACGAAAAACGTTTCAAGCGCTCACTTCGGCGGTGACTGGCGTTAATTTTCAGGCGGTTTTTCACATTGCAAAAAAGTCGACATTTGGGCTGCAACCAGGTTTCGGTCGCGCTATCGCGCCCCGCATGGATGCTCGCGGGACCACTGCAGGCCGTCACGTTCACGCGTCTCGCTTTTACCTCATCCCGCCACAAGGGTTAACGGAAAACAACATCTCCGTGGAAAAATGTCAAAATGATGGTCAAAGCTCGGTCCAGGTTGGGTTGGGCTGAAGATCGCACCGGGCTGCCATATCCTGCTGTCGAAACACCGGAGCGGCCCATATCGGTTCTTGATCGGTTCCGGCCCCGCAACACCCGCACAGGGCAGGGCCGGTCGGTTCAAACGAATATTTCAAGCCATTCACTTAAGCAAGCAGCCGTTCATTGAAGGGAATGTTCGAGAGCAGCTCCGGCCCGTCCTCAGACACGAGGATCTGCTGTTCCAGCTTGACGCCTTCCCGTCCTCCCTTTGCGCCCGCATAGCTTTCGACACACACCACCATGCCAGGTTCGAGAATGCCGTCATGCCCCTTCGCCTGAATGTGCTCGCCGTGGATAATCAGCGGGAACTCGTTGCAGAGTCCGCTGCCATGGGCAATGGCCGGCTGCTGTAGCCCGCGATAGGGTTCCGGCATCTTCCAGGCAAGATCGGCGATCTCGAAGAAGCTTCGTCCGGAAACAAAAAGCTCGCGGTTTCGCTCGACCTGCTCATGAGCCAGCGCATACAGGTTCTTCTGGTCACCTGTCGGAGTCACATCACCGGCAACCCAGCTGCGCGATATATCGGCACCATAGCCATGCGGTCCAATCAGATCAGTGTCAATGGCGATCATGTCACCGGCCCTGATCACCCGGCTCCCGGCTTCCTGATACCACGGATTGGTGCGCGGGCCGGAGGATAGGAGCCGTGTCTCGATCCATTCGCCACCCCGTTCGATGTTGGTCTGGTGCAGGATCGACCAGATTTCGTTTTCCGTACGGCCCGGCGCGGACGTTTCAATCATTCGGGTCAAGCCCTCCTGGCAAACGATGATCGACTGGCGGATGGCGTCGATCTCTTCGGGCGTCTTGATCATGCGAGCCATATGGGCCACTTCAAACCCGTCAATGATGTGGATGCCGTTTTGCTCCAGCAAATGCGTGCCCAGCGGGTCGATCCGATCAATGGCCAGCTTTCGGCTGCCCGTGGCATGCGACGTCACGAGATCCATGATCTCGGCACACCAGATGTGCGCATATTCCTCGGCACGCGGCCCGGACACGAAATGGTACCACGATGTGGCCGTTCGCACCTCGTCAACCGCCGCGCATCCCGCCGACAGATGCGCGCACCCGGCGAACTCGAAAAGAACAACTGGACCCTCGACCGGCACGAAGGCGTAGCGGCAGGGGTTGTGAAGCCCGTAGACCTGCATGTTGGTCGTTCCGGTGGCGTAGCGGATGTTGGCAGGATCATAGAACAGTCCCGCCCCGCAATCGTAGTCGGCGATTTTCTCCCGAAGACGGGCCAAACGCCCCTTGTCGAGGCGTTGTCGCCAATCCATGCTCATGCCAAGGCTGTCAGGCAAGGCGGTCTCCTTTCGCTGTGTCCGGCCGGACCCATTCGCCGATGATGTCACAGTGCGCCGCGCTCCGGTCCGGGTCCGTTTTGGGAAACTTGCAATTTCACATGATATATGTAGCCCATTCAGTCCGACAGGGCAATTCGAGGCCTTCCTCTTGCCTCCACCGCAATTTCCGCTTCAAGGAAAATCTCTTCAGCTCCAATATTTGCCCTCCTTATGTCATGGGTTGCCGCCAATGCGATTTCCATTGCCCCGGCAAGCTCCGCCTGCTTGCGGGCCTCTCCCCCCAAAGCCTCTTCAAGGACTCCCATTGCATCGTCTAACTCCCCGAAATCCAGAGGCCCGTCTTCCAGGTGAGCCCGAAAGCGCCCATCGGCAGGCGACGTGATCATTCCCGTTCTCCTGAATGAAACCTGGCTCACAACCGCGCCAATCGCATTTGCCACGCCGGCATTTTCCGGGAGCAGCATTTCGCAGGAAAGCCGTTCCCCAACCGCCGGATAATAGCATGGAGCCGAGGCTCCCACCCCGACAACGGGAACGTTAAGACCGCTATTTAGCTTCACGAGTCCCATGTGGCCTTGAAGCCCCATTTGCATCAGCACATGTTCCGCAAGTACCGAGGGAGAATCCCCGAAATCCACCTCTTCCTCGGCAAATGCGGCTTCAAGAAGCGCCAGGGACGTCTGATGCGTAAGCCGGTTGGTGATCTTTTCGGCCAAATCAGTCGGCCCGTCTGCAATCCGCATGCCGGCACCGGTCCTTTTTCGGGAAAGAAGCTCCAGGGCTTTTACAGCAGCATCCGCATCCCAATTTTTGAGGCGCTCCAATACATGGCTTGCATCCGAGGGAGTTGCATAGGCGATCTGCACAAGACCGCGATTAACCAGCTTTTTCAATGCCATTCCATCCAGGCGGGTGCGCAGCACGCTTCCCGCCGGCACTGTATCCGCCCCGATCCGATTCAGAACCGCTCTCTCCTTTGAGCCAATCCCTGCCGCATCCATCCCGGGCACGGCGCGCGCAAATCGCGCATCATGCTCGCCAGGCGCATCGCTTCGCAACTGCCGGTCCAATGCGGCGTGAACTTCTTCCGGCGCTTCCATTGCCAGGAGACTAACCGGTACGGTTCGCCGCGGCCCAAGCTCAATGTCTCCGCAAAGCCCTTCCCCGATTATCCGAACCTCGCTGTCGCCGCCAAGACCGGTTGTGCGCATGGCCACCGCTTCAACCATTGTGCGCCACGGGCCAACTTGCGCGCCAAGCGGATCAATCTGCGGCCTGCCGTTTCTCAACAGCGCCACGTCTGTTGTTGTTCCGCCAATATCCGATACCAGCGCGTTTTTGGCGCCTGTCATCCAGTGTGCGCCGACAATGCTTGCCGCCGGTCCGCTCAATATTGTCTCAATCGGCCTGTCGGCCGCCTGCATGGAGCCAACCAGAGCCCCGTCTCCGCGCACCACCATCATGGGCGCGTCAATTCCGAGTTCCTCCAGAGTCTTTTCGGCGTTGCCAATGAGTCTGGCAATCATTCCAATGAGTCTGGCGTTGAGCAGCGCCGTCAATGCCCGCTTGGGGCCGTTGAGCTTTGCGGAAAGATGGTGCGAACAGCTTACCGGTTTTCCCGTGGCCCCGCGTATTGCGTCTGCCACCGCCAGCTCATGCTCCGGATTGCGCGTTGCGAAACGCCCGGCAACGGCATATGCGGCGACTCCATTATTCGCCGCGAGCCATTTTTCAAGCACCTCCATGTCGAGGCTCTTTTCCTCCGATCCCGTATGATCATGCCCTCCCTCCATGACTATCGCGGGATCGCCCGCCAGCGCCGCGCCCAGCCCGTGACTGTGAATGTCCTGCTCCCGAAACCCGACATACACCAACCCCGCTCTCTCGCCGTGACCTTCGACAAGCGCATTTGTGGCAAGGGTTGTTGACAGTGAAGCCATCCCAATCTCCGAGGGATCAATTCCCCCCAGATCAAGAACCGATCTGATCGAGTTTCCGATCCCGATTGAGAGATCGTGGCGAGTGGTCAGGGATTTCGCGCTCGCGGCGATGCAGCCATTCCGAACCACCACGGCATCCGTATAGGTGCCGCCGGTATCAACTCCCAGCAGCAAACTCATGTCGCTCCAATTCCAATCACGCCGATTGCACCGCCGACACCGCAAATCAGAGCGGAGATTCTCTCTTGCATTTCAGGTGCTTCCGCCGACAAGTTTTTCCGCGGCCCATCGCGCCGCGTCGGCAACGGCTTCATCATTGTCTTCGCGCAGTTTCCACGCAACCGGGGCCAGGTTTTTTCGCGCGGAATTGCCGATGGCATAAAGAACGTTTCTCACAAGGCGATTGCGTCCAATCCGCTTGATCGGGCTTCCCTGAAATTTCGATCTGAAACCCGCATCATCCAGAGCGGCAAGTTCCGAAAGGCGGGGAGAAGCGAGATCGTCTCTTGCATGATAGCCGATATTTCGCGCCTTTACCGCGAACTTGTTCCACGGGCAAACGGCCAGGCAATCATCGCAACCATATATTCTGTTGCCAAGCAACGGGCGAATATCTTCATCCACCGGGCCGCGATGCTCTATGGTCAGGTATGAAATGCATCGTCTTGCATCAATCTGATAGGGGCCTGGAAACGCGTTTGTGGGGCAAATGTCAAGGCAGGCCCGGCAATTGCCGCAATGATCGCTTTCCTTCTGGTCCGCTTCGATTTCCATTGCGGTAAAAATTGAACCAATAAAGAACCAGTTTCCCAAATTGCGGCTGACGAGGTTGGTGTGCTTTCCCTGCCATCCCAATCCCGATGCCTGTCCCAGTGGCTTTTCCGGCACCGGTGCGGTATCAACAAAAACCTTTACTTCGGTTTTAGCCTTGTCGGCAAGCCATCGGGCAAGCTTTTTTAAACGCTTTTTTATCAAATCATGATAATCGAGATTGCGAGCATAAACCGATATCGATCCGATCTCCGGTTTAGATAAATTCTCAAGGGGATCGTCTGCAGGGGTATAGCTTTCTCCCAGAACAATAACGGACCTGGCCTCGGGCCAAAGCGAGGACGGATTCCCGCGCCATTCTCTGCGTCTTTCCAGCCAGTCCATTTGCCCGTGATAGCCGCGTTGCAGAAATTCCGACAATCTGCCTGGCACTTCGGGCGCATCCCATGGCCTGCAAACGCGAACCACATCGAATCCGTGGTCTCTTGCCATGGCATTGAATTGCTCCTTCAGTTCGTCCATTTAATGATCGTCCTGAATAAATGGCTCGGAACAGACCGGGCCCATTTGCTAGAAGTCAAGATCCGAGTAGTGCTCCGATGGTTGAATTCCCGGTATATGGTCTGCAAGAATGCTTCTGAATGCGGGTCTGGATTTGATTTTCACATACCATTCCTTGACTATCTTTGCGCGTTTCCATTCCACATCGGAAATGTAGTCAAGGCACGACAGGTGCGCCGCAGCGGCGAAATCCGCCATTGTCATGACATCACCGGCGATCCAGCGACGTCTTTCCAGAAGCCAGATCATGTATCCCAGGTGAAATTTTATCGCTTTGGTGCCAGCCATGATGCTGGCGCTGTCGGGAGTGCCCAGCTTCATTATTCTTTTGTTGACGCGTTCGTGAACCAGTTTGCCGGTAACTTCATGATTGAACTTGTCGTCAAACCAGGAAACAAGGCGGCGGGCTTCGTATCGTCCCTCTGGCGTGGCCGGCAAAAGCGGTGGGTCGGGATATTTCTCCTCGAGATATTCGCATATCGCCATGCTTTCAGACATCACCAGATCTCCGATTCTCATTACCGGAACCTTGCCGGCGGGATTGCGGCGCAGGAACTCGTTTGACTTCTCCCAGTAGCGCTCTTCAATCAGTTCGCATTCTATCCGTTTTTCAGCCAGACAGAGCCTGACCTTCCGGGAGAACGGGGAAAGCGGGAAGTGATAAAGTTTCACCATAGTCGAATCGCTTCATTCATTGAATCTATCCACCCTTAAATGCATCGGTTTTCCATCCGGTTCAATCCTGGAAACAAGCCGCCCGCCCATCAACATCAATTGTTGCCGCTCCATCAACAACAGATTCGGCTCTCTTGCGCACCAGATCAGACGGCTCGGAAGCCGATCTGCCCTTGGGGTCGGGCAGTACCGCCGCAAGATGCGCGGCCTGGAATGGGTTTAGTTTCGACGACGGAACGCGAAAATGGGATCTTGCGGCAGCTTCAATGCCAAACACCCCTTCATCAAACTCGGCGACATTCAAATAAACCTCGACGATTCTTCTCTTGGTCCAGAACAGCTCAACCAGCGGGGTTATCAATGCCTCCAATGATTTTCGCGACCAGCTGCGGCCGTTCCACAGATAGACGTTTTTGACAACCTGTTGCGTGATGGTCGACGCCCCGCGGGTGCTGCCGTCTCTTATCGCGGCACGTATGGCATTGATGTCAAATCCCCAATGCCCGCAAAAATTGGCGTCTTCGGCCGCAACAATTGAACGAACGGCCACCGGAGAAACATCTTCAATTGGAGTCCAGCGCCTTTCAATCCCGCCAATGCGCCAATGCTCCTTGAGCATGTACAGCGTAAACGGCGGATTAACCACACGATACGCAAGCACCATAATGCAGGTTAGGGCAATGGCGCCAATGACAAAACGCAGGGCCCAGCGTCGCAACCGGGTTGGCGCGTCCGCCCATCGCGCTTGCAGTTTTCGCGGTGCCGGTTTTGCCGCCTTCGATTTCCTTTTGCCTTTTTTGCCCCTAACCATGATCGGCGATCGCAGTCATACGGGATTTAGCGCGCATGCAACGAATCTTTCGACCCGAGTACGCGCATCACGTTGTGAACCAGTGCCAACCCGGTATCATTGCCCAAAGTCAGAATCGATTCCGGATGAAACTGCACGGCGGCAACAGGCAGTTCCGGATGCTCTATGGCCATAATGGTGCCCTCGTCAGTCTGAGCGGTAATCCTGAGCTGTTCGGGAAATGTCTCGCGATCGGCATATAGCGAGTGATAGCGCCCGCCATCAAATTTTTCCGGCAGTCCCTCCAGCAATCGTCCTCCAAGTACATTGATTTTCGATGGTTTGCCATGCATCGGCCTGTCAAGCACTGCAAGACGGCCGCCATAAAATTCCACAATTCCCTGCAGGCCCAGACAAACCCCGAAAAGAGGAATGCCGGCCTTTAGGGTTGCGTCTATCGTTTCCGCCAATCCAAAATCCTCCGGATAGCCAGGGCCGGGCGAAAGAACAACGAGATCAGGGTTCTCCATGGCTATTCGCTCGCGCGGGAATCCCGAGCGGAATGTAATCACTTCAGCGCCCGTGCGTCTGAAATACCCCACCAGCGTGTGTACAAATGAATCATCATGATCGATCATTAGTATGCGTCGACCGGCACCGGGTCGCCCCGCATGCGCTGAATTGCGCGCGGCCGGCTTGACATTCTCGCCGCGAATGGCCTCCAGCAAAGCCGATGCCTTCAGTCGGGTTTCCTCCTCCTCATCATCGGGATCGGATCCGAAAAGCAATGTTGCTCCGGCTCTGATCTCGGCAATTCCGTCTTTGATTCGCATCGTTCGAAGCGTCAGTCCGGTATTTATGCCACCGTCAAAACCAAGTAGGCCAATTGCCCCGCCGTACCAGCGTCTGGGAGAGTGTTCATGGTCTTCGATAAACTGGATTGCGTGCCGCTTTGGCGCGCCGGTCACCGTTACCGCCCACATGTGCACCAGAAATGCGTCCAATGCGTCATTGCCCTCTCTCAACTTGCCTTCAACATGATCGACCGTATGGATAAGTCGAGAGTACATTTCAATTTGGCGGTGGCCAATCACTCTCACGCTGTCGGCTTCGCACACGCGGGACTTGTCGTTGCGATCCACATCCGTGCACATGGTCAATTCCGAAACGGCTTTCTCCGAACCAAGCAGCGATTCAATCTGACGAGTATCTTCAACGGCATTTTTTCCGCGTCTTATGGTTCCGGCTATGGGACATGTCTCCACGCGCGTCCCATCGGACCTCACATACATCTCGGGGGATGCGGCAACGAGAAACTCGCCATCTCCAAGGTTCATAAGCGCCCCATAGGGAGCCGGGTTGATTGCCTGCAGGCGGCGAAAGATTTTCGACGGCGGCAATGTGCATGGCTCAAAAAAGGTCTGGCTTGGGACCACCTCGAAGAGATCTCCCCGGCGAAAAGCCTCGATCGCGGCCCGAACCGTTTCCGCATATTGCCCGGGAACGTGATCGCAATTCCTTTCAACCGATTTGCATGCCCTAAAGGGTGCGCGGGTTCCCGTTCTCTCAATTCCAGTCGTGCTTTTGCCATTCACTTCAAAATCGTATTTCAGCACATGCGACTGTCCATATTGGTGATTTACGATCAGAAGCTCGTCTGGAATGAAGAGTACAAGATTGCGGTCATGCTCGTCCCGTTTCATGGAAAGCCTGATTGGATCGAACTGATAGGCAAGTTCGAATCCGAAAGCGCCATAGAGTCCGAGATGCGAGTCTTCCGGACTGCGGAACACGTTAATTATCGAACGCACAACGGAAAACAGCGACGGTTGACAGACGCGCAACTCTTCCGGAAACCATTCCCCGGAAGTGCGGACAGACCCTCCAAGGACATCTCCGTCCACCTCCAGGAATTCAACCGCGTCGCACAACCGCAGGGCATTTTCAACCGCGGGAAGCAGAACGGCGCCGCGTTCATTGCAGGCGCGCACATCGAAATTGCGCCCACGTCCCGTAAACGACAGAGGCGGGTCGCAGAAACCGAGATCCCATTTTGTGTATCGACCAGGATATTCGAATGAGGAAGTAAGCAGCACGCCCATCTGCTCGTCAAGCCTTGACGCGAGTTTTCCAACCGGGTCCGCCTCGGGCTCAACATGCGTTCGCGTGACGGAAATGCCGCCTGAAGTCAAATATGTGCAGGACTCGCCAATGTCCATGATTTCCTCTCCGCACAGTGTGCCGCAATCATAACAGCGCACGCTCTACAGCAGTCGCATTATGAAGTCACGCCGAATTTTCTCCACCTTACTATAGTAGAAGGCGTGCGGTGTTAATCTCAATATTTCGGAACGGAACCTTTTTGCCTTGACGACCCAGCGACCGCAAACGATCTCTCTGCGGGCCTATTTGCGCCACAAGCCAAGAGCGAAGACATCATGACCCTGATAGCAAATGAAATCGGCGATCGGGTTAATGGTGTTTCTCCCTTTGACCCGAATAAAGGGTTTATCGGCCGCGAATGCCAAAACCTCACTGCCAATTCGGATCACCAGTTAAATCGCAGTGTTATTCGGCCGGTATGGCCATTTCACTGTCGCTGATCGGATAAGGCAGCTTGTCAAGCATTTCCAATGGGCAAACCTGCAGAAAATTCCCCTTCTCGGTTTCCCAGTACTGCAGGATGTCAAGGGCTTTTTGGCTTCCGGTTTCCAGCGCATGCCGCTTAATCAAATCCCCCAGTTCGGCCAGCCAGTAAGGTTGCGTTACCTGACAGACAGCCACCGTGTCCCGATTTATCAGAATTGAGGACATGTTCTCGGGATCGTGGATATAGGCCATTCCACCGGTCATTCCCGCAGCGAAATTAGCCCCGATCCTACCCAGAATTACCGCTATGCCCCCTGTCATGTATTCGCAACCGTTGCATCCCGCGCCTTCCACAACGGCTTTTGCGCCGGAATTCCGGACCGCAAATCTTTCACCGGCAATGCCGGCGGCAAGAAAAAGTCCATCAGTGGCGCCGTAAAGAACCGTGTTCCCGACAATGGCGTTTTCCGATGCCTTGAGCCGGCTCGCCATTGGCGGGCGCACAGTGATTATGCCTCCCGACAATCCCTTGCCCACATAGTCGTTCGCATCGCCTGAAAGCTCGATTTTAAGTCCGGGCGCCGCAAAGGCCCCAAGAGACTGTCCGGCGCTTCCGGTAAGCTTGACCGTAAGATGATCGGGTTGCAGAGAATTGCGCATGCCGAAATTCCGAACGATGTGCGAGGAAACGCGCGCGCCAACAGTGCGATCGGTATTTTGAACCGCATAATGCAACTGGATTTTCTCTCCGTCTTTGAGGAATCGCTCGGCATCGCGAACAATCTCGGCGTCAATCGTGTCCGGCACCTCGTTGCGATGCTTGTCCCTGTGGCTTTTTGCATTTTCCGAACCATCAACCGTTATAAGCATTGGATTGAGGTCAAGGTCGTCGAGATATGCCGATCCGCGACTTACCTGAGTGAGCAAATCCGCTCTCCCAATCACCTCATCCAGAGTTCCGGCCCCAATGCCGGCGAGAATCTCGCGCACCTCCTGGGCATATAGCGTCATGAGGTTTACCACCTTTTCCGCTGTGCCGGTAAACTTCTCGCGCAAGCGCTCGTCCTGCGTGCAGACTCCCACCGGACAGGTGTTTGACTGGCACTGGCGCACCATAATGCACCCCATGGCTATCAGCGCGGCGGTACCTATCCCGTATTCCTCGGCACCCATCATGGCCGCGATCACAATGTCACGGCCAGTTCGCAGTCCGCCATCGGTTCTAAGAATAACGCGATCGCGAAGATTGTTGAGCGAAAGCACCTGGTGCGCTTCGGTCAAGCCCATTTCCCATGGAAGACCGGCATATTTAATCGATGTCGCGGGACTGGCACCGGTTCCTCCGTTGTGCCCGGAAATCAGAATTACATCCGCTTTGGCCTTTGCGACTCCCGCTGAAATCGTTCCCACTCCCGATTGCGCCACCAGTTTGACGCACACTTTCACTGTCGGATTGATTTGCTTTAGATCATAGATCAGCTGTGCAAGATCTTCTATTGAATAGATGTCGTGATGCGGAGGAGGCGATATAAGCGACACCCCTTCAGTCGAATGCCGCAATCTCGCTATGAGCGAAGTTACCTTCATTCCGGGAAGCTGGCCGCCCTCCCCGGGTTTGGCGCCTTGAGCGATCTTGATTTCAAGCTCCTCGCACCTGTTTAGATATTCGGCCGTAACGCCAAACCGTCCACTGGCCACCTGTTTGATCTTGGCCGACGGGTTGTCTCCATTTGGTTCAGGCATCGAATGCGCGGGATCCTCCCCTCCCTCGCCGCTGTCGGATCTGGCGCCAATGCGGTTCATTGCAACATTCAGGGTTTTGTGCGCCTCGGGGCTTAGCGCCCCCAGGCTCATACCTGGAGTCACAAACCGCTTGCGAATGGCGGTGACGCTTTCCACCTCCTGAAGGGGTATCGATTTTCCAAGCGGCTTGATGTCGATCAGGTCGCGCAAGTGAATTGGCGGGTTCGCATGCATGGCTTTGCTGTATCTTTTCCAGAGCTGGTGACTTCCCTTGATGCAGGCCATCTGCATCAAATGCATCGTATTTGGGCCCCATGCATGCGTTTCCCCGGACGTTCGCAATTTGTAAAAACCGCCAATTGGCAGCAAATTCGCACCACCCTTAAAGGCTTCGGCGTGAATGTCCTCCAGTTTTGCCTGAATGCCGCTAATGCCCATACCGGAAATGCGGCTTGTCAATCCCGGAAAATACTCGGCGCAAATTGAACGCGACAGACCGACGGCTTCGAAATTGAGACCGCCCCTGTATGAAGATATGACGCTTATTCCCATTTTTGCCATGATCTTGTGCAGTCCCACGTCAATCGCGTTCCTGTAGCGCTGCATGCTTTCCGTAAGCGTGCCTTTAAGCAGGCCTCGATCAATCCTGTCGGCTATCGAATCTTCAGCCAGATAGGCGTTTACCACTGTTGCTCCGGCACCAATGAGCACCGCAAAATAATGCGGATCAATGCATTCGGCGCTGCGTATGTTGAGAGAGCAGAACGTGCGAAGCCCCTTGCGGGTCAGATGCGAATGTACCGCGGAAGTGGCCAGAATCATCGGCATGCCAATCCTGGATCGGTCAACCTCTTGATCTGTCAGAACAATATGCCCCGAACCGGAGCGAACGGCATCTTCCGCTTCGGCGCGAATTCGCTCCAGCCCGGATTGAAGCGACCCGTTCTCCGCTTCAAAGGTGCAGTCAATTACCGTCACTTCGCCGTCAAGCAGCCGCATCACTTCGTCCCATTGGGCATTCCCCAGAAACGGGCTTTGCAGAATGGCAATTTCGGTCTGCAAACCGCTTTCATCAAGCACGTTTTTCAAATTCCCGAAGCGCGTTTTGAGACTCATGATCCGATATTCGCGCAGCGAATCAATTGGCGGGTTGGTAACCTGGCTGAAATTTTGCCGAAAATAGTGACTTAGAGGACGATAGCGCCCGGAAAGCACGGCGCTGGGCGTGTCGTCTCCCATGCTTGCCACGGCCTCCTTGCCTTCCTCGGCCATTGGAGCAAGAATTTGCTCCATCTCCTCGTTTGTATATCCCGCCGCTATCTGGCGGCGGAGCAGTTCATTGCCGGTGAAGAGCGGTTTTTCCATTATGCCATCGATTTTCTCGTCAAGATCCACAATCTGCTCCTGCCATTTTCCAAAAGGCTTGGCTGCCGCAAGCAGGTTCTTGATTTGCGCATCATGGTAAAGCCGTCCCTCGCTCATATCCACGGCAAGCATCTGTCCCGGCCCGAGAGCGCCCTTTTCACGCACTGCGCCTTCGTCAACCGGAACCATGCCCGCCTCGGAACCCGCGAGCACAAGCCCGTCAGCCGTCACGACATAGCGCATGGGCCGAAGCCCGTTGCGATCCATTCCAGCGCAAACCCACCTTCCGTCCGTCATGGCAAGAGCGGCGGGACCATCCCATGGCTCCATTACCGAATTGCAGTATGAATACATGTCCTGCCATGCCATGGGCAGCTCCCTTGCCTGGCGCGACCAGCTTTCCGGAATCAGAATGGTCTTGGCCATCGGCGCCGAACGCCCTGCGCGCACCAGCACCTCAAATACCGAATCCAGAGCCGCGGAATCGGAGGATCCCTGCGGAACGATGGGTTTTATGTCTTCCGCAAGATCTTTGAATGAGGCGCTGGCCATTCTGATTTCATGGCTTTTCATCCAGTTGACATTACCTTTCAAGGTGTTGATTTCACCATTGTGCGCCAGCATTCTGAACGGTTGCGCCAGCCACCATTGAGGGAACGTGTTTGTGGAATAGCGCTGGTGATAGATTGCAAACGCCGATTTGAATCTCTTGTCTCTAAGATCCGGATAGAATTCGCTCACCTGCTCGGCCAGCATCATGCCCTTGTAAATGATGCCGCGGCAACTCAGGCTGGCCACATACATGCCGTTAATTCCCGCCTGTCCCGCCGCTTTTTCTATTCTCCGGCGAATGACATAGAGTTCCCTTTCAAACTCCTCCTCTCCGATATCCTTGGTGTTCGAAATCAGTATCTGCTCGATCTCCGGCCGGGTGGCATTCGCCTTGTCGCCCAATACTGTCACGTCGACCGGAACATGCCTCCAGCCATATATATAGTGGCCCATCCGTATGACTTCGGACTCCACGATTGAACGACATGTTTCCTGGGAGTCAAAGTCGGTCCTGGGCAAAAAAATCTGGCCAACGGCAATCAGCTGATCCTGATGCGGTTCATGGCCCGTGCGACGGATTTGATCATAAAAAAACGGAATTGGAATCTGTATGTGGATACCGGCTCCATCTCCGGTTTTGCCATCGGCGTCCACTGCGCCCCGATGCCAGATTGCCCTGAGCGCGTTTATGCCCATTTTAACCACTTTCCGGCTTGGCTTGCCGTTGACGCTTACCACAAGACCCACGCCGCATGACGAATGCTCCTGGCTTTCGGAGTACATGCCCGTTTCCGCAAGTCGTCTGCGTTTTTCGGCATGATCAAATGCCCAATCGGGATCGTGAACCGTCATGATTCCGCTCCATCATTCGACTGGAAAAGCCTTTCGGTCTCCATTGCGGTCATCTTTCTGTGGTTCCCGGAGAGGGCATATGCCTCGGGCGCCATATCGGAATAGAATTCAAGCTTGATTGGCGCGCCCGCGGCATTTTCAAAGAGCCCGGCCGCCGGATGCCGTTCGCCGTTATGCAGCGTTCCGTACCATAGAGTGGATCCGCACTCCGTGCAAAATCCTCTTTCCGCCCAGTCGGACGACCTGAAACTCTTTGCCGGACCCTCGACTTTCAGGCTTCCCGAGACTATCGCCAGAGACATGAACATTGAACTTGTCTGTCTTCTGCACATGTCGCAGTGGCAGGCTCTTAAAATCGGGTTTTTGACTATTGCGCTAACGGCAACGGCACCACACATGCACCTTCCGTCAACCGCACGTTCATTTTCCATTTTGCTACTCCGCGGCCACAGCTGCGGCCATGTTGAAATCACTTAATATCGCTTCTGCCGCATCGCGCCCGTCCCGAATGGCCCACACGACAAGAGAAGCCCCCCGCACAATGTCACCTATGGCGTAAACTCCCTCCATGGATGTACGCCCGCTTACATATTCGGCTCTCACCGTACCCCATTTGGTCACCGCCAGATCATCCTCGCCCCACAGTTCCGGAAGCGGCTCAGGCTCAAAGCCAAGAGCCTTGACAACAAGATCCGCGGGCTCTTCCAGAATGGCGCCCTCGATCTCCTCCGGCGCCTGTCTCCCGCTTGCATCTGGAGAACCGAGACGCATTTTCTGTATAAGCACCCCACTAACGGGATTCCCGACAAAGCCCTTTGGGGAACTCAGCCATTCGAACACGACACCCTCCTCCTCCGCGTTTTCCACTTCGCGTTGACTGCCTGGCATGTTCTCGCGGTCGCGACGGTAAAGACACTTCACGCTTGCGGCCTTTTGTCTGACCGCAGTGCGCACGCAGTCCATTGCGGTATCACCGCCACCTATGACGACAACGCGCTTTCCCCCGGCATCGAGTTCTCCACTGTCAAATTCCGGCACATTGTCCCCGAAACCCTTTCGGTTGGATGCCGTCAGGTAGTCTATCGCCCTTACAATGCCGCCTGCCGCGGAGCCCGGTCCCATAATGTCCCGGCTTTTGTAAACCCCTACGGCAATGAGAACCGCCGAATGCCTGCCGCGCAGACATTCAAAGGAAACATCCTCTCCCACATTGCAGTTCAACTCGAAATTCACACCTGCCCGCTCCAGCTGCCCAACCCTGCGCGTGACAACTTCCTTCTCTAGCTTGAAACCGGGTATTCCGTAAGTAAGCAAACCGCCCGCACGGTCGTACCGATCATAGACCGTGACTTGAACGCCGGCTCTTCTCAGCACGTCAGCGGCGGCAAGTCCTCCGGGCCCCGCGCCGACCACGCCAACCGACTCGGTCCGCTCCCGTATCGGCGCGATCGGTTTGACCCAGCCCTCTCTCCATGCCTTGTCGGTAAGGTATTTCTCGACCGAACCTATTGTCACGGTACCATGACCTGACTGCTCGATGACGCAATTTCCCTCGCAAAGCCTGTCCTGGGGGCAAATGCGCCCGCAGATTTCCGGAAACGTGTTGGTGGCCTGACTCAGCTCGTATGCTTCCCGAAGGCGGCCCTGAGCGGTAAGAAGGAGCCAGTCCGGAATGTTGTTGTGAAGCGGGCAATGGGACTGGCAGTACGGCACGCCGCACTGACTGCAGCGACCTGACTGCTCGCCGGCCTTTGCATCTGCATATTCGGCGTAAATCTCGAAAAAATCCGCATTGCGGGAGTCGGCCGCCCGCTTTTCGGGCATGTCGCGCTCCACTGTAACGAATTTAAGCATTGGTTGCATGGCCGCCGCACAATCTCCAGAATTTTCCACTTAAATCATTGTAATATATTTTTTGACAATATAAAGTCAAAAATTATGACCTTTTTTGTCTCATTTTCCTCATATAGCAGTTTTAGATATTGGATTACATAATGTTTTAAGTCCGTTGCGGACATAAATTCCATCTTTTATCCATTCGCCAATAGTTTAATCTGTAGGGAATTTAGGTTCGGACAACTTCCATGACACTGTTTGCCATTGTTCTTGTCGCCGCCATTCAGGGGATCACGGAGTTTCTGCCGGTATCTTCGTCGGGGCATCTGATTATTCTTCCGGCAATCACCGGCCTTGACGATCAGGGTCAGGCAATAGACGTCGCGGTTCACGTGGGAACGCTTTTTGCCGTCATGCTCTATTTTCGGTCCGACGTGAAATCAATTTTCGGTGGCATGCGCCGGCTTGCAACTGGCAAAATGGACACTTTAGGATCCCGCCTGCTGCTTCTGCTGATTTTGGCCACCATTCCCGTCGTTTGCGCCGGCGCCTTAATGAAGCTTTCAGGTTTGAACGATTCCCTTCGTTCAATTTCGGTTGTGGGGTGGACGACTTTGATATTTGGAATCGTCCTTTGGTGGTCCGATCAGATTGGTCCCGTGAAAAAAAAAGGCGAAGATCTCACTGTTAAAGACGCCATGATCATTGGACTTTGGCAGGCCATTGCCCTTGTTCCGGGCACCTCGCGCTCCGGCATTGCAATCACGGGTGCCAGATTTCTTGGCTATTCACGCCAAGAAGCGGCAAGAATTGCAATGCTGATGTCCATTCCGGCCATTATCTCAAGCGCCGGATACCTGACACTGGAAACGATTGAAGGCGCGAACACCGCCCTGCTTCGCGACGGCGCAATTGCGGCCGCCTTTTCCTTTCTGGCGGCTCTGCTGGCACTGCGGTTCATGATGACACTGCTTCGCACCGTCAGCTTCACCCCATATGTGATCTACCGCATGTTTCTCGGTTTGCTGCTTTTGGGAATAGCATACCACTAGGCGCGAAGGTTTTTCGCGGATTCCTTTATTGCCTCATATTGGCCCGCGGGACGAAATCGCCAGAGGTAGTCGGGCAGTACCGTGCCGATTGCCACCGGTTGAATGCCAAGCTCCCGCAATCCTCTGGAATTTTCGCCAACGACTGTGTCGGACCTGAGGCTGGCAACCTGATCGCGCGTAATCATTGCCGAGATAAATCCAAATGACGAGGTTTGCGCCAGTTCCATAAAAAAACCCATGACGGAAGCGACGCGAAACGGGATGTTCAGCACCAGCCTGCGCCGACGGATTACGGCCAGCATTTCATTTACAAGCGCCCTGAAACTGCGCACTTCCGGGCCGCCCAGTTCATATGTTCCCGGTTCCGCCTCGCCCGTGGCGCCCCTGACCGCGGCCTCGGCAACATTGTCCACATACACCGGCTGAAATCTGCTGTCAGCTCCAACAATTGGCAGAATTGGCCCAAATCTGGCCATGGAGGCAAAGCGGTTGAAAAACCCGTCCTCCGGACCAAAGATCACCGAAGGACGCAAGATCACCGCATCTGGAAAATGCCCGGTGACCGCAATCTCGCCCATCGCCTTGGTTTTGCAGTAAACGCTTTCGGAATTTAAATCCGCTCCAATTGCAGAAATGTGCACCATGCAGTCGACGGATTCTTCCGACGCGATGCGCGCTATGCTTTCCGCGCCAACATGCTGAACGGCATTAAAATTGTTTTTTCCGGATTTGTCGAATGTTCCAACGCAATTGACAACGGCATCCGCGCCAGACATTGCCACTCGGACGCTGTCATCGTTTCGGATGTTGCAAAGGACGGGTTCAACCTGCCCTGGCACACCATAGGTTTTTACATGGATTGCCTCATTTGGCCGGCGTACGGCAACGCGAACGCGCCATCCTTCATCGGCAAGCCGTTTGGCAATGTATCGACCGACAAACCCCGATCCGCCGTATATTGTAGCAAGCTTGGACATGTTGCAGCTTTCCGAATTCATATCCCCTGTCGTTATTGCCGCTCTCTAAGAGCTTCGCCTAAAAGCCGAGTCGTACCTCCAACTTTGGCGTATCCACCCCAGTTTAGACTCTGGAAACGGGAGGATCCCACGTCCTCTGGAAAGAAACGACTCGGGAACACTATAAACGATCTTTAGACAGATATGAAACGGATTTGTCTGATGAAGAGTGGTTCGTGATCGGGCCGCCGGTTCCGCCACCCGGCAGGATGGGCCGCCCGCGCAGGCTTGACATGATCTAGTGTTCTGTTCGAAATATAATATTCCACTTTCTCCGGAAGCGTGACATTGTCCTCCCGCCGCCGTTGCGAGCGGCCGGCAAAACGGGAGAGAGGC
>JAPOTF010000177.1 GCA_026709325.1 Roseovarius sp.
TTTGATCTCGCCCGAGAGAGCCGGAGAGAGCGTCTCCCGGTCCGGGAAGGCGAACCTGCGGACCAGACTTCGCGGTTCGTTCCGCAGATACAGGTTCCGCCCCTGGTGGTTCCTGACGCGACGGCTTTTACATTTGACCGTCTTTGAGGAATGGTGTCCGGTGCCGTCCACCGCCATCGGAAATGACCTCCGAGCGCGGTCCGGTTTTCCAGTGCCGCGCCGCAAAGCCGCGTGGCATCTTCGAGAAGCACCGGCGCAGGGACCGCGGGTCGACCTCGTCGAGGCGCCCGCGCATCCGGATGGAGACTGCTGTTTGGCGCGCGCCACCCCGAACAGCGCATGCAGGTTTCGCGCCATCACCGGATCCCCGCCGCCGCGGGTGTTTCGGTCGAACCGCGGAAGAGACGGCGTCTTGAAGAAGAACACCGCAAGGCCCGACATCAGGCAGTCGGAAAGGCCCGTGCCTCGGGTCCTGATCGGATCGGGGATGCCGCCGAAATGCTGTCGCATCGTTTTCAGCATCCCGGGCATCGACAGATGCCTGCGGAAGGGTTTTTTGTCATGTTCCCGCCCGGTTTTGCCATAAAATGCCGGTTCCGGGCAAAAAGTCCACAAAAAAGTTTTTTGCGATCCAGTCAACCTATTGTAAAACATGAATAAAAAAATTATCGGGAATCACTGGGGATGCGGTATGTACCCGTTGGGACGCAATTTATCTCTTTCTTGCAGTACGATAAATGTGTTCATTGATACAAATTTGGTCTGCTTTCCATTTTAAATCATTCTCCACTGTTCCGATATATCTTGCATTGCTGAGACAAGAAAATTACCCAATGCGCCATGACAATAATCTCGCTGACATCAATCCCTCCGCGATTTCACTTGCTGCAGAAAACCCTTGTCTCACTGTTGAGCATGAAGAATGAAAAAGGCGAAATTGGAGAAATAAGGGTTAACATTCCAAGAAACTACAGGCGTTTTTCAGAACTCGACTTTTCAATGCCGGAACTTCCAGATGGAGCAAGGCTTGTTGTTGTTGAAGAGGATCTTGGCCCTGCAACAAAGATATTGCCAGCAATAGCGGACTTAGGCGGAACATCATGTAAGATTATCTATTGCGACGATGACCGAATAGTTCATCGGAATTTTGGGCAGGATTTGATTGACGCAGCCAAAAACAAACCTGAATGCATTGTTGCCAATTCCGGTTGTGATATTGAGTTGCCCGGTATGAAATTTGAATGGCATTCTGCACCTAATCGCGTACGGCGTTATAATACGCATTTTGATATTCCATATAGAGTTCGTAGACTTAAACAGAAAATTAACGGAATCCTCGGAAACTACGACCCAGCCAAACCAAAACATAGCTGGAGCATTAGAAACGGATATATGGACATTATGCAAGGTTGCGGCGGCGTGATAATTAAGGCCGACCAACTTGACAGAGAGGTTTTCAACATTCCTACTGAAGTTTGGACTGTTGATGATATCTGGCTCTCAGGAATGGCGGCTTTGAAAGGCACGCCCATATATTCAAATAATGGATATATTCCCACTGAAATTTCCGGTGCTGCGGATACTGCACTCGTAAATCAATCCATAAACGGTATGAACCGTCTAGAGGCAAACCAAAATTGCATTCGCTATTTGCAGCGCAAATATGGAATATGGAGTCAAATCGATTTTTCATAAAATGCCGTATTTTGCGTTAACTGAAACGTCTTAATTAAGCTGTTTTAAACGAAGCAACCCATGGCTTAATTTTTTAGCTTCAGGTTATTTGGAAGCGAAAAATTTGCGCATATGCTTAGTCCATTAACAACTTCCGCGCTGCCATAAAGCATGGCAGAATTTAGATATGCTCGATTTATCAATCTTATCGTTTCTTTTTTTAATCGATATAATAAAGGTCCTTTTTCAACTATTGAGGGAGTTTGCAATAATTCTCTTTGTGAAATTTTAATTTTCATGTCAATAGCCAGTTTTTGAAGATTTTCAGACTGTATGTATTGGCTGCATATTGGACTTGTAAGCTGGAAAGTTCGAAGTTTGCGGCGAGGTGAAAATACAAAGTCGTCAACATGTTCACCGATAAAATGCGATTCTTCCAGTAATCTCTGGCACGCATAACGTGTTACCAAATAAGCTCCAGCATCAGCCATTTCCTGGTAAATCCTGCGCATTGTAACATCTGGAAACAGATATTGTCTCTTCCCCATAACTCGATCTTGCGAGAATGTGCCAATGCGTAAAATATCAAAGCCATGATGATAATTGTGCAAACGCTTTAGAATCAAGCTGAAGTCATCTCTGAATACAAGGTCATCTTCCAATATCAAAGCTACAGGTAATTCCCGCTCCAATATGGCTTCATAGACTTTTCTGTGACTCATGAATATGGCGGCGCTTATATCGTCAATGTGCCAACGCGAGAAACGCCAATTGCGACGAACCACTTTTGGATATTCAATTTTACATATATCTATTGCATCAATTGCCTCAATGCGAGTGTAAGACATTCCAAATGAGCTCAATTGCTTTTCAATTATTTTCCTGCGTACTTTGGCGTTTCTCAAATTTATGTAAAATATTGGGGGGGGCAGAGTATTCTCTATACGTCATTTTATGTCTCTTGTTTGTAAAATTACCTAGCTTGGTTTCCAAAATGCATGGATGACTTGTCGATTGTGTTGGTGAGGTACATGCAAGGTATTGTGCATCTCGGTCTTCTGGAACCATCGCAGATAGTTGAGATATATCTGTCGCGATTCTGCTGCGATTTCTCGTGGGGACTTTCAGTTGGCCATGTCGGTTGTTTCCCGTCTGGATGTTGAAATTATTGTAAAACCGTGCTCCTACAGGCAGATTGAGTGATCTCATTGCCTAAATGCGTGATACCCGTCAATAGCCAGGGACGATGTTATAGTGCTCGACCGCCTTGATTACGGCCAGCAGGGATCACGTCTGGGATCCGCCAGAGACATTGCCTTGGCTCCTCTGCGCTGTGTTGCGACTAGTAAGTCAATCTGGCGACCCAGATCTGAAACCGCTTGTTTCTCATAATCCCTAATATCGTGTTTCAAGCAGGAATATATCATGAACGCATACGATTTGCAAATTCAGCCTTCATAAAAGATTTGTCCACCACTAATTAACCGCGTTAAGCTTTTCGTTTGGCTAAATAGTTGCAAGTACTATAGAATTCATCCAGTTCCCGGTACTTGGCAATATGCAATACACCAAAAGGGGTTATACGATACAAATCAAAACCGCGTTCCGAAAAGAAATACCAAAAATCCTGGAAAAATGTCCTTGTATCGATATTGCATCCGCCAAACTCAAACTGTATTACTTCAATGTAATTTAAGGCATCGCCAAAACCGGCCAGCGCATCAAGTTCGTGTCCCTCAATGTCCATCTTCAAAATATCTATCTTCCCCGAACCAAGTTTTTTTTTCCAATAGTCTTCAAATCTAATCGTTCCTATGCTTTCCATGTGATTAAATTCTATACCAAAATGATCAAGGCGGCGCTTGGTAAGCGAGGCAAGTCCCGAACCATCTTAATCACTAAACAATGTA
The DNA here is from genome assembly GCA_026709325.1 of Roseovarius sp. Lineage (GTDB taxonomy): Bacteria > Pseudomonadota > Alphaproteobacteria > Rhodobacterales > Rhodobacteraceae > JAPOTF01. Next base: position 3,585 of record JAPOTF010000177.1, read on the forward strand.
ACGCAACCGACTTTGTTCGAAACACCTTTTTGCTCAATCACAACATTGCTGTTGGTTCCAAATTTTTCAAAAAGAATGCCGGCATTGGATTTGGCTGGCTCAAAGATCACAATGCGGCATTTCGGAAAACTGCGCAAAATCTCCTGTGTATAAGCCCCTTTGTTTCCTCCAATATCTATGCAGGTTTGTGGATTACCGCTTGTTAACAAAGAGACTGCCGCGGCAAATTCCATCTGTAAAGTTGTCGGAGCCCAACCTTTGCCTTGTAATTTAGCCGCCTTCTTTTCAACGGAGAGGAGAAATCTATAAAACATCGGCCACATCTTTCTTGATTCTTCGATTTAGATTGTTTTTCCCGAAAACAGGTGTTTTTGACGGTTTTCCCGGATATCGGGTCATTCACATGGCATGAAGAAGGTAAACCAACCATAACATGATGGGAGATGGCTCCATGTCCGCAATTTAATTTTTATCAGATTGCCAGCGCTGATTTCAAGGGTTGCTTTTCCATTTGCGCATCTAGTGCTTTGTATTATTTATTTGATTCCATTTCCCGGAGCCTCCGGTGGCCCCGCTTCCAGGACTCCACGAGATCCTCCGGGCTGCGGCTCCACCGGAACGGCCGCGCGTCACGGGCGTTGCGGTGCTCGATGTATCCCTCAATCGCCGCGACGCAGGCGTCCAGAGAGTCGAAGACCG
>JAPOTF010000010.1 GCA_026709325.1 Roseovarius sp.
GACGGCAACTGGGACGGATTTGCGCGGCGTTCACCCTGAACGGAAAGCGCGGGGACGCAAAGGGCGCCCGCATCCAAGGGCCGGGCCTTCAAGGACGTTGCAAAAGCGGCAACTCCCGCTAATTTTTTCATTAAGTTATTCAATGGGGCAAGAGGGTTTTTGAAAAATCTTTTCATGGACTTTTTGTCTGGTTTTGCAGGAATTTTTAGACCTGTGCGGCAATAAAATCATTTAACATCAGTTTTTCATGAAAGAAGGCATGGTTTGCGAAAAACAATTAAACATGCACAAAATCTTGTCAGTCTCATCGAATATTTCTTGCGAGGCATGCTCTCGACCACTACAAGCAGCGGAAAAGAGAGTTAAGCGGCATGGGAAAATTGCAGGGCAAGGTCGTAGAGGTTCGAGCATCCAGCTTGGATGAGCAGACCCCGAAAATCGGAGAGGCACTTAAAAGAGATGCGGAAGCTCTCCGGGTTAACTCAAGCCGATATGGCCAGGCGCCTCGACATGGCTCAGACCTCTGTTTCCAGGTTCGAAAAAGGTCGAGCAGACACGCGGCTTTCCATAATACGGAAGTATGTGGAGGCTCCGGGCGGAACGCTGCAGGTTAGCGTGGCATTCAATGCAAACAGTGCTCCGTGCCTGCATGTGCGCGACGCCTTTGACGTTAGCTCGACCATGAAGACCGGCTTGTCCTGCCCATACTCACCGAGGAGCCGGTTCGAACCCATAGAGATGTTGTGCTAAGCATTCGACCAAAATTTGGCGGCCGCGTCATCACGGGTGAGAAGATAGTCGAGCTTCGTCGAAGATTTCCGGCGGCTGCTCCCAAGGGTACGACCGCCTATATATATTCGACGTCGCCTGAGCGCGCGATTATCGGCGTGGCCGAGATTTCGTGCGTGAAAAAACTCGCCATCGAAGAGATATGGCGGCGCTATTCGGATGTCGCATGTATCGAGCGGTCGTAGTTTGATCTCTACTTTCAAGGACTTGATGAAGGGTTTGCGCTTCAGTTTGAAAATGCGCAGCCCTTTGAAACGCCGGTTGGGCTTGCCGATCTAAGAGAACGATTTGGTTTTGAGCCGCCCCAATCATTTTTGTATGCGAAACGCGATTTAAGAATGGCGCTGAAAGATGGGGACCCCGTCGTATCTCATTGATACGAACATCATCATCGGTCTTGAAGACAATCACACTGTCAAACCGGCCTATGCCAAATTTTCCCAACTGGCCGCCAAGTACAAAGTCGATGTTCTGGTTCATGAAGCCGCTCGCAACGACATCAAGCGCGACAAGTTTCAGATTCTTGAAAAGGTCAAAGGTGTCACGAAAGAAGATCTTCGACAAACATTCGGGGAGGTTCTAAAGCCCAACGATGAGGTCGACGCCACTCTCCTGCATGCATTGTCGATCAATGCCGCCGGCTTTCTTGTCACTGGGGATCAGGGGTTGCACCAGCGGGCGCAAAAACATGCGCCATATCTCGCAAACCGCGTACTGCATATTGCCGATGCGATGCAGCTTCTCACGACGACTTACGAACCACGCGCCGCACCCATCCGGCACGTAGCCGACGTTGCCGCCAGCACAGGCCGGTTCATGAACGTGCCGAAAGTGCAGATATGCACAATCAAAGACTATTTTGCCGATCGAAGGCCAAAAATGCCGGTTGCTGCTTAAAACGCTTGCAGAAGTACGCCTTGCGGGATACGATCAGACCATAAACAGGAGAAAGCAATGGCAGAAATGGCGACCGATTGGATAACGCTTGCCGGAATTGCCGGAATACTGGCGTTTCTGTGGAAACTCAGTGGCGACGTGAGGAAAGAAATCGGCGACCTGCGGGAGCGCATGGCAAGGCTGGAAGGACTGTTCGAAGGGTTCACCAACCGCGCAAATTCCAGTCCGCGAGAATCCCGGTAGATGACACGGGAAAAGGGATTTCCGGAGAGAAATGACGGGAACCGGTCGGTTGCAACTGGATATAATTCCCATTCGAAAGGTATAATTATGCCGCGCTCAATCTAATCTTGGCGCACTGGGATCAATGCTGTTCTTTTACAAAGGCAGGTCGGTTAAAAGCCTTTCTCAGGCATTAACGGCTGTTGGAATCCTGGAAGACGTATCGCTCGCGACATCCACGAAAGACCTCATGAAACTAATTGGCGGACGTTCCGTTTACAGTGAGAAGGAACTTTAAGACTATCGAGCGACGGTGGAAAATCCAGTGAAGTCATAAATTACCTGCTGGTTGACTACATGGATCCACCGGTCTCTCTGAAGGAGTTGCTAGAGAACGCGGTCTTCACCAGGTGCCCACCTCAATCCATTATAGTTAAAGAGAAGTCGATTTCGCGGGGTACTTGATCGGTGCAACTTCGGGTTCCCGATATAATCCACCGTGTCGGAAACAGGTAAAATCCGTTGGCGGGAATTGTGCGGAAACCGCATATATGGGTACCAATCCAGTTGCAAATAAATGACTGTCAGATTTATTTCATAAGCCGGTTTTTGCAATTTCGCGATCAGGGTTTCCCGTTTCACTCTTTCCGGGGATCCCGTCTATGACATATGTTTATCCAGTTAGACGTCTCGGCATTAAATTTCAATGCATGGGCAGATGGGCTCAAACCACAAGTTCCCGCTCTTTTTGCCTGCCAAGGCCAAACACGCGCTTGTAGCGAGCTATTTCGCGATTTGGACCGGTGGCCTTTAACGGGTTGTCCGAAAGTTTCACCGTGGGCCTTCCATTGGCGGACACGGCCTTGCACACGAGCGAGAAGGGAGCCAGAGCGTCGCTTGCAACCAGCCCGCGAAAATCATTTGTCAGCAGCGTCCCCCATCCAAAGGAAATCCGCACCCGTCCCGAAAATTGCGCATGGAGCTCCGCCATGCGCTCCTCGTCAAGTCCGTCGGAAAAAATGACAAGTTTGCCGGCCGGATTCTGGCCCCGGGATTTCCACCATTCAATTGCCTTTTCCGCGCCTTCCGCCGGATTTCCCGAATCAATGCGAATTCCCGTCCAGCTTGCCAGCCAATCGGGCGCGTTCTTCAGAAACGCATCGGTCCCATATGTGTCCGGCAGAATTATGCGAAGATTGCCGTCGTGCTCCTCATGCCAGTCTGAAAGCACCCTGTATGGAGATTTAACCAGTTCCTCGTCGGTCTCGGCAAGTGCGGCATATACCATCTGCAGTTCATGCGCGCTCGTACCTATTGCCTCAAGATCCCTGTTCTTTGCTATAAGACAGTTGGAAGTGCCTATGAATTTCTCGCCAAGACCTTCCGTCATCGCCTGCACGCACCAGTCCTGCCATAGAAACGAATGCCGTCTTCGTGTTCCAAAATCGGCGATGCGCAGGTCTTCTATGCGGCGCAGCCTCTCCACCTTTTCCCATAGCTTTGTCATCCCCCGGGCATAGAGAACCTGAAGTTCGAACCTGCGCATCCTGTGCAGAACGGCACGTCCGCGCAGTTCCATAAGAACCGAAAGAGCGGGAATTTCCCAAAGCATCACTTCCGGCCAGCTGCCTTCGAATGTCAGCTCGTATTGCCCTTCGCGCTTCTCGAGATGATAGACCGGAAGCCGCAGATTTTCGAACCACTCCATGAATTCCGATGTAAACATCTGCCGCTTGCCATAGAATGTATTCCCTCTAAGCCAGGTGCTTTCTCCCCGAGACAGCGAAAGAGATCTGATGTGATCAAGCTGCTCGCGCAATTCCCCCTCGTCCACGATTTCGGCAAGACGGATGGCTTTCGTCCGGTTTATGAGAGAAAACGCGACCTGTATGTCCGGCATGTTGCGATATATCGACTGACACATCAGCAGCTTGTAGAAATCGGTATCAATCAGAGACCGGATTATCGGATCAATTTTCCACTTGTGATTCCAGACCCGGGTGGCAATGTCGACCATTGTCGGCCTCCTGACTCAGCACGTTCCTATATAATTGCGCGATTTCGCAATTATCAATAATCGCTGTCCCGCGCATCCCAATTAAAGAAATCACATGCCAGTACTCGAGATGTTTCAAGACCCGAAATTGGTTTACGTGGTGGCGAAATTTGAAAGCCCGTCATGCGATTTTCATCGCCTACCAGCGGTCAAGGGCATCTTCGTCCTCGCGTTTGGCTTCCACCCACCCGGTGCGCGGGCCGCCGATCTCCTTTTTCCAGAACGGCGCGCGGGACTTCAGAAAATCCATCAGAAAATCGGCAGACTGAAACGCCTCCGCCCGATGCGAGGCGGAAGTTGCGACCATCATTATCATCTCGTCCGGTTTAAGTGCGCCATATCTGTGGATAATCAGCACGTCTCCGAGACTCCAGCGATTCAACGCCTCCTCGGCGATCTTGGCAACCGATCGCTCGGTCATTCCGGGGTAGTGCTCGATTTCCATTGCTTCAAGTTCCCCACCAGGCAGATCGCGAACAATTCCCGAAAAGATCACCACGGCTCCAATGCCCGACTGGCGTTCCGAAAAAGCATTCGCCTCGGCGCCAAGATCAAACGGTTCTCGCTGGATTCGCACCTCCAAGATCAACCTCCGGTCATTGGCGGGAAAAATGCCACTTCGCGCACCCCGGCAAGGGGAGCGTCAAAATCGGCCAGTTCCTGATCAATGGCCACGCGAATTGAATCCATATCGGCAAACGCCGCGGCATATCTCGGCTCGCGACAGCTAAGTTCCTCGACAAGCTGTCGCACGGTAACGGCACCCGTTTCAACCTTTTCCCTTGAAATCCCTATTCGCTCCCGCATCCATGCGAAATAAAGCACATCCATTTGCTACTCCCTGAAAAATGGCAGGGATTTTATAAAGTAGTCCAATCCCGTGACAAGCGTCAGCGCCGCGGCGGCCCACAAAAGGTAAATGCCGCAATTCTCCATCACTCCCATTGCGTTCATCTTCCACAGCAACCCGTGCATGTCTTCCGCCTCTCCCGCCAAAATCGCCGAAACCTTGCCGGGATCCAGATTCTGAATGGCAAGCCCGATATAGTGCTCGAACACGCCCTGGGCGAACAGCGCCGATATCGCGACCATCTGCAGCGTTGTTTTAAACTTGGCAAGAAAAGTCGTTTTCAATGCCGATGAATTTTCACCAAGAAATTCGCGCACGCCGCTGACAAACAATTCTCGAAACATGATTACCGTGGCTGGCAGCACCAGCCATGGAGACATTGAGGAATATCCGAGAATCACCGCCAGGGCGATCACCACCATTGCCTTGTCGGCAATGGGGTCCAGCATGGCGCCAAATTTTGTTGTCTGTCCCCACAATCGCGCAAGGTAGCCGTCAAACCAGTCTGTAAGCGCGACACTTACAAACAGAACCAGAGCAAACCAGTCTGCCCAGGGACGGTTGAAATACAGAAATATAACCGCCACGCCCGGTGCGGCAAGCAGCCGGAATGTTGTGAGCGCAATGGGAATGTTCCAGACCATAAGACCATTCTATTGATTTCAATCCCGCGGGGGAAGCCGCATGATATGTTCATGCGTCCAATTCAAAAGGGGATTACATGTTTTTCAATTCAAATCTCAATATCGAATTAACCCTTTTCATGAAAAAAATCATAGATTTTTCTTGCAAGACTTTCCGAAACGCCCTCAACCGCCATCAGGTCGGCAAGCGCCGCTCGGGACACGGCTTTCGCTGAGCCAAAATGCGTCAGCAAAGCCCTCTTCCTTACCGCACCCACCCCGGGAACTTCATCAAGCGGATTATCGAATGCCGACTTTGATCGCCTTGCGCGATGGGACCCGATTGCGAAGCGATGCGCCTCGTCTCTCAGCCTCTGAATGAAGTAAAGTACCGGGTCGTTGCGCCGCAACGCCGTCGGCCTTCTGCCCCTGCGATGGAATTCCTCCATTCCATGTCTGCGCTCAACGCCTTTTGCCACTCCAATCACCGAAATTTCCTCAACGCCCATATCCGCCATTACCTCATGGACGGCGCTGATCTGCCCCGCCCCGCCATCTATTATCAAAAGGTCGGGCCAGAAGCCCCTGCTTCTGTCCGGATCTTCCCTGATCAGCCTTTTCAGTCGGCGGGTTAGCACATCTTTCATCATGCCAAAGTCGTCTCCCGGCACCAGTTTTTCATTTTTGAAACTGAATTTCCGGTATTGGCTTTTCATGAAGCCTTCAGATCCCGACGCAATCATGGCGCCAACCGCATTGCTGCCCTGCATGTGGGAATTGTCATACACTTCAATTCTTGCGGGGGGCGCTTCCAGATCGAAAGTCTCTGCCAGCCGCTTCAACATCCTTGCCTGTGTGGCATGCTCGGACATTTTCCTGGCGAGACTTTCATGCGCATTTCGCATTGCCGCCGCCATCAACTCGGCTTTCTCGCCTCGCCTTGGCACTATCAGTTCGACCTTTCCGCCTCTTTTTTTTGAAAGAGCAAGCGCCATTAGATCCGCATTGGCAACCTGATGCGACAGTATAAGCTGTCCTGGAGGTTCCTTGCCGTCATAAAATTGACCGATAAAAGCCTCCAGAACCTCATCCTCCCCGACATCTTCGGCCGCCCGGGGGTAAAAGTCCTGATTTCCCCAGTTTTGCCCGGCCCTGATAAAAAACACCTGAACACAGGCCTGGCCGCTTTCAAGATTGAGCGCCAGAAGATCGGCATCGATGACTGTGCGGGGATTGATGCCCTGATTCGTCTGCAGTTCCGTCATCGCCTTGATTCTGTCGCGGAATGCCGCGGCGCGTTCAAATTCCAGATCCTCGGCCGCCTCGTTCATCTGAATGGCCAGCTTTTCCTGGATTTCAGTTGATTTGCCCTTGAGAAATCTGACGGCATCCGCAACTTGATTCGCATAATCCTCTTTGGAAATGTAACCCACGCAAGGAGCGGTACATCGCTTGATCTGATATTGCAGACAGGGGCGGGTGCGCGACTCGAAAACCGAATCCGTGCAGTTGCGCAACTGGAATATTTTCAGCAACTGGGCGAGTGTCCGATTTACCGATCTTATGTTCGCAAAAGGACCGTAATACTGGCCTTTTTCCCTTTTTGCGCCGCGGTGTTTGCGAATCATGGGAAAATCATGAGCCGTCACATGGATGTTCGGGAAGCTTTTGTCGTCACGGAGCAGTATATTGTATTTCGGCCTGAGCTGCTTGATGAGATTTTGCTCGAGCAAAAGCGCCTCGGTCTCGGTTTCGGTGGTCAGAAACATCATTGATGACGTCTGCTCTATCATCCGCGCAATGCGCGTGGAATGCCCCCCGGGCCGGCAGTATGACAACACCCGCATTCTCAGGTTTCGGGCTTTGCCAACATAAAGCACCCTCGCCCGCGAATCCAGCATCCGATAAACGCCTGGCGAGGAATCCAGCGTATTCAAATAGGTCTGGATCAGCTTGTGCCCGGTCAGGCCGGCTTGATTTGCAATGTCATTTGTCATTAATTCAACATTCTCGGCATTCTTTTACCCGCGCAACCTTCCCGATTTTAGAGCTTTTTAGGAAATCCACAAAATCTGTGGATAAGTGCGTTGATAAGTTTCCAACATCTTGATTTTTTCACTTAAATTTAATGCCTTCGTTAATTTGCCTATTTTTTATGCAATATTTAACATGTTGAATTTCTTTGATTAATTTTTTTCAACTGATGCCGTTCTTAAAAAAACAAACAATATAAGACACTTATATGACAGTTTCGCCAACGGTTAGCAACTTTCGCGGACTATTGCAAAAGAGGGGCTGAAAAACGCGAAATCTCGCTTTCCAGACATGAAAAGACCTTCATGATTCGAATCCCGCGGTGGTTGAAAAACGCCTGTGGAAAAATTCGGCCGCCGGATTGGCCCTGTTGAAAATCCAGGTGCCGCCTTATATCGCAACATATTGAAATATGTGTTTTTTCAACCGAGAACCAGACAAATGTAAATGACATAGAGAAGTGTAAATGCGAAGCCGAAACCACGGCTCATGTCTCTTTCCCGAAACACGAAGGGAATAATGAGCAGTGACGCTCCCAGCATTACCCAAAGATCCAATCTGAGGAATTTGGCATCCACCGGAATTGTGCCGACAATGGACGCAATGCCTATAATCCCAAGCACATTGAACATGTTTGAGCCAATTACATTGCCAAGAGCGACATCCGCCTGCTTGCGAATTGCGGCCATCAGCGTGGTTGCCAGTTCCGGAAGGGAGGTGCCAATCGCGACTAGCGTCAGTCCAATGACCGCATCGCTTACGCCAAATTGCGCCGCAATGATTGAAGCGCTCCCCACAAGAAGTTCCGAACCAACGGGTAGTCCCGCAAGTCCAAAGATCAAAAAGGCATACATTTTCATTCTCGACATGTCTGGATCAACACCGCCGAGTTCTTCAGGGTTCTCCGTTGCCATTCCCGCATAGCTTCTGCGATGCTTCTTGGCTTCAAAGAACGCATCGGCCAGAAAGCACAGCAGGGTAAGCAGAAGCGCCGCCCCGGCAAGCCCGTCAAACTTGCCGCGAAATGCCAGGACCATGAACAGCGCCGTTCCGGCAATCATAAACAAATAGGTTTTCCTTGGCCTGCATTTAGATGTTGCGAGACCGGCCGCAAGAGCGGGCAATCCCAGCACCAGAAGAATGTTTGCCGTGTTGGATCCAACGACATTGCCAAGCGCAATTCCGCTTTTGTCATCCATAACGGCGCTTATTGAAATAAACAGCTCCGGTGCCGACGTGCCAAAAGCCACAATTGTCAGACTTACGATAAGAGCCGGAATGCCCATTCTCAGGCTAAGGTTGACCGCACCCTTTACCAGAGCGTCTCCGGCAAGCAGCAGAAGGCAAAAACCCAGGACAAGATACACCCACAGCTCAATGCTCATCTACGACCGCCCTTCCCGCATTTACATGGCCCCTTTCCAATCCTGAACCGTCCGCATTTTTTGCAGCGGGCTGCGGCGAACCTGTCTCGACCGGGGAATTTAAGTCGCCCGAAAATGGCCAGCAAGGCGATGAACGCCAGAAATATCAAAACAATCTTGTTGAGCACTATCAGAGCCCAAAACGCGCATAAGCTGCGCGTTCTTCAATTTCGGTCATGGCGTCTCGCGCCATTTCCGCCCCGAAACGCCTGAAAAAGCCCTTTTTCGGGCCATACATCGAAAACCGGACCTTTTCACCATAGATTTCCCTTAATTTGGACTCCATGTGGGCCACGCCATCAGCGAGTCCAAATTCCACGGCTCTGGTCCCCAGCCAGAACTCGCCGGTGAACAAATCCGTCTCCCTGGACAACCTGTCCCCCCTTCTTGACTTGACATGCCCAATAAACGATTCATGCATGCTGTCCAGCAAACTCTGGAGCCGGAGAACGTCTTCCTCTTTTTCCGGCTTGAACGGATCCAGCATGCTTTTGGACTTTCCAGCCGTGTGGATGCGGCGTTCAATGCCATGCCGCTCAAGAAGAGCATGCGCCCCAAAACCCGCGGCTATCACGCCGATTGAACCAAGAACGGAATTTTCATCCACCCAGATGTCATCCGCCGCGGCTGCCAGCCAGTAGCCACCCGATGCCGCAACGTCTTCCACAAAGGCGTGCACGGGAATCCCCCTCTCTTCAGCTTCGCGCCTTATTCTCGCGGCAATGAGAGACGATTGAACGGGTGACCCGCCTGGCGAATTGATCGAAAGGGCAACGGCCTTCGGTCTTCCCCTGGAGAACGCCTTCCCAATTACCGGAGCCAAAATCTCGTCATTCAGCTGCGCCCGGCCGCCAGAGCCAATCATGCCGGCGAGTCTCACAACTGAAACAACGGGTTTGCGATTAAGGAATGGAATTTTAAATTTCATTGTGTTCATTTAATCTCGGGTTTTCATTTAACAAGGCCGCCCGTGTCTTTCACTGCAACGTGGCGACCATAACCAGCTGGCATATCCGAACATCCGCCGCAATTCATGCAATGCCCGGTCGACGCGTTCACCGAGCTCCACGCGGCCCTTTGCGGTCCGCGGCTTCGCCCCGCACAACCTGAATATGGAAATGTTCAATGACATGCGTTTGCATATGACTCGCGTTCCCGTGTCGGCGAAACATCAGTTTCTTATCTGATATCCGGTCTTGAAGATCAGCCAGACAAGCCCCAGGCAAATGGCAATGAATAGGGACATTGCAACCAAACTCCAGACAAGCCCCACATCACCCTGCCCAAAGAAAAGCCACCGAAAGCCGGAAATCAGATACACCACGGGATTGAACAGCGAGACGCTCTGCCAGAACGGCGGCAGCATTGAAAGCGAATAGAACGAGCCACCCAGAAACACCAGCGGCGTGATTATCAGAAGCGGTATAAGCTGCAGTTGCTCGAAATTCTGCGCCCATATTCCAATTATAAAGCCAAAGAGACTGAAGCTGATGCACGTAAGCACGAGAAACGCAAGCATCGCGATTGGATACTGTATGTTCAAGTCCACAAAGAATGTGGATGTAACCAAAATCACCAGCCCCACAAATAGCGCCTTGGTGGCCGAAGCGCCAACATAGCCAATGACGATTTCAAGGTAGTTTACGGGCGCGGAAAGCAGCTCGAAAATGGTTCCAATAAACTTGGGAAAGTAAATGCTGAAGGAAGCGGTGCTTACCGACTGGGACATCACGGTCAGCATTATCAAACCGGGAACAATGAACGAGCCGTAGCTAACTCCCTCCACCTGATTGATCCGGCTGCCGATGGCCGCTCCAAAAACGACAAAGTAAAGCGATGTGGAAATAACCGGCGATATGAAACTCTGCAGAAGCGTTCTGAAGAACCTCTTCATTTCGAACGCGTATATCGCCATTACAGCTCTATGGTTCATGCCGCATCCTCCCTGACCAGATCGATGAATATCTGCTCTAGACTTGACTGGGTTGTCTGGATGTCGTTCAACTTCAAACCGGCTCCGCTTATGCTCTGAAGAAGTCGCGTAATCCCCGTGCTGTCATGCATTGTATCGTAGATATAGACAAGAGTGGTGCCGCCATCTGCCAGACTTAAATTGTACTCCGCCAGCTTTTCGGGAATTTCCCTCAGCATTTCCTTCAGCTCAATCCGCAGTATCTTGTAGCCCATGCGCCTCATCAGAGAGTCTTTTTCCTCCACCAGCAGTATTTCGCCATTGTTGACAACCGCAATCCTGTCGGCTATGGCCTCGGCCTCTTCAATGTAATGTGTCGTTAGAATGATGGTTACCCCCGTTTCGCGCAACTCGCGGAGGATTTTCCACATGTCCCGGCGCAGTTCCACGTCCACGCCGGCCGTTGGTTCATCCAGAAAAAGCACTCGCGGCTCGTGGCAAAGAGCCTTGGCGATCAGAACGCGTCTTTTCATCCCTCCGGAAAGTTCCTTGATTCTTGATTTTCTCTTGTCCCACAGGGACAGTTGCCGAAGAATGCGCTCTATGAGTTCCTTGTCGTCGGGCTTTCCAAAGAGGCCTCTGGAAAGACGCACGGTGTTGATGACTCTTTCGAAAGGCTCCAGAACCACTTCCTGCGGAACCAGTCCGACAAGTCTTCTTGCCGAACGATATTCCGTTTCGATGTCAAACCCCCCTATTCGCGCATAGCCGCCGGTTGCCTGAACGATTCCGCAAAGTGTTGAAATCAATGTGGTTTTCCCCGCTCCATTTGGTCCAAGGAGGGCCAGAATCTCTCCTTCTCTAATATTAAGATTTACATCGCGAAGCGCCTTGACGCCGTCCTTGTATGTTTTTGTCAGCCCACGGGTTTCGACAATATCCGTCATGCCATTCTCCTAAACCATGCGTAAACATGCGATATAGCTGTAAATACGCTTCCTTCCAGCAGCATGCGTCCGCAACGTGGTTCGAACACGCAAGCCCGATTAAATGCTCTATACAGCGACCTGTCGCTGTCGCAAACATGCGATGCAAAAAACATTCCATGTGCTATTTGCCTGAATTCAAGGAGTGATCATGTGAACAATGCCGCCAGTCATCAGAATCCCGGACTTGGCATGGCCTTTATCCTGCTGGGGGTACTGGCCATTACCGTAAATGACATGCTATTCAAGTTCCTTTCCGGAGATTATCCGCTGCATCAAATGGTTTTCACCCGATCCGCCATCGGCCTCGTCTTCAGTCTTTTAATGGTGCATTTCGAAGGCGGATTGCAAATACTCAAAACCGACCGGGTGGGTCTGCATGTCATCCGGGTGCTAATGATCGTAATTGCAAACATGACGTTTTTTGCCGCTCTTGCCGCTCTCCCGCTGGGCGAGGCCACCGCGCTGTTCTTCGTGGCACCCCTGATGATAACCTTGCTGGGAGTGCCAATTCTTGGCGAAAAGGTCGGGCCTCTTAGAATCGGCGCCGTGGTTGCGGGATTAATTGGCGTGATAATAATGACCCGTCCATGGGCAGCGGCAGCCGAGCGCAATGCGCCTGTCATAATATATCTGCTTCCCGTGGTTGCGGCCCTGACATACGCTCTAAACCAGATACTCACCAGAAAGCTGGGATATACATCCAAAGCCTCGGCAATGGCCGTATACATTCAGGTCACCTTTTTATTGACGGGCATTTTGTTTTGGCTGGCCGTTGGCGACGGCAGATATGCGGAGGGTCTCGAGAACGAGAGCCTCGTGTTTCTTCTGCGGGCATGGACCATGCCGGAGGGCCGCGATATCGGACTCTTTATCTGGCTCGGTCTCAACTCCGCGATCATCGGATACACGCTGGCTCAGGCGTACAGACTTGCCGACGCGGCAACCATAGCGCCGTTCGAATATGCGGGACTGCCCATTGCCATTTTCTGGGGCTGGGTGATATGGGGAGATCTGCCGGGACCGGTGATGATGATTGGAATCGGCCTGATACTCGGCTCCGGACTCTTTGTCTTCATCCGCGAAAACGCAAAAAACAGGCGTCTTGCAGGCAACCGGCGCGTGCACAGGAGATATTAGGTATGCTCGACACGATTAAAGTCGTTGAAATCGAGGGTCTTGGTCCGGGACCTTTCGCCGCGATGATGCTGGCCGATCTCGGCGCGGAGGTAACGGCAATCCACAGACCGGATCCCTCCAGTCCGGCAACGGGCGGGCATAGCATGCTTGACAGGGGAAAGCGCTCCGTGGTGCTGGATCTGAAATCCGGGACAGGCCTTCAGGCCGCGCGCGCCCTGATAAACCGCGCGGATGCGGTTATCGAGGGATTTCGTCCCGGCGTAATGGAACGGCTCGGACTTGGTCCCGAAACGTTTTCGCAGTCAAATCCCGCCCTTGTCTTCGCCCGCATGACCGGCTGGGGGCAAAGCGGCCCGCGTTCGGGAACCGCGGGGCACGACCTCAACTACATTGCGACTTCCGGTGCGCTGCACTACGCATCAGCTCCCGGCGACATTCCAATGACTCCTCCAACGATGCTTGGAGACATAGCGGGCGGCGCCCTGTATCTTGTTTCGGGCATTCTCGCGGGATTGATCAACGCGAAGCGCTCCGGCCGCGGAACCGTGGTTGATGCGGCGATAGTGGACGGGTCGGCCCATATGATGGCGTTGCTGATGTCCATGGCGCCTGGCGGGGATTTGCGGGAGAGGAGAGGGGAAAGCCTTCTTGACGGACCGCACTGGTCCCGCGTCTACGCATGCAGATGCGGCGGATTTCTCAGCGTTCAATGTCTTGAACCCAAATTCTACAGCGAGTTTCTGTCCATAATGGACCTTGATGGCGATCCGGATTTCAAAAATCAGCATGATCGGTCGAAATGGCCCGGGCTTGTCGCGCTGCTTGCCAAATTGTTCGCATCGAAACCGATTGACCACTGGGTTGACCTGTTTGAAAATTCCGACGCCTGCGTGGCGCCGGTCCTTTCCCCATGGAAGGCGGCATCCGAGCCGCACATTGCCGAAAGGGGGATATGGGTCGAGTTTCAGGGAATGCTGCAGCCGGTTCCGGCGCCGCGTTTTGACGGCAAATGCCGGGAACCGGGTCAAATTCCGCTTCGGGGTCAGCACACGGAAGCCATACTGAACGAACTCCGGGCCGAAGGCAAAATCGATTCCGGCAACATCTGAATGTCGCGCCGGTTCCGGCATTGCCATTGGCGTAGCGGCAAAGACCGACGCCTTGACAATCTGGACAGCAAATCAATTCACGGCTAGTAGGGCACGATGGCAAAGAAAAGTGAAAACCCCAACTACAGGATCGTTGCCGAAAACCGACGGGCTCGTCACGATTACGCAATTGAGGATGATCTCGAATGCGGCATTCTGCTGCGCGGCTCGGAGGTAAAGTCGCTTCGCGAAAGATCGGCCAATATCGCCGAAAGCTACGCCGAGGTGGAAAACGGCGAACTCTGGCTGGTAAACTCCCATATAGCGCCCTATGAGCAGGCCAGAACATTTGGGCATCAGGAACGTCGGCGCCGAAAACTGCTCGCGTCCAAAAGGGAATTGTCAAGGCTCTGGAACGAAACGAAACGCAAGGGCATGACACTCGTGCCTCTGGCGCTTTATTTCAATCACCGCGGTCTTGCGAAGATTAAAATCGGCATTGCCAGGGGCAAGAAACTTCATGACAAGCGCGCCGATGAAGCCAGGCGGGACTGGGACCGGCAGAAGCGGCGGCTTCTGCGACATGGAGAATGAGCATGTGAAATTTCAGCTCCGGTCCCGAATGCGGGCTTTTGGAAGGCCGACTCCGGACTATGATCGCAAATGAGTCGGCATTTTATTCGCAAAGGCGTTTGACGCGCTTGCGCTTAAACGCATCTGAATGATAATTTAGGGAAACGGCATTCATGGAGGATTCCATGCAATATGAAAATCCAGGGACAATTGTGTCCACGGAGTGGCTTTTCAACCATCTCGACAATCCCGATCTGCGGATTCTCGACGGCACATGGTTTTTGCCTGGCGTGGAACGCGATGCCAAAGCCGAATACGACAAGGCGCACATTCCCGGAGCCAGATTTTTTGACATTGACCATATTTCAGATGACAGTTCATGTCTTCCGCATATGGCGCCGCCACATGAGAAGTTCGTTTCCCGCATGCTGGCCATGGGTGTCGGCGATGGCCACCAGATAGTTGTTTACGATTCGCACGGACTTTTTTCCTCGGCGCGCGTGTGGTGGCTTTTTCGGCACATGGGACACACTCAAATAGCGGTGCTTGACGGTGGCATGCCAAAATGGATTTCCGAGGGGCGTCCACTTGAAGACATGCCGCCACGCGCAACGCGCCGACACATGACCGCAAGACGACAGGCGCATATGGTAAAGAGCCGGTCGCAGGTGCTGAGCGCATCCAATTCGGGCGCTTTCGAAATTCTGGACGCCCGCTCTCCGGGGCGCTTTCTTGGCAGCGAGACCGAACCCCGAAAGGGATTGCGCAGCGGGCGCATTCCAGGCTCAAAGAATGTTTTCCATCTTGATCTTCTGAACGACAACGGAACAATGAAAACGCCGGACGAGCTCCGCGACATCTTTGCGGATGCCGGCGTTGACATGTCCAAACCCGCGATTACAACCTGCGGTTCGGGAATAACCGCGGCCATTGTCAACCTTGCGCTGGAGCGGACAGGAAAAACCGATCACGCGCTTTATGACGGTTCATGGACGGAATGGGGCAAAGACTCCGAGTTGCCCATTGAAAAAGGCGAGAGATAAAAATGCTGGAAACACTTAACGATCAGCCCGTGGACGGAATTTTGCGGCTGATGAATCTCTTTCGGGAGGATCCAAGAGAGGATAAAATCGACCTAGGTGTCGGTGTATACAGGAACTCGGGCGGCATCACGCCAATCATGCGGTCCATTAAAACCGCCGAGAAAAGATGGTGGGAACAGGAAAACACCAAATCCTACCTTCAACTGACCGGGGATCCGGGTTTTTCAGAGGCCCTTTCCAAAATTATTCTGGGCGACTCAAGGGAACCGGAGAGAATTTCCTCCGTCGCAACCCCGGGCGGAACCGGAGCGGTGCGTCAGGCCCTTGAACTCGTACTGTCGGCCAGTCCAGCCCCGCACGTGTTCATTTCCAGTCCCACCTGGCCCAATCATCCTTCCATATTGAAGCATCTTGGCATCAGGACTTCCGAATATCGCTATTTCGACGAATCAACCCGCGGGGTGGATTTCGATGGAATGATGGAGGATATCGGCAGGGCCCGAAAAGGCGATGTGATACTGATGCACGGATGCTGCCACAATCCTACAGGAGCCAACCTGACAAATCCCGAATGGGACATCGCAATTGAGCAGATGAACAAAACTGGCGCAATTCCAATGATCGATCTTGCATATCAGGGTTTCGGGGACGGGCTTGAAGCCGACGCCTACGGGACGCGCGCGGTTGCCGCAAGCTGCCCCGAGGCGCTTATTGCGGCAAGTTGCTCGAAAAACTTCGGGATATACAGAGAGCGCGCCGGTCTCCTGCTGGTTGTGTCGGGCGATTCCTCCAGAAGAAAAATCGTTCAGAGCAATATCTCTCATCTCAACAGGCACAACTACTCCTTCCCGCCTGATCACGGAACGCGTCTTGTCACACTTGTTCTCGACGATCCCGAGCTAAGAGCCGACTGGGAGCGGGAACTCGAGGCAATGCGTGTCGGCATGCTTGAAATACGCGAGAAACTGGCCCGCGAGCTTCAGACATTGTCGGGTTCCGATCAATTCGGATTCATAGCGCAGCATCGGGGAATGTTTTCCCGATTGGGACTGGGCCGTGAAAAGGTCATGCGTCTGCGAGAGGAGCACGGCATCTACATGGTTGACGACAGCCGAATTAACGTGGCGGGTTTGAACCTTGAGAGCGCCAGCGTACTTGCCAGGGCCATAATCGAGGTCGGCGCGTGACTCCGGTCAAGCGGGGAAATGTTCCAATCCGATTCTCTGGCGTTGCCGCTCATCACCCCCCGGTCGCCGCATGAGATGCCGGAAGCGATCTGAATTTTCAGCATTTTGCCCCGGGGGCAAATCCGCCGGATGGCGAGTTGCGCGTGTTTGCGTCGCGATGCTTTCGGCGCCATATTAACAAGGTGCCACTGGAGCTCCAGCACATGACCCACTATCTCGACTTTGAGAAACCTCTCGCGGAAATAGAAAACAAGGCCCGGGAATTGAGGGAAATGGCCCGCGGCAATGACGACATGGACATTGAGGCGGAAGTCGGCGCTCTGGACAGAAAAGCGGCGGAAATTCTGGAAAAGCTCTACAAGTCCCTTACCCCATGGCGAAAATGCCAGGTGGCAAGGCATCCGCAAAGGCCTCACTGCAAGGATTACATCGAGGCGCTCTTCAGGGAATACACGCCACTTGCGGGGGACAGGTGCTTTTCCGACGACCACGCCGTAATGGGCGGCCTCGCCCGCTTTGAAGACCGTCCGGTAGTGGTCCTTGGTCATGAAAAAGGTCACGACACGCAGTCCCGAATCGAGAGAAACTTCGGGATGGCCCGTCCCGAAGGCTATCGCAAGGCCGTCCGTCTAATGCAGCTGGCTGACCGCTTTCGACTCCCGGTCATTACCCTTGTGGACACTCCCGGGGCCTATCCAGGCAAGGGGGCCGAAGAGCGGGGGCAAGCCGAAGCCATAGCGCGCGCAACTGAAATGTGCCTTTGCATCCGAGCGCCGCTCATATCGGTCATTGTGGGCGAGGGCGGGTCCGGAGGCGCTGTCGCCTTTGCATCCGCAAACCTGGTCGCAATGCTTGAGCATTCGGTCTATTCAGTGATCTCGCCCGAAGGATGCGCATCAATTCTCTGGAAGGATTCCGGAAAAATGCGCGAGGCCGCGGAAGCGCTTCGACTGACAGCCCAGGATCTCCATAAACTTGGCATCGCGGACCAGATTATCGGCGAACCGCTCGGGGGGGCGCACAGGGACCGCGAGGAAACTATCCGGCAGGTTGGCATTGCCATTGGAACCATGCTGAAGAAACTGGACGGAAAATCGCCGAAAGCCATTCTTAGAGACCGCCGGCGAAAATATCTCAACATGGGGTCCGCCAGCCTCGCCGCCTGAACGCTCCATTGCGGGATTTGCCAATCTGATGCCTGCAATTTGCGCTTTTGCATTAATGCAAATGTCTGCTAAACCTAAATCGTCCCATATCAGGGTAATCCGCCGATGCTTCCTGGAATTTCATTTCGCCGCCGTTTTTCCGATCTCAGCGAGCAGGAAATACTGGCAATCGCGATCTCGTCCGAAGAGGATGACGCGCGCATTTACAGAACCTATGCGGCGAAATTGCGCCCGGACTATCCGGACAGCGCAAAGCTATTTGAAGAAATGGCACTGGAGGAGGACCGGCACCGCCGCAAACTCATAGAACTGCATCTCGGTCGATTTGGCGAAGTCATACCGCTTGTTCGTAGAGAGCACGTTGCGGGCTTCCACATGCGCCGCCCCATCTGGCTAATGGAAAATCTTGGCATAGAACGCATCCGCGCCGAGGCGGAGGCCATGGAACACGATGCCGAACGCTTCTATCTCAAGGCCGCAAGACGAACCGGCGACGCTCAAACAAGAAAGCTGCTGGGCGATCTGGCCGCCGCCGAGGCCGCGCACCAGAGTCATGCCGTGGCACTTGAGCAAAAACATCTTGCCGCAGAATCGATGGAGAGCGAGAAACGGACTTCCAGGCGCCAGATGCTGCTGACCTGGATACAGCCGGGACTGGCCGGACTGATGGACGGGTCCGTCTCAACCCTGGCTCCGATATTTGCCACGGCATTTGCAACCCATGATACATGGACCACTTTCCAGGTTGGCCTGGCGGCCTCCATTGGCGCGGGAATTTCAATGGGCTTTACCGAAGCCGTTTCGGATGACGGCGAGCTTTCCGGCCGCGGAAGCCCCGTAAAGCGCGGCATTGCATCGGGAACAATGACCGCGATCGGCGGACTGGGCCATGCGCTGCCCTATCTGATAACCGATTTCAAGACCGCAACCGCAATCGCAATCGCCGTGGTGTTCATTGAGCTGTGGGCCATTGCCTGGATCCAGAACAAATACATGGAAACGCCATTTTTACGGGCGTCGCTTCAAGTGGTTCTTGGCGGGGCGCTCGTCTTTGCCGCCGGCGTTCTCATTGGCAGCGGATAGAAGAACGCGAATGTCTGCCATGGTGGAGAGCGAGATGTCGGCGAGCGCAAATGCTTGACATATTTCTTCAGACCGTTCCTTTTTTCATGGTCATTGGCCTTGGTTATTTGGCGGGGTTTACCGGTTTCCTGACAGAGGAGGCCACGGCGTATCTCACCAAATTTGTATTCTACTTTGCCCTGTCGGCAATGCTGTTCAGGTTTGCGGCGAATTTGACGCTTGGGGAAATCCTCGATTGGCAAATCGTCATGGCGTATCTGTGCGCCACCGGATTTTTATATCTTCTGATTGCAGCCGTGGCCCTGCTGCGAGGTCTGCCAATTCGCGAAGCCGCGTTCGAGGCGCAGTGCGGGGTGATTGGCAACACCGGATTCCTCGGCGCGCCCATGCTTACAATGCTCATGGGCGAGTCGGCAATTGGGCCAGTGGTGCTCCTGCTCGCGATTGATCTTGTTGTTTTCGGATCTCTGATTGTGATCATTGCGACCGGCACCCGAGAAGGCCGCCTGTCTTTCAACATCCTGGGCAGCGCGGCAATTGGGCTGATAAAAAATCCGATGATCGTTTCAATCACGCTTGGCCTGCTCTGGTCGGCGTCGGACAATGAAATTCCCGCGGTGATGGATGAGTTTCTTTTGCTGCTGGGAGGAGCGGCCACGCCCGGCGCGCTTTTTGCCATCGGCGCCACGCTTGCTTCAAAATCCGCAGAGCGTCCATATGTGGCAAGCTGGCTGAGCCTAAACAAGCTGGTGCTTCATCCGCTTCTGGTGGCATTCGCGGCTTTGGTCGTTTTTTCAGTCGATCCCTATGCGGCTGCGGTCATTATTGCCGCGGCGGCTCTCCCCGTTGCCGGAAACATCTATATTCTTGCTCAGCATTACCAGATTGCCCCACAGCGGGTTTCCGCCTCAATCCTGATCTCGACTGCCGCATCCGTCGCGACGGTGTCGCTTGTTATCGGCTGGGTCGGAAGTCTATATGCACAGTGAAAGCCATGACCAAACCCATCAGTTACAGACCCATCCCCCTTCCCGACCGTCAGGACATGAGTGACAGCCGGGCCATATCCCTCACCTCGGATTTTCTCGCGTTTATGAAATGCCGTCATTCAGTGCGGGATTTTTCCAGCAGAGCCATACCGGAAGAAGTTATCTCCAACTGCATTGCGATTGCGGGCACCGCGCCGAGCGGAGCCAACCAGCAGCCGTGGCATTTTGCGGCAATAAGCGACGCGAACCTGAAGGCGCGCATACGCGGCGCGGCGGAAAAGGAAGAGGAGAGATTCTACGATGGCGGCGCGGGAGATGAATGGCTTGCGGCACTTGAGCCGATAGGTACCGGCGTGTCGAAACCGCATCTGACCGATGCTCCCTGGCTTATTGTGGTTTTCGCCCAGCGATATGGCGCAAATCCCGACGGCAGCCGCAGAAAACACTACTATGTGCCTGAAAGCGTCGGTTTGGCGACTGGAATGCTGATTACGGCACTTCACAAGGCCGGTCTCTGCAGTCTCACCCATACACCAAACCCCATGAGGTTCCTCAACGGATTGCTCAATCGGCCCGAAAACGAAAAACCAGTTATGATATTGGCCGTGGGGCACGCTGCTCGGGAAGCGACAGTTCCCATGGCCGCCAAGATAAAGAAACCTCTGGATCAGATCATGACGATCCACCGCAGTGAAACAGGAAACGGAGCAGGAAAATGATTGAAGTTTCTGAAAACAAATGCCATGGCGGAACGCAAGGCGTATACAGACACCGTTCCAGGGCATGTTCATGCGACATGACTTTTGGCCTGTTCATGCCGGACCCTGATTTCGGGGAGCATGTGCCCGTGCTCTGGTATTTGTCCGGGCTGACCTGCACCCATGAAAACGCCATGATCAAGGCCGGCGCGCAGCGATGGGCCGCGGAGCATGGCATTGCGCTCGTGTTCCCCGACACGTCTCCTCGCGGCGAGTCCGTTCCCGATGATGATTCCCATGATCTGGGACAGGGAGCGGGGTTTTATCTCAACGCCACAGAGGCTCCGTGGAGTTCCCATTTTCACATGTGGGATTATGTTGCACATGAACTGAACAATCTGGTTTGCGGGGAATTTCCCATCGACGGCGATCGGCAGTCAATCATGGGCCACTCGATGGGCGGCCATGGCGCTCTGACACTCGCGATGGGTCTGGAAGGGCGATTTCGCTCGGTTTCGGCTTTCGCCCCAATATGCAATCCCACGGCAAGCGAATGGGGTCGCAGGCAACTGCGCGCCTATCTGGGGGATGACGAATCCCTCTGGAGGAAACATGACGCGACATTTTTGATGCTTGAAAAAGGCTTTGACGGCCCCGTTCTCATAGACACGGGGACCGAGGATCAGTTTTTTGACCGCCTTGGAACAGATAAATTTCTTGAAGCGGTGGCCAGGCGCAAACAGCAGGTATCGTTTAGACTTCAGGCGGGCTATGATCACAGCTACTTTTTTGTCTCCACATTCATGGAAGAGCATTTTGATTTTCATTCAGAGGCACTTGGCCGCCAGTGATCTTTCCGGAGAAACGGGATTGACATAATGGCGATCTGCACCAGTTCAATTGTCCGGAAACGCGATTTTCGCCCCAAAGCCGGCGCATGCACGTTGGCGCCCGCGCGGCATGGTCCGGGTTGCATATTCGTCTCGCATGACGGATCCGGCGCGATTCAATGGCACGGGTCCAAATTGGCGCTTGACGGGAATTCGCCCCCGGACCGCCATTTATGAGACTTGCCGCGGCGCCAGGCTCGAATCTTGCCGGAGCCTTTTGCGCCATGTTTGCCATGATGTGCTTTTCGGTCATCGATGTTGGCGCCAAGTTCCTTTCCGACACATATGCGCTTCATCAGATTACATTCATTCGCTCGTGTCTTGCCATTTCTCTATTCATGATGTTTATCATGCCATTCAATGGCTGGCTTGCGGTGTTTCGCACCCGTCGGCCCGGAGCCCATCTGCTTAGGGGCGCATGCGTCATTGTCGCGAACACGTTTCTGTTTCTTGGACTTGCGGCGCTGCCTATTGCCGACGCCACGGCGATCTTTTTCGTTTCCCCTCTTTTGATTGCGCTTTTCTCGATCATTTTTCTGGGGGAAAAGGTGGGACCGCGGCGCTGGGCGGCAATCATGGTCGGGTTTATGGGTGTATTGTTCATTGTAAAGCCCGGCACCTCCGCGTTTCAGTTTGCGGCGCTTTTTCCAATGGTGGCGGCCACTCTCTACGCCGCGATGAGCATCATAGCCCGAAGAATACGACATACCGAGAGCGCCCCCACAATGGCAATCTACGTGCAGATCGTATTCTTCACATCGTCTCTTGCATCACTTGCGGTTATCGGGGACGGCCGCTTTTCGGAATCGACCGACCACGCCTCTTTTCTGTTTCTTCTGCGAGCCTGGGCTCCGGTCGAGGGCCACGACTGGCCGCTTTTGATGCTTCTTGGCCTGTGCGGACTGCTTGGAAACGTGTTCATCAGTCAGGCCTTTCGCCTGAGCGAAGCCGCTTTTGCCGCCCCGTTTGAGTATGTTTCCATGCTTATGGCCATTGTCTGGGGCGTTACGGTTTTTGGAACGTGGCCGGACACCTCCGCATGGATCGGAATTGCCTTCATTCTGGGGTCGGGGATATATCTTGTTTTCCGGGAGGGGCGCCGGGAATCCGAGGTCAATCCCGATTTAAAGCTTCGCCGATAGGTTGACAGATTCGATCAAATCCATGTGAAATCGGGAAAGGCCCATTCTGAAAGGCGACCAATGACGGCAACCGCAATCTCATTCGAATCCGGAGAGGCCAATCTTGACTGGCTTGACCTGTGCGACGCCATTGAAGCCGGTCACAAATTGCCAAAGGCCGAGATAGGCGACACGTTTCTGTATCGCGGTCCAGACACGATGCTGTCGCGCTCGGCCTGGATTGACGGCCTTGGGCTTGCCGTTAAAACGGCCACCGTCTATCCCGGCAACCCTTCATGCGGAAAACCCCTGATTCACGGTTCCGTATCGGTTTTTTCGGATGCCGACGGCACGCTGGACGCGACAATCGACTTCCATCTTGTGACAAAATGGAAGACCGCTGGCGACAGCCTGCTGGCGGCGAGAAAACTCGCGCGGGCGGACAGCCGCGGAATCCTCATCGTGGGTGCCGGAACGGTGGGCCGCTCGCTTTACGAAGCCTATTCCTCCGCGTTTCCCGATGCGGAATTCACCGTGTGGAATCGAACCCGCTCAAATGCCAAGGCAATGGCGGCGCTTTGTCCCGGACTCCGCATTGCCGACGATCTTGAAACGGCAGTGAAAAAAGCCGACATCATCACCAGCGCAACCATGTCCACCGAACCCTTGATAAGAGGTGAATGGCTCCAACCGGGTCAACACATCGATCTAATTGGCGCCTATCGCCCCGACATGCGCGAGGCGGATGATGAGGCGCTTCTCCGCTCCCGCATTTTTGTTGACAGCATCGACACCACCGCCGGTCACATTGGAGAGATAAAAGCACCTCTTTCCCGGGGAACAATTACACGGGAGGATCTGATCGCCGATCACTATTCTCCGCGGGACTTCCTGCGTCTGGGAGACGACGATATAACGCTGTTTAAAAATGGCGGTGGCGCTCATCTGGATCTGATGGCTTCACGCTACATACTCGACACATACAGGGCTTCACAGTGAACTGGCTTATTGTCCCCGCGATTGCCGTCCCTCTTCTGGTGGCGGCGCCATTTATTGCAGAATTTCTCCGCCCCCGGATGAACGGCTCCAGACGCGTTTCCGCTCCGGGAGCGTTTGCGCGTCTTTCCGGGACGCTCACGCATTATCAATGGCGCGGACCGGAGGATGGGGACATTGTCGTGTGCGTTCATGGCTTGACCACTCCATCGTTTGTCTGGCAGCCAATTGCGAAAGAGCTTTCGGATCAGGGCTACAGGGTGCTCGCATATGATCTTCCCGGGCGCGGCTACTCGGACAGGCCTGACGGAATTCAAAATGGCGATTTCTTTGTAAGGCATCTAAACGAACTGCTGAAAGATCAGGCCGTGGAGCGGTCCTTCATCCTTTGCGGATACTCGATGGGAGGCGCCATTGCGGCGGCCTACGCCTCACGGCATCCCGAAAGAGCGAAACGCGTTGTTCTTCTGGCGCCGGCGGGCATGGGGCACGATCTCGGGCCGATCACAAAATTCGCTGTAAAGCATGAATTTCTCGGAAAATGGCTGTTTTACGCGATCTATCCGCGTTCCCTTCGAAAATCCATTGCGGCCGAAATGCATTTGGAAACCCCCATTGAGGGAATGCACCTCAGGCAAATGGGGGAAACCCGCCTAAAAGGCTTCACGCCATCAGTGCTGTCTTCGCTTCGCGGTATGATTGACGAGAATCTTGAAACGGCTCATCGCGAAATTGCAAAAAACGGAACACCCGCCCTTGCCATCTGGGGTGGCGGCGATGACGTGATTCCCATTCAGGGAATGGAAACCATTGCAAAATGGAACCCGGACGTTCATCAGCATGTTGTAGAGGATGCAGGCCATTCGCTTGCCTACACGCATCACCGCGAAGTCATGAAAGCGATTGGCGAATTCCTTGACTGAGGGCGTTCCCTTTGCGTTTGCGCTCTCATGCGGCCTGCACCGATGACAGCTCCCTTTCCCTCACTGGCAGATGCGCAATGGCGGAAACCGCTCCGACTCCGACTCCCACCCACCATACAAGGGTATAATCCCCATAGATGTCGTACATTCTGCCGCCGAGCCATACGCCCAGAAAACCGCCAAGCTGGTGGCTGAAAAACACAATCCCATAAAGCGTCCCCATATACCTCAATCCGTAAATATACGCTATTAGCCCGCTTGTAAGCGGTACAGTGGCCAACCAGAGAGTTCCCATTGCAATCGAGAACAGCAGCACGGACACAGGCGTGATTGGCAACATTATAAATGCCGCCGCAATTACGGTGCGCGCGGTGTAAATGCCCGCCAGAAGGTATTTTTTTGTAAATCGGTGACCCAGCCATCCCGCGGCAAGCGTCCCCGCCACATTCGTCACGCCAATGAGGGCGATCGATACCGCGCCAAGCGCCGAAGTGGTGGTGATCCCCATTGAATGCAGCATTCCGCCTGACGCGATTGGGCCACACATCTCGGTAACGAATGCGGGAAAATGCGCCGTGATAAACGCAAGTTGATACCCGCAACTGAAAAATCCCAGAAAAATCAGAGCGTAGCTTGGATCCCTCAGCGCCCTTGAAAGAATTCGACCCATGCTGACTTCCAGTTCGGCCTTGCCGGCGGGTTCGGGCGCATTCATCATGGGCAGGAGAGAAAGAGTGGCAAGGATGGCGGCGGCAAACACGACAAACACCATTTGCCAGCTCATAACGGAAAGCAGTATTTCGGCTGTTGGCGGGCCAAATATCTGACCGGCGGATCCCGCCGCAGTGGCCATTGCCAGACTCATGGAACGGTTTTCGTCGCTGCTTGCCCTTCCCACAACGGCGAGGATAACGCCAAAACCGGTACCGGCAATTCCGAAGCCAACAAATATTTCAAAAAACTGATGCGCTTCCGGCATTACGGAAAACGAGGAAAGCACAAGTCCCGCGGCATAGGTCAGAGCGCCAAGAACTATGGCTTTTCTGTCTCCAATCCGTTCGGCGATGGCGCTGAATATTGGCTGCCCAATGCCCCAGGCAAGATTTTGAATGGCGATTGCAAGCGAGAATTCCGTCCGAAGCCATCCAA
This sequence comes from Roseovarius sp., assembly GCA_026709325.1. Classification (GTDB taxonomy): domain Bacteria; phylum Pseudomonadota; class Alphaproteobacteria; order Rhodobacterales; family Rhodobacteraceae; genus JAPOTF01. The sequence continues at coordinate 25,840 of JAPOTF010000010.1, forward strand.
AATCTTCGGCAATTGGTATCTGAAAAACACCAAAAGAGGCTCTTACGGCAAATGAAACCAAAACAATCACGCTTCCGGCCATGAGAACCGGGGTAAACAGACTTGCAGACTTGTTCATGTTTTTATCCTGTGACTCCGTTCGCTTAAATCAATCTTCCTCGTTTATCAAACCCGCATTTTGAAATCGCATATGCCAACAATCCCCGCAAGGCAATGGCGCCACGCGCATTCGCGTTGCGCTTTTGTCCAGTCGCCTCTTAACCAGGCCGCCGGTGTTGATGTCATGAAAATGGGTCGCATGACGCAGGCCGAATTTCGGCATTCCCGGGGGCAAAACAACGGGTATGCGATAATTTTCCGGCGGAAGCGCCAGTGCGAGCGACCATGGAATGTCGCAATTGGCCCCGCTCCATGCTTGACCCGTCAGGTTCCCGAAAACCGCAATGTCGGCATTACCCTGAATGTTCTCTGCCGCGATTTTGGAAAGCGGCTTTACACGCTTCCGCCTGATTGGAATTCCCCGGGGACATCCATGGCTGCAATCACGCGATCTCCATTTGATTCGAAAACACTCCCCTTTTTTTCATGACGATGGCTCTCATTTACGTTTGCATTCCCTAATAAATGCCGCGAACGCCCCAAAATTCACATGCAATCACCTCAAATTGACATCTTGAAAATGTCAAGTTACCCATCTGCCGGCATTCCCTTTCCGAGATACGGGTTTATTTGCATGGCGATGGAACCATTGGCTGAAAAATACAATCGCCTAATTCAGGATGGCGACCTGAACCGCGACCCCGCGCAGATCGAGGTTCTCGAAAAATTCGAGCATATCCGCAACGGGATTGCAAACCTTCCAAAAAGGGGCTGGTTTCGCAAATCTCCCGAACCGCCAAGAGGTCTTTATCTTTGGGGCGGTGTGGGACGCGGCAAATCAATGCTTATGGATATTTTTGCGGATTCCATCGAGGTTCCGTGTCGGCGGGTTCATTTTCATGCGTTTATGCAGGAGATACATTCCGGAATGCACCAGGCCAGAGCGGACGGAATTCGTGACGCGCTTGCTCCTGTCGCGAAATCCGTGTCCGATTCGGCACGCATACTGGCACTGGACGAAATGCAGATCACCGACATTGCCGATGCAATGATTGTCGGGCGACTGTTTGAAGCCCTTGTGAATGCCGGCGCCGTCATTGTGACAACTTCAAACCGGATACCTTCCGATCTCTACAAGAACGGCCTTAACCGCCAGCTTTTTTTGCCTTTTATAGACCTTCTGACGCAACGGATGGATATTCACGAACTTAAAGGCCCCACGGATTATCGCCAGACCAAACTGGCCGGAAGCCCCAGCTACTTCACGCCATGCAGCGATGAAACCCGCGCAACAATCGAATCAGCATGGAAGGGTCTTACAGGCGGACATGGCGGTTCGCTCAATCTGGTTGTAAACAAGAGAGACGTGACAATACCCGCATTTCACAACGGAGTTGCCCGGGCATCGTTTCACGATCTTTGCGGACTGCCTCTTGGGCCGGCCGACTATCTTGCTCTTGCCGAGGCCATTCGCGTATTGATACTTGAGGACATTCCCCAGATGGGCAGGTCAAATTTCAATGAGGCGAAAAGGTTTGTCACATTGATTGACACGCTTTATGAAGCTCGAACGCATCTGATATGCTCCGCCGCTTCCGTTCCGGAATTTCTCTATCTTGAAGGCGAGGGCGCCTTTGAATTTGAGCGGACCGCAAGCCGGCTCAATGAAATGCAGTCGGATGAATGGAAGACCGGACAGGTTCATGAAATGGGAGGATAATTCCCGCGGGCCCGGGCATCAACCATTCAGGTTCGCGCCACCGCCTGAAGCCAGTTGATGTATATTCTTTCAGCTCTTTCATTGAACGATTTCATGCGAATTGCGCATGCCTCGTCAAGATCCCTGACGGCCTCCGGGCCAAGTTCCCGATCAAGCGCGCCCGCATATTCCGGAATGCCGTTCCAGTTTTGCACCGTGTCCGCCTCTATTTCGACATGGAACTGCATCGAGTAGGCTCGCGTTCCCCACTTCAGCGCCTGCACGGCGCATTTGCCCGAATATGCAAGTATCCGGGATCCTTCAGGCACGGTTTTGATTTCAGCCGAGTGCCATTGCAGGCAATCGAAGGATTCCGGAAGCCCGTCAAAGAGAACCCCGCTGGAACCCGCTTCGGTCAGGTGGACATCCATCACGCCTATTTCCGGGTGGTCGGAGGGACCGACCGTGCCTCCAAGAGCCTCCGCCAGAAGCTGATGCCCCAGACAGAGACCAAGGTAGGGCATGCCCCTGTTTAACACGGCCTCCCTTATGAACTCCTTTTCATCCCCGAGCCAGGGATGCATATCCTCCTGCCACGTGTCCATGGGTCCGCCCAAAACCCAAAGCGCGTCGTATCCGTCGGCATTGGCGGGGAGTTTTTCGCCTTCATCAAGCTCAATTGCATCCCATGCATGTCCGTCTTCTCTCAGGAAGTCTCGAAAAACGCCGGGATGCTCGACGCGCTCGTGCTGCAAAACCAGAATATGCATTGAATTCCCCCTTTGCCCTATTCGATAAATATTATGATTTTCCGTTGCGGTTTTCCAGAAAAACATGCGGATATTAAATCTCACATATGATCACGGGCGCTATTGCGTCTTCCAAAGAGTCAAACGCCTCCTTCCACGGCATTTCCGCATCCGGGATGGGAAATCCCAAAAGGCCCGCCATTTTCGGGCAGTGCTGCATTCCTCCATTAAATCCTTCCAGTTGGGCATTGGACAAGCTACTCTCAAAGGCGCCAAACAAACGGCTGAATGCAAATATAAATCCCGAAAATGAATTTGCGGCACTCGACAAAAGGGGTTGGACGCGGTGAACATGTCCCTGGATCAGTTCTATACTCGCCCGGAGTTTTCCGAGGAGTACGTCGGTCAAGTTCTTGAACGGTGGCGTGACCCCGATGTGCTGTTTGTCGAACCGTCCGCCGGTACCGGAGCTTTCGCGCACCCGCTGCTTGGTGCGGGAAGAAAAGTGTTCGCAATCGACATGGACCCAAGGACATCGGACATCGTCCGATCCGATTTTCTGCTATTTGACCTGAGTCCATACAAGGACAATCATTCCGCAATTGTCGTTGTGGGAAATCCTCCATTCGGCAAAAACGCGTGCACGGCGGTTCGATTCTTCAACCATGCCGCCCGTCATGCCGACGAAATCGCCTTCATCGTTCCCCGCACCTTTCGCAAGTTGAGCCTTCAAAAGCGCCTTGACAAAATGTTTCATCTGTCGCATGACGAAGATGTTGGAAATCAGGCGTTCATTCGGTTTGGGAATTCTCACGATGTTCCCTGCGCCTGGCAGATATGGACCAAACGCAAAATTTCAAGACCTGTTCCAATCCCTCCGTCTGTGGATCACCTTATAATATACACCACGCCTGCAAACGCATGTTTCGCCATGCGTCGCGTCGGCTTCTATACAGGGCGAATCATCACGGAAAACTTCACGTCGCTTTCGAAATCGACGCATTATTTTATTCGGGAACTGGCCGACGGGGTTGTCGATGCCCTGCGCACTGTCGACTGGACTGCTATTGCCGCGCAAACTGCCGGTTCCAGGTCGCTTTCAAAGGCTGAAATCGCCTTCAAGCTAAACGAAGCATATTACTCCCGATCAATTCGCCAATCGGAAGACCGGCAATCTGTTCCACCAGATGACAAAGGCACTTGAAATGCCATTGACCACCAGTTGCCCGGAACTTGCCACCACCTTGAAAACGGCAATTATGCCAACGTCATTTCATGCTGCAACATCCATGAAATTTGAAACGCCGGAGCATGCCGGACCATGTAAAAAACCGGTGATGTACAGTTCAAGCATTCGGAAAATCCTTGACAAGCCCGCTTTCCACCGCACCGACAATCCGGGCTTTGCCAGTCATGATTTTGCATTATATAATCTCCGATATAAAATTTGGGGAATTATATCTTTTATTTCGGTCGCCAATATGTCTTTTTTGGCAATGTATTTGACCTTTTTGAACAGTCTTTCCGAATACCGCTGCGGCTATTGTGCCAGAGCATTCAAAGAAGAGGCGATTAAATGCAATATTCCGTATTCCGGCTTCTGAAAGAAGGCCTTACCGGCAACCGGGGCTGGAAACCCGTTTGGCGCGAACCCGATCCCAGGCCCGAATATGATATAATCATCATCGGCGGTGGCGGACATGGGCTGTCAACGGCCTATTATCTGTCAAAGGTGTTCGGCAGGCGCAACGTCGCGGTTCTGGAGAAAGGCTGGCTGGGATCGGGAAACATTGGTCGAAACACAACCATTATACGTTCAAACTACCTGCTTGAGGGCAATCAGCCCTTCTATGAATTCAGTCTGAAGCTTTGGGAAAATCTGGAGCGGGACACCAACTACAATTCAATGGTTTCCCAGCGCTCCATATTGAATCTCTATCACACCGATGGGCAACGTGACGCATATGTCAGACGCGGCAATGCGATGTTTCTGTCAGGTGCCGATGCGGAACTTGCCGATGCGGCGCAACTTAGAAAAGAGCTGCCCTATCTGGATTTTGACGACGCCCGCTTTCCAATACTGGGAGGTCTTTATCAGAAACGCGGGGGAACCGCGCGTCATGATGCCGTTGCATGGGGCTATGCCAGAGGTGCGGATTCGCGAGGAGTCGACATCATCCAGAACTGCGAAGTTACCGGAATAGACATTAAAAACGGCAAGTGCATTGGAGTTCAAACCACCAGGGGGGCAATACGCGCAAGCAAGGTCGCAATGTGCGTGGCCGGTTCATCGGGTCGGGTGGCCGCGCTTGCCGGCATGCGGCTGCCAATCGAGTCGCATGTATTGCAGGCCTTCGTGTCCGAAGGTCTCAAACCCGTCCTGCCGGGAGTGGTCACATTTGGCATGGGCCATTTCTACATCAGCCAATCCGACAAGGGCGGACTGGTGTTCGGAGGAGATCTCGATGGATACAACACCTATGCCCAGAGAGGAAATCTTCCCGTTGTCGAAGACGTGGTTGAAGGCGGCATGGCAATAATGCCATTTATCGGGCGGGCGCGTCTTTTGCGGTCCTGGGGCGGTGTTATGGACATGTCCATGGATGGCTCCCCGTTTATCGACAAGACCCATATTGACGGACTCTATTTCAACGGCGGATGGTGCTATGGCGGATTTAAGGCAACCCCCGCCAGCGGCTATTGCTATGCGCATCTTCTCGCAAAAGACGAACCTCACCCGGTCGCCACGCAGCTGCGGCTGGACCGGTTCCAAACTGGCAATATCATTGATGAAAAAGGCGCTGGGAATCAGCCCAACCTGCATTGACCGAGGTGTTCACATGATAATCAATCATCCTCTGCTTGGCCCCCGCGACGCCTCCGAATTCGCATACCTTGGCGATGTCGGCATTATTGATCGTCCCACCGATTGGCAGGCGGACGATTCCATAAAGAACTTTGTTGAATACGGATATCTTAGAGACAATCCCGCGGGTGATCACAAGGAACTTTGGTATCACGAGCAAGGTGACCGATCCTGGCTGGTTGTCACTCGCAACACGCTTACCCACGAGATCAGCTCCGTGGAGATGGCGCGGGATGTCGCGCGATCAAGAGGACGCGGCAAATGACACGGGAATTCCGCGTAAACGGCGGCCTCGTTGATCGCTCAAAAACACTTGGCTTTACCTTCAACGGAAAAGCCATGAAGGGGCATCCGGGTGACACGCTGGCCTCCGCTTTAATCGCCAACGGGCAAAAACTGGTGGGCAGATCTTTTAAATATCATCGCCCGCGAGGTGTTTTCACGGCCGGTTCCGAAGAGCCAAACGCGCTTGTCGAATTGAGGGATGGCGCCTTCACGGAGCCCAACACGCGGGCAACCGTAACGGAACTTTTTGAAGGTCTTTCCGCAAGAAGCCAAAATCATCGCGGCTCGCTGGAATTCGACATCCTGTCCATCAACGATATGCTTCATCCATTTCTTTCAGCGGGATTTTACTACAAGACATTCATGTGGCCAAAAACCTTCTGGGAGAAGGTTTACGAACCGTTTATCCGCTCCGCCGCGGGGCTTGGCCGACTATCCATGCAAGAAGACCCCGATTGCTATGACAAGGGCTTCATTCATTGCGATGTGCTGGTGATCGGCGCCGGACCGGCTGGACTGGTCGCGGCAAGAGCGGCGGCCGAAAGCGGCGCAAGAGTGGTTGTTGCGGATGAGGATTTCCTGCCTGGTGGCCGCCTCAATGCCGAAACCATGGAGATTGACGGATCACCGGGACATGCATGGGCCGCAACCGCGGCGGCGGAACTGGCTTCCATGCAAAATGTCCGTTTCATGAACCGAACAACCGTCTATGGCGCCTATGATCACGGAATTTACGGCGCTTTGGAGCGTTCCCGCGATCACATCGGGGATTCAGGTGGAAAACCGCGGCAAATACTCTGGCGAATATACTCGAAAAGAGCGGTTCTGGCGGCAGGCGCCATGGAAAGGCCCATCGCCTTCGGAAACAACGACCGACCAGGCATAATGCTGGCGGGAGCGGTCAGAGCCTATGTCAACCGCTTCGGAGCGGCACCAGGCAAAAAAGTCGCGGTGTTTACCAACAACGACGACGGCTGGCGGACCGCCGCCGACCTGGCCGCCAGTGGAATTGATGTCGCCGCGGTCATTGACGTAAAAAATTCCGGACACGCGGCCGATATTCCCGGCGCAAGACATATACCAAACGGCAAGGTGGTGGACACCTCGGGAAGAAAATGCCTCAAATCCATCACTCTCAATACCGGCGAAAAAATCAGAGTTGACTGTCTTGCCGTCTCGGGCGGGTGGAATCCCAATCTCCACCTTACCTGTCATCAGCGCGGACGTCCGCAATGGAACGACGAGCTGTCGGCGTTTGTTCCCGGTGTCGAACTTCCCGCCGGCATGGCCGTTGCAGGTGCGGCAAGAGGAAAAATGACTCTTGCCAGCGCATTGGCGGATGGGAATGATGCAGCAGTTTCCCAGCTTGAGAGCCTGGGTTTCAGCATATCCGCGCCCGACATCCCCAAAGCCGAAGACGAGCCGGTAAACTGCACACCGTTCTGGCACGTTGGCGAATCATCGAGTCGCTCCTGGATTGATCTTCAAAACGACGTAACCGTAAAAGACGTAAAACTGGCAAACAGTGAAGGCTTCCGCTCGGTGGAATTGCTCAAGCGCTATACCACGCTTGGCATGGCAACGGACCAGGGCAAGACATCAAATATGGCAGGACTGGCCATTCTAGCCGAGGCAAGGGGGTCTTCAATACCGGAAGTCGGCACCACAATTTTCCGTCCACCTTACACGCCGGTTGCGCTTGGGGCGTTTGCCGGACGTTCACGGGGCAGGCATTTCCGCCCCTACAGGCTTGCCCCGAGCCATGAATGGGCAAAAAGCAACGGGGCGGGTTTTGTCACTGTCGGCGGCTGGATGCGGGCGCAATGGTATGTGCAGAGCGGCGAGAACGGCTGGAGGGACAGTGTCGACCGCGAAACGCTGGCAACGCGCAATTCCGTCGGCATCTGCGATGTGAGCACACTTGGCAAGATTGACATAAAGGGCGGGGATGTCGGCGCTTTTCTTGACAAAGTGTATTCAAACACCTTTTCAACCCTTCCCGTCGGCAAGGTCCGCTACGGACTGATGCTGCGGGAGGACGGCATATGCTACGATGACGGAACCACCGCGAGAATGGGCGAAAATCACTATGTGATGACCACAACCACCGCCAATGCGGTTCTCGTGTTTCGGAATCTCGAATTTGCAAGACAATGCCTGTGGCCGGATATGGATGTGCACCTGATTTCCATCACGGATGGATGGGCGCAATTCTCCGTGGCGGGACCAAATTCGCGCAACCTTCTGAAAAAGGTCATTGATCCGGACTATGGCGTTTCCAACGAGTCCTTTCCGTTTATGGCCTGCGGCAAAGTTACCGTCTGCGGCGGGGTTCCCGCCCGGTTGTTCAGAATATCCTTCTCGGGGGAACTCGCCTACGAAATTGCGGTTCCATCAAGATACGGCAATTCAATGATGGCCGCCCTGATGGAGGCGGGCAGGGAATTCGACGCGATTCCATACGGCACCGAGGCGCTGGGCGTGATGCGCATCGAGAAGGGTCATGTCACCGGCAATGAACTGAACGGGCAGACAACGGCATTGAATATCGGTCTTGGCAAAATGGCGGGCGTAAAAAAGGACTACATCGGCAACGTTCTCTCCAGACGACCGGTGATGGTTTCCGAGGATGCAATCCGTCTCATGGGTTTTCGCCCCGTCGACAGAAGCCGGGAACTTGTCGCCGGTTCGCATTTTATTGCCATGGGCGACCCGGTTGACATGAAAAATGATCAGGGATGGATGACTTCCGTTGCCTGGTCGCCTCATTTGGGCCATTCGATAGGGCTTGGCTTTATAAAACGGGGACACGAGCGAAAAGGCGAGATTGTCAGAGCCGTTAGCCCGATTCACGGCATGGAAATGGATGTTGAAATAGTGTCCGCCCATTTCATAGACCCTCAGGGAGAACGGTTGCGTGACTGAATTATCACTCTTTTCCACACCCCCTCTAGATGGATACGACAAATCCACAGGCGACATCAGACTTTACTCGCCCGAAGCGCTTGCCGTGGTATCCATTGCCTTGCCGCTTGGAAGCGAGGACAGCGCCCTGGCGATGATCGCATCGGCATACGGCGTTGATCTGCCCTCTCCCGGCAAATCGGTCATTGCGACAGATGGGGCGAGACTTGTCAGGCTTGGGCTGGATCAGGCGTTTATAATATTTCCCCATTCAGCGCCCGATGCGGAAGATGTGGTGCAAGGCAAACTGGAAGACGCCGTTTATGTCACCGATCAAACAGACGCGTGGACGGCTCTGGCAATTGAAGGCTCCAGCACCCGAGATGCTCTTGAACGGATCTGCCCCATTGATTTGCATCCGGAATCATTCGCGGTGGATGATGCCGCGCGCACTGTCATGGAGCATCTGGGTGTTCTGATCATTCGCGCGGGCGACAATGATTTTCTGCTTCTGTCGGCCAGTTCATCCGCAAACTCCTTTTTGCATGCCTTGGAAACATCGATCGCGAATGCCGGCTGATACAGCGGCATCCGGCTGAATTCACCATAGGTTCATTTGAATTGGCCGTTGCGGAAAATCTTTTTCCAAACCAACGACATTGCCATGCTGTTCAGCTTTGGCCCGGGGCGGTTTTCCGCTATAGTCCAGTCCATGATCCGAGGCGCCCTTCTTGACATTGCCGGCGCACTTTATGACGGCGATACAGCCATCGAAGGCTCTGCAGAGGCCAGCAATTCCCGCCAGCTTCTGTTTTTCATAAACTATTCCTTCCTACATGAAAAAACTGATATTCAATGATTTTTTTGTCGCACAGGTCTAAAAATTCCTGCAAAACCCGACGAAAAGTCTACGAAAAGCTTTTTTAAAAATCCTTGTAACCCATTGAATAATTTAATAAAGAAAAATTGGCGGGAATTGCTGTGCAGAGGTCGCAAGGCGTCTTCGCGGGGCTGGACTTGACATCGGATTTGTCCCCAGCTCCACGAGAACCCCCGGCGTGTCATCACGTCAAGGCTGCCGCGCCCCGGCTTTGAGGTTTCGGCACGGGAATCGTTCGCGCCCGTAGCGGACGCGGTCGAGACATTGTCCAAAAAGGGGCATCCGGCGCATTTGATGGCCCGTCCGAATCCTTGCGGGGATCCCGGCGACCTGAGGTCCGGGCCCGGCAATTGCGCCGTTGCGGTCGGAGACGCCGCGGAGCATTTCGCTTTTGAAAACCTCGACGGCGCCTTCAGGCGGCTTAGGGGAGAGCGGAGCGGGCGCCCTCGTTTCGGCCCCTTCCCCTGCGGGCCGCGTCAAAGCCGACGTTGCCGGCAAGCCCGCGCCGGCCGATGCGGCCGTGTTTGGCGACGACGCCGAATCGGATGTCGCGGGCTTGTTGGGTTGCGGCATCGGAACGGCGGCTTTGGTCAAGACCGGCAAATGCCGCTCCGGGGTGGAAACCGATGTGAACCCCGCGCCCGGTCTTCTGGCCGGCAATCTGGCGTCCGCCGTTGACCGGCTGCTTTGCTGGCGGAAGATTGCATGACCATTCACTTTAACGCGCGGCAATCTCGCGCGGGAAGCACGTTTTTTGCTTTATGTGCATGATGCGTTCACAATGAACGCAATCGCTGTTGGAGTTGTTGTTCTCCGATTGGAAAACCTCTCCAAAGCCGAGGTTTGGGACCGGAACGGCCGTGATTACGCTTATATTTCCGAAAAAAAAACCATAAAATCAAGCCCGGCATGGTATCTGCATGCCTTGAATTTGGCTTGACCCCTAATTGCAG
>JAPOTF010000088.1 GCA_026709325.1 Roseovarius sp.
GGGCCGAAAACGGGTTGCGGCAACCGACGGCGGGCGCCGCCATGCAATATTCTAGCGAACGAGATCCCAACTGCTTGGCCGCTCATCGGAAGTGGCGGCAAACTCGGGCTTGCCAAAGGCAACGTTGTCTCCAAAGTGGAGCACATGCCCTTGATGTCTCCGGACGGCTTTGGAGTCAAGACGGACGGCAGGCGCGTTCAGGTGCTCAAAACTCGCACGACGCTCAACCCAGTTAAATGCGGGCAGCAAGGTCGAAGATTTCGAGATCAGATCCCAAATGTAATAGTGGTGCGGAATAACTATCTTTGCTTCAAGCCGGTCGATGATTCGCTCAATGTCGTCCTCATTCAGGATATGCCAGGACTCGTCAATGGGCAGCAGCAGAACGTCAACAGACCCCAGCATTGCCCATACATCCCCTGGCAGGTCGTTCCGGTTGTCGCCCCAGTGAAGAATCCTTAAGCCGCCGGTTTCGACAAGGTACATCACGTTGTCGAAACCGCGCGCGTTTTGCGTTGGGTCGAGACGTTCTCCCGAGATCAGCGAATGCAGCCGGCACCAGTCGTACAGACTGCCGCCCGGGCTGGCAAGGCGGTGCTTGTCGGCGATCCCGGTGATCTTGACATCTGCAAGGCGGAATTCCCCGACCATCCGATCCAGAAGCATGCTGGCGTTAAGCATGTGCAGGCCGTCATGATCGAAATGCGCATGTGTCGACATTCCGATATCGACGCTCAGGTCCGGAAAATCACAGAAAAACCAGTCCGATGCGCCAGACGGATGGTTTCGCCAGGGGTCGATTAGAATGGACAGGCCTTCTGGCGAGACGCATCTGAAGGCCGAGGCGCCAAAATATGAAACCTCCACGCAGTTTGCCGTCCGACCGGCCAAAGGGGACTTTTGAATGTCAATAAGGTGATTGTGGTTGCCGCCCCGCTTCCAGGAGGTCAAACCGGCGCTCGTTTGATCTGTCACGTTCCCGCCCTCATCCGGTTGCCGCGCAACTTGCCATGGTCAATATAACCGATCTGGCAGCCAGGTCGCAATTTCCGGCCAGATCATCAGCACCGCCACCATGGCCAGCATCGCAATCGCGAAGGGCGTCGCCCCTTTGCATATATCGGAAAACCGGCCGCCGTCCAGCCGGATGCCCTGGACCACATACAGGTTCAATCCGATGGGCGGCGTTATCAGGGCCATTTCCATCAAAACCGTGATCATGATGCCGAACCATACCGGGTCATATCCCATGGCAGTCACTATCGGATAGACCAGCGGAACGGTCGTGAGCATCATTGCAAAGGTCTCGACGAACATTCCAAGAATGACATACATCAAGATGATGCACAGCATTGTCTGTGTCGGGGAAAAGTTCAGGCCGCCCGCATATTCAGTGATCGCCCGAGTGGCGCCCATGAATCCAAGTACGAAATTCAGGAAAACCGATGTCAGAACGATCAGCACGATCATGGCGGTCGTGCGCAACGTCGCCTCGAAGCACGCGAGAAGCATTTCAATCGAAAGCGCGCGCCTGGCGCCCGCCAGCAAAAGGGCCATGACCACGCCAAGTGCGGCGGCCTCCGTCGGAGTGGCAAATCCGGCATAGATGGACCCGATGACAACCAGAAACAGCAGAATCGGCGGGGCAAGGTCCGGCAGAACCCGAATCCGCTCGGCCCAGGATGTCTCGACACGCGCGCCGCCCCAGGATGGCCGGATTGTACACGCGGCAAGAATGGTCAGATGAAATAGCGCGGCCAGAATGGCACCGGGCAGGATGCCGGCCAGATAAAGCTCCGGGATCGAGGTGTCCGTCGTCAATCCGTAGACAATCAGGATGATCGACGGAGGAATCAGAATTCCCAATGTGCCGCCCGCGGCAACGCTTCCCAGAAACAGCGCCTCATTGTATTTTCGAGCGCCGATCTGCTGGTATGAGACCGTTCCGACAGTCGCGGCGGTTGCAACACTCGAACCGGAACTGGCCGCGAAAATCGCGCTGGTGCCAATATTTGCATGCATCAGGCCACCGGGCAGCCATGACAGCCACTGGATGACGGCGGCATACATTCGAGAGGCTATGCCGCTGCGCAGGAGAATTTCGCCCAGAAGGACGAACATCGGCACCGCGACCAGCAGAAACTCTTTGCTCTTGTCCCAATAGAATTCACCCATTGCCAGCTGAAGGCGGCCATTCATGTAGATCTGATCAAGCGCGAGGCTGAGCGCGCCAAGCGCGGCAGCGACCGGTATGCCGATCAAAAGCAAGATTAAAAGGCCGGCCGCGACGATCAGCATCGCGTCCGGGCCTTCCGTCTACCGGCCATGCGCATTCCCGGCGGTGTCATCTTTTCGATCGGTCGCCGCGGGTCGGGATGACGGAACCGATCCCGGCGAGCTTGCCCACTTCCGATGTCTGGCGCCTGAGGAGAAGCGCCGCGCACCGCAAGAGGTAGGTCCACACGACAATTGCAAAGAAGACAAGACCGGACGCCCATCCAAGCTGAGGGATCCACAGAGGCGTCGACAGGGTCGTCACCGACCGCGAGCCATACTCGATCGAGACCAGCAGGACCTGCGCGCCGCGAAGGGCCAGAAACGTCGCAAAGACCGCCAGCACGAAAAGACCGATGACATCGGCCAATGCCCGCAGCCGGTCCGGCATGACATGATAGACGACGTCAATCCGGATGTTGGAGCGCGAGGTGACGCAGTAGGAAAACGTCCACGCCGTGACGATCGCGAGCACGTAACCGGAAATCTCATCCGCGCCGCTCATCGAAAAACCGAAAAATTTTCGGGTGATGACCTCGAAAGTGATCAAAACCGCCACCCCAAGCAGAAGAAAGCCGCCAAGCCACGCGAACAGCCGCGATGAACGTGCCGCAATCCGCACCAGTTGATCCATTGCCGCGCCTCCTCCCGGTCTCAGCCCGGATCCCGGCGCCAACTTGCGCGCGGCGCCGGCATTCCCATGGATTGCCGCGCTGGCTAATCGGCCGACGCGGTCATTCCGACGACTTTTCCGACGGTGTCGTTCCAGGCGCCGGCGCACTCCGCGCCGCAGCGTTTCGCCCAGCGTTTCAAGACAATCGTTTCCACGATCTCGCGCGTTCTTTCGGCATCCGCATCTCCGGGCACGACATCGATCAATCCTCCGGGATCCCCGAGATCGCATGGCCCCTTGCCCGTGCAAAGATTGCCGCGCACGTTGTTCGCGGCCGTGGCCGTCCACATTTCCTCTTCCAGCTCGGAAAGCCCCGACCGGATGATGTCCCTGTCTTCTTCGCTCAGCGAGGACCACACATCCCGGTTAACCGCGAGAAACGACCCCACATTGCCCAGGTTCAACTGAAAATTATGCGTCGTGACCTGATATAGCTTTGATCGATACGCCGCGGTCACGGATGTGATGCTGCAATCGACCACGCCCTTTTCGATCGCCGGGATCACCTCGGCGAATGTGATCGTGGTCGCGCTTGCGCCAAAGCCCTCGACGAAATCCCCAAGCGTTGCGTTATACGTCCGGATTTTCCTGCCCGACAGGTCGCCCAGCGCGATGTCTGCGCTTTCGGCGCCTTCAAGGTTGCAGTACATTTGCTGATCGGGCCAGGGATACAGCATGAGGATTTCCGCATTGAACTTGTCGCGAAACTCCTGTTCGAGGATCGGCCGGTAAGCGCTCATTACTTCGCGGTAGGCGTCAAGATTGTCAACTATGCCCGCAAGATCGACACCTTCAATGACCGGGCTGTCCGATGCGACATATGAAAACACGCCATGTGCAAAATCAAAGGCGCCCAGCCTTAGCTGGCGCAGCAGCTCGAACCCCGAGAGCCCAAGTTCCGTTAAGGGCTTGGCGTTGGCCGTCAGCTTTCCCTCCGAGGCGCCGGGCAGGGTTTCATTCCAGAAAACGCTTTCGCGGGCTTTCCAGTGTTCCAGCCCGCCCCAGGTTCCGACAACCTGGAATTCTCTTTCCGAGATTTCGGCCTGAGATGCAATCCCAGACATCGAGACAAGTGCGGCCGCGATCAGCGGCGCAACGATATTTCGGGCAACCATGTGCTCCTCCCTTTTTAGTATTTGCAAATGCTACTATTTTTAACGCACGTTGCCTAGAAGTTTTTTCAGCCCGTCGCGCGACACCCGGCACATCGCCAGAACGGGGCGCTGATTTGCCAATTAACCGGTCGTCCAAGACAAGGCATCCCCGACCCAGAGAAAGCCAAGACATTCGGCCCAAGCGGAAACGGGATTCAAATGGCTCGTGCCTATCGAGAGTCTTTCGACCTTTGCGCGGGCATCCATCTGCCTGAAGTTTCGAAACAGGCCGGTACCTGCCATATGTAGTTGTCAAAGCTGCTACTTGTGGTATTCGATATCTGGACGCTTCTGTCCAGATCCGGGAACAACCCCCGCACTCTCTGGAGCAAAAACGGAATGGAACCATGAAAAAAATCGTAATCGTAGGCGGTGGCCTGACGGGATGTTCGACAGCCTTTCACCTGGCGCAGGCGGGAGCGGCGGAAGATGTCGTCGTGATCGAGGCCGATCCCAGTTACGAATTTGCCGCGACGCCCCGTTCGGTCGGCGGTGTAAGGACCGTGTTTGGCGTTCCGCAGAATGTGCAGATGTCCTTGTTCGCCTTCGAGGTCTTCAAAGACATTTCGGCCTATCTTGGCCTTCCCAAAGACAGTTTTGACGCCGGTTTCCGCAAGCAGGGCTACATGTATGCCGTCAGTGGCGCCGAGCAATTCGAACAGCTGCGCGTACTTCAAAACACGATGCAATCTGCCGGCGCAACGTCGGAATTGCTGGATCAGGCGGAGATGCAAAACCGGTGGCCGCAAATCAATTTTGAGGACATGAGCGGCAGTGTTTTCTCGGCGCGGGACGGTGCGGTTGACCCAAATGCCGTATTCCAGGGGTTTCGCAGGTCAACCCTCGATTCGGGGGTGCAAATCCTCACCGACAGGGTGATCGGGTTCGATTGCGACGACAAGAAAGTCCATCACGTCAAGCTCTGCTCCGGTGAAGAGATCGATTGCGACATTGTCCTGAATGCCGCCAATTACCGGGCGTCCGAGATCAGCGCGATGGTTGGAATGAAGGTTCCGATTGAACCGCTTCCGCGCCAGACGTTCTATTTTGACTGCCAGGCGGATTTGGATCCTTTTCCGGTCATTCGGGATCACACGGGTTTTGTGATCAGACCCGAAGGCAGGGGGTATCTGACCGGGCTGACCGACAGGGCCGCTTTGGGGACCATTAGCCATGATGTCGACCATTCCCTTTTCGAAACAGAGCTTTGGCCTCGGCTTGCCGAACGCTGCCCCGCTTTCGAAGCCGTCAGGATGCGGTCCGGATGGGCCGGCATCTACGACGTGAACACCTTGGACGGAAACCCCATTATCGGCCCATGGACCGGCGGGCTGGCGAATTTCCACATTGCGGCGGGCTTTTCCGGCCACGGCCTTCAGCATGGCCCCGCGGTTGGGCGCGGGTTGGCGGAACTCATGCTAAATGGCCGCTTTGAAACGCTGGATTTGTCGCCGTTTGGCTATCGGAGAATCCTGGATGGGCGTCAGATGCCGGACTTCGGACCAAACGCTTAACAGAACGTCATCACTGGAGCATGTCAGGTTCAATTGGTTTCGTGTCCCGCGGCGGCGGGAAAGCCGCGGCGCTCGTCCGGGATGAAGAGGCCGCATGCGCGACCTGCCGCCTGCCGCAGCTCGTCACACGACCCTGCCGCGACCTTTCGGACCGGAGCATTGAGCTTTGAGAACGCCATCTCGATCGGTTTCAGGTCGGGGCCGCGCATCCGGGCGGAAAGAGGAGTCAGGCTCCAATCTCTCCAAGGATGGCCGCATCGCCCGAGGCCGGCGCCAGGATGCCCTCGACGCGGAGGTCGAACATTTCCTTGTCCGTCCGCTCGCCAATGATGCCGGTCGCGCCGGCCCTGTCGCGGCGCAAGCCGGCGATGAATGTTTGCATGTTCCAGCGACCGCTTGGCGCATGGTCGATCAGCCGCGTTACCGAAGGCGCACATCCAGCGTCCCTGGTCATGCTGTTCTTCAGCTTCAGGGATGTCTCGTCCGTGAAAACAGGACGCTCGAGACGATCCCGCGTGAAGGGCCGGGCGCCCGCGATCCAGATTGCGCGGTCCCGTGCAACGTCGGGCCGTTTCCAATCGCTGGCCCGAAGCTCTTTTTTGCGTGACAGGCCGAGCCGATGCGGCAATCGCCGCATTGATGCCTTGAACGTCGATATCGCGCTACTGCCTCAGCGCCGAGACAGGCTCTTCGAGCGTCGTATCCGGCTTGTTCTTGATCTGTCGCGGGCCCCAATCATGAACGCCGGCCGGCTTGCCGTGGCCGCGCCCGCCTTGCGGCCCGGCTTCGGGCGCGCCGGTCTGCGGCTTCAGCCCGACCATGTCGTTGACGAACTTGATCGAGACCCGGAAACGCGTCGCCGTAGCCCGGTGCGGTCTGTCTTCCCCGACCAAGCCCACCAGGCGCGTTCGCAATTCCACAGGACATGGCTTGCCCATAATGCCTCCCCGAGCTGCTCGCGCTCGGGGAATCGCGGATTGCCCGCGAGATGGTTTCCCGGCTTTTTGACAAGGGTGTCCCCTGCGCCTTTGCACTGGCCGGTGCCGTCAATGGATTCGACAGGATTCGATAGCGGGTTCCCGCTCATGCCGGAGCATTGCGGGCGGCCCAACGCGCCGGCGGTCCGCTCGACCCATGCTCCACGCCTTTTCGAGGCCGGGCGCATCATCCAGACCGCCACACTCATCGCCGAACTTGTCCCTGAAGTCCGGCCCGCGCCCGCCGCCGGTGAACGGCAAAGTGGCGCCTAAAGGAAACGATCAGGCAGAAGCGCTTCAAAATCCGCGTTCAGGCGGCCATCATTCATGATGCCGCAGAGAATGTCGGCACTCACTGCCGCGAGGGTAACCCCCAAATGCCCGTGACCAAAGCAAAAGAATACGTTTTCAGCGCTTCGCGAGCGTCCGATCACGGGAAGTGAATCGGGAAGCGAAGGCCGGTGACCCATCCAGCAACTTGCGGAGTCGACGTTCAGGTCCGGGAACAGAAGTCTTGCCTTTGCGACAATCTCGCCAAAGCGCTTTTTGACTGGAGGCTTCTTCAGACCTGCGAACTCCATGAAACTGCAGAAGCGGATGTCGCTTTCTATCGGTGCAACGGCCACTTCCTCGTCCACGAACGCATACGCCCTGTCCAGCGAGATGCCCGGCTTCCTGAATTGAACGTGGTATCCGCGTTCGGTTTCCAGCGGAATTCCGTCGCCGACGCTCAGCGCAAGCCCGCGGGAATGGGCGCCCGCCGAAACGACAACCTTGCCGGCGCGGATCACCAGACCGGATGCCGTCAAGATGCTGGCGCGCTTTCCGGAGACCTCGAGCTTCGCGACCCGTTCCGCGGCGACTTTCGCGCCGCGCTCCTGCGCCGCCGCGACAAGTGCCGCCGCCGCTTTCTGGGGGTTGGCCAGAGAATGATAGTTTTTCACCATGACCCCAACATGAGCGTCAACATCGAGATCCGGCAGCAGTTCTTTCAAATCGGCGGTGCCAACCAAAGAAAACTGAACCCCCAGGCGCGCGCGTCTTTCCCAGGCGGATGCGGACTTTTCCAGGTGCGAACGGGATCTGAAAACGCGAACCGCGTCTCGATCGATCAAAAGGTCTGAGGCCTGCGCCTGCTTTAGCAGATTGGCGGTTGCGTCTCTGGCTCGCGCGCACAACCTTGACAAGAGGGCGCTGTTTCTATCGACATCCCGCCGGTTTGCCGCGTTTCCGAACCTCCACAGCCAGGGCAGCAGCTTTGGTAGATACAGCGGATCAATCTTTAGGGCGCGACCTGGGCGCGGCAGCATGTTCGGCGCCGAAAAGATGTTGCTCCATGAGGCCATTGGCAGCACTTCGCTCACGGCGATCATTGCCGCGTTTCCGAAGGTTGCTCCGCCGCCGATGGCTCCCGGCTCAATCAACAGCACATTCTTGCCCAACAGGGTTTCGCGCAGGACAATCGATGCCCCGACCAAGCCGCCACCGATCACGGCGGTGTCAATCCCGGCTCCGGCAGTCATCGCAGTCCTCCTGTCGAGTTGCCATGTCGTCATGGCCGTTCTCGAAACCGTTTCGCCCCGATCTCGCCTCTAGCATGGCGAAAAGGTCGGGATCGACTCGCACACCGCGCGCTTTGGCGTCCTCAATGCGCTTGAATCTGCGATCGCCGGGAATATAGCCTCCGCCCTCTTGATCTATTGCGCGGCACAATCGATCCACGCGGTCCGCGAATGCCTCATGATCGTGGGTGTCCGGGCTGATCAAAACCATGCAGTAGCCGGGCCGGATCGTCGACGCGCCGGCAGCCTCCATTTCTTCAACCTCAAAGGACATTGAACCGCCGCCCAATGCCGCCGACAACAGTTCGACCATCAGGCAAATCGCGTTCCCCTTGTGCCGGCCAAACGGAATCAGCTTTCCTGTTTCAACGATCTCTCGCGCCACGCGTGTTGGCTCTCCGTTTTCATCTAGCCCGGACGGTTCCCGCAGAGCACCGCCCTGCGATGCGACAAGCCTGATGTCGCTGATCGCTCGAACGGAAGATGCCTGGTCCCACACTATGGGCTCCCTGGCACCTCTCGGACAGGCAAAAGACATCGGATTGGTTCCGAAAATCGGTGTCGTTCCGCCGTCTGGAACAACCCACGCCCGGGAATTCACGAAGGCCATTGCAATATACCCGGCCCTGGCAAACGGGGCGGTATCAAAACGAAGAGCGCCAATATGGTGCGCGTTGGCCACTGTAAGAACGGCAACTCCGCACGCTTCGGTTGCCTTTAGCAGATGCTTTCTGGCCCGCGCCAGCCCGATCTGGCAGTAGCCATTGTCCGCATTGACGTGCAATCGGCCAAGCGACATGTGATGCAAGGTTGGCTCCGCGGCCCCGTTGGACCAGCCGGATTTCAGGGCTTTCAGATACCTCGGCAGCATGGCGAGACCATGGCTGGCGGGGCCTTCTATTTGCGCCGCGACCATCAGATCCGACAGGATCACCCGGCAGTCCCGATCGGCTCCGGCATCCAGAAGCAGCCCGCTTACCATTGATCTCAGCAACTCTTCAGGGACAAAGCGCTCCACGGAACCCGCTCCTTTCGGATCTTGCCATCCTGCCGGCTGTCCACACAGGCAAGGCATCTGGTTTTGCGATTTCCACGTCGGGCGGCTGTGGTCGTCGGGTCCATATCGGCACACATGCTAGAAGTGAAAGTTGTTGAAACCGGACAGGAAGGCTTTGACGGGGTCCGTTTTCGGGTTTTTCAGAACGTCCTCGGGCGCGCCCTGTTCGGCAATCACCCCATCATGGAGGAACAGCACCCGATCAGCGACATGATAGGCAAAGCCCAACTCATGCGTGACAACCATCATTGTCATTCCCTCCGAACTGAGCTCTTGCATTGTGTCCAGCACCTCTCCGACAAGTTCCGGATCCAGAGACGAGGTCACTTCATCGAAAAGCATGACGTCGGGTTCCATCGCCAATGACCGCGCAATCGCGACGCGTTGCTGCTGCCCGCCCGACAGCCTCGAGGGATAGACCTCGGATTTATCAATCAATCCGACTCTCTCAAGCTGGTGACGCGCTATTGTCTTGCAGTCCCTGCGGGCATGGCCTTTGACAGTCAAGGGACCCTCCATGACGTTCTGCAGAACGGTCATGTGCGGGAAAAGGTTGAACTGCTGGAACACCATTCCAACCGACGCCCGGTGCCTTGAAAGCTCGCGCTCGTCGTATTTGTAGGTCGTGGCGTCCAGGTGAAGGCCTGTTTCCCGGCCAAGCAGCTTGCCGTCAAACGCGATACTGCCGGCGGTTGGGTGTTCCATAAAGTTCAGGCAGCGAAGGAACGTGCTCTTGCCGGAGCCGCTTGACCCCAAAAGACAGACGGTCTCGCCCTTTTCCACGACAAGATCGATGCCGTGAAGCACATCGAGGCTTCCAAAAGACTTGTACAGTTTCTTTACTTCGATCATGTCCAACTCCCGCATATCTCAGTTTGATCGCATGTCAACGTTGAGTTTTTTCTCAAGGAAATAGGTCAGCAGCGCCAAGGGATAGATCATCAAAAAGAACAGCACTGCCACGATGGTGTAGGTTTCCATCGGCCGGTAAATCGTGTTGGCCAGCTGGTGCCCCTGGTACAGCAATTCTCCTACCGCGATGGTGGATGCGATCGATGTGGATTTGACAAGCTCAATGACCCGATTTGCAAAGGCGGGGATCATTCGGCGGATCGCCTGGGGCAGAACAACGCGCCGCATCGATTGAAAATAGTTCATTCCAATGGCGCGGCCGGCCTCCCACTGGCCACGCTCTATCGACTGAATGCCGGCGCGGAAAATTTCGGCCGAGTAGGCAATCATGTTCAAGCCAATTCCCAGGAGCGCCGCATAAAATCCCTCCATCTGCACCCCAATCAGGATCGGGAAAGCAAAGAAGAACCAGATGATCTGCACGAAGACCGGAGTGTTGCGAAACGCCTCGATGAAGAACGTGGCGGGCCAGTTGAAAAACCTGTTTTTCGAGTATCGTGCCGAACCGACAATGACGCCGCCCAGAATCGCCGCGATCAACAGGATCAGGGATAATTGAGCGGTCAGCGCCATCCCATTCAGGAATGCCGGCCAATACTCGAGAACCTCGCGGAATTTCCATTCATATTCGATCATTTCACGCCGTCCCGGAGATTGCCATGTCACTCTCTCGCCTTTTCGATGCGCGTTTCGATGGTGCGCATTCCAAACGAAATGAGCGTCAGGAAACATAGGTAGAACAAGGCCGTAAACGTCATGATCTCAACCGGGCGGTACAGTTGAGAGCTCAGCACCATGGCATTGTAGAGCAGGTCAGAATACGAAATCGCCGCCATTTGCGTTGTTCCCTTTATCAGCTCAAAGCTGCGCTCCATGAGCGGCGGGATCATCCGTCTGACGGCCTGCGGCAGGATGATCCGCCGCATCATCTTGAGGTTGGTCATTCCCAGGGATTTGGCGCCTTCCCACTGGCTGCGGTCAATTGACTGAATCCCGCCCCGGAAAACCTCGGCAAAGAAAGACCCGCTCTGCATGGAGAAGGCGATGAGACCGGCCGCGAACGGGTCTAGCCTGACGTCAATAAGAATGGGAAGCGCAAAGAACACCCAGAAAATCTGAACCATCAGCGGAGTCATCCGCAGGAACTCGATCAGGCACGTCGCCGGAATCGAAAGAAGCCTGTATTTGGACATTCGAAGAGATGCCAGAAACAGGCCAACGACAAGTCCTAAAAACAGCGATGCTGTCGCAATTTGGATGGTGCCGACAAACCCTTCCCAAAGTATCCCCTGGTTCTTGAATACGTAGCTGAAATCCCAATCATAACCCATGAATATCGTTCTACTACACTTGGGGGGTGAGATTAAAGGGAAACCCGTGGCGCATTTCGGTCGTGTCCGGCTCCATGGCCAAATGGCGAAGCCGGCGCGCAAGTGGCGCTGGGGATTTCAAGTGCCCCGCGCATGGAAATTGCGGGGCACTTTTCGAGGTGGCCCTACTGTATGTCCACGAGACGAATGCCGGGCGCGGTGGCCGGGTCAATCCCGCGGGAAACCAGAAAGTCCTCGTACACTTTCACCATGTTTCCCCGCCAGTAGAAATACTCCAGGGAGATGCCGAGCCAATCGCGCCATCTCTTGTCTTCCTCCTTCCGGATGCCGACGCCGGCGGTCGCGGCCGAGACGGGCTTGGGAATGACGACGTTGCCCTGATCGCCCAGCGCATGGTTCTGCATCATCAGCCACATGCTGGAGCCGCCAACGACATCCGCGCGGCCGGATGCGAAAGTCGCGATCGCTTCCGGGTTCGACGCCGTGCGCGTGAAGTTCGCCTCGGTCAGAACCTTGCTCAATGCGCGGTCGTTGGATGTTCCAAGCGGAACGGCGACCTCCACGTCGGGCGAATTGAGCGCTTCCCAAGTCGATGCGTCGATGTCCTTCCGCGCCAGAACGGCTACGGCATAGTAGACAAGAGCGCCCGCGGGGAAGTCGATTGCCAGCGCCCGCTGGGGCGTTGCATCAAGACCGGCCACAAGATCGTATTGATCTGCTTGCAGTCCGGCGACCGCGTTGCCCCAGGTCGTTTCGACGCATTCCATTTCGACCTGCAGTTCCGCGGCAACCAACCGTCCATAGCCTGGCCCGATCCCGCCCCACTCGCCGGTGGCGGGATCTTTAAAGCCCCAGGGCTCTGCGTTGATGCAGCCAACTCGCACAACCTGCGTTTCCTGAATTTTATCCCAGGTTGATCGCTCTTGAGCGACTGTCGCCAATGAACTGAAAGCGAGCGCAACCGCAGCTGCCATCAGTGCCGACAAAAACGGAATCTTCATAAACACCTCCTTTTCTGCTGTTCTTAAAATGTACGGTATTTCATATTAGTTTTTCAGACAACTACTATTTCTCAAAATTGTCAACTGGGGCCCTAACCCCATATTTTTGGCAGGAAATATTTGGCTCCCGCTCGCCCATGCGGATGCATGCCGACCGGAGAAAGTCGCGAGAGAAGAAAATCGATTCGATCCGTGGATGGCCAATCAGACGTTGGATCGGGATGTCCTTGAACCGGTTTTGGCCAGAACCCGGCACAGCTTCGTTTTCAGATTTACCTGCTCGGCAAGCGGATCCCGTTGCATGTGGGATGTTAAAAAGTTGACCGACTTCCATGGGTGATACGGTTGCGACTCGCCCCAACCTATCGGCACGAAAATCGCTTGTTCCCTGATGCCGGCCCGCACCCAGGCGATTGCTTCAATCCGGCTTTCGACTGTTTCAATGACAATCCTGTCGCCGTCTGAAATCCCCGTTTTTGCCGCTTTTTCGGGGTGGATCTGCGCAAACAGATCCGGCCACATCTCCTGCGCCTGCCAGAAATAGTGCGTCCATGAATGAAAATGCGCGGCATTGGGCCGCCCGGAAATCAACTCGGTATCGAATCCGGCATCGCGCAGCTTGGCGGAATAGGAACCCTCGGAGGGCGAAACGATCACGTGCCGGTTGGCCGGACAGCGCGGGAAAACGGGCGACGAGACCATTTCGCCGGCAATCCGCTCGATGTGCGGCAGGTCGACAAGTTGCTCGCGCTCCGAGTAGAATTCGGGCAGGGCCGACAAGCCAACGGACTTAAACCGTTCGTCCAGCTCCGGCGTGAAGAATTCCAGCTTTCCGGAAGCGGTCTGTATCAGGAAGCGACGCCCAAAGAAGTCGTCCGACGGATCGTCAAGAAGGAATGTGCCGGGCTCTTTTGCCCCCTTCGCCGGCAGCGGCGTGCGCAGCCAGCGATTTGGTTTTTTGCGCAGCCGTTCCACCGTTACCCCCCTCAGGTCATCCGATTGATTGCAGACCTCGTCCCAGAACACCTGCAGGTTCTTGTACTTCTCCGGCATCGCTTTGGCCATGCCAAGCCGCCTTCCAAGTTCAACCCAGATCCAACCGTCCGACTTGGCATTTCCCGGCGGAGGGATAAAGGCGTCATTCCAGACAATCCTGCGATCTGACGCGCTGCGCGAGATGCCTCCACGCTCAATCCCCGTCGCGGCGGGCAACACGTAGTCGGCATGGCGCGAGGTTTCGTTTTTGAACAGGTCGATGTGGACCAGCAGATCCAGCGCGCCAACCGCGTTGCGCACCGCTTCCTGATCCGCCCAGCTTGAAAACGGGTTGCAGCCCGCGATCATTGCATGCAAGCGGTAGGGCTCGCCGCTGGTCATCGCTTGAAGCCAGCTCATCGGGTTGCGGCCAACCGGCCCGCGGGTTGTCGGAGCGCGCAGTTCCCTGGGCAGTGGACTTCCCATCGCCATTTCCGAGGCCATGTTATAGTAACCCCCGCCTTTCCGGCCATAGTTGCCGGTCACGGCGGCGACAAATATCATCACCCTGTTCGTCTGCACCGAATTGGTGTGCTGATTCAGCCCGCGACTGCAGAAAATCATGCAGCCATCGGCACTGGCGATCTGTCTTGCCAGAGCGGCAATCCGCTCGGCGGGGATGTCTGCGATTGGAGCCGCCCAGTCCGCGGAATAGCCCTGGTCGAACACAAAGTCGCGCCAGTCCCGCCAGCCAAGAATCCATTCATCGCAGAACCTCTGATCCTGCAGGTTCTCGGCAAAGATCGTGTGGATCAGCGCCAATCCCAGCGCCATGTCGGTGCCGGACCTTATCGGCAGCCACTCGTCAGATTTTGCCGCAGTGGCCGAAAGTCTGGGATCGACCGTTATCATTCGGGCGCCGGTCTGCTTTCGCCATCGGTTGACCATGCCGAAATTCACCGGCCGCGTTTCAGCCTGATTGTCGCCGACATACACAAACAGGTCCGCCGATCCGATGTCATCTTCCGTGAATATGTTGGTCAGGCGCTGCGTTCCCTGCGTCATGTTCAGCGTGGTGCTCTTGCCTGTCGAGCAAAGCGTCTCGGTACCCTCGACATTGGGCGTTCCCCAAAGACCGGCAAATCGCTTTACGTAACCGTATTTGGTGATCATGCCCGCCCTGGTTCCCATGAAGATCGCCAGGGATTCCGGTCCGTGCCGCTCCTTGACATCAAGTAGTTTGCCTGCAATTTCATCCAGCGCCCGCTCCCAGGTCACGGTCTCAAACCGATCCGATCCGCGTGGCCCGACCCTCTTTAAAGGTTCGGTCAGGCGAAGATCGCTATTGTAAAGCTGCAGGGTCATCTGGGATTTGGGGCAGACCTTCCCCCGGAAAATCGGGTCTTCGTCATTGCCCGATATTGCAACGACCTTGTCCTCCTTCAGGTGGAATTTGATCGGGCATCCATTGAAGCAAATATTGCATCCGCCAGGCACAATCCGGTCCGGTTGCCGCTCTTCACGCGGCATCCCATACGGGGCGTTGGCCTTAAGTTGCAGCGATGCCTCGCGATCAGCGCCCATGGCCGCCGGGGGCTTTGGATCGCTGGGCAGCGGTGTCTTGTTCGAGCCTTGCCTTGGACGGGGTTCCAGATAGATCGTGGCCGGTTTCATAAGGAACTTGTCATTGTCGATCCGCGCGCGACCCTCATGCTCGACCCGCGCCAGGAGGTCATCGCGATCGCCAAAGTGAATGGCGTCCGCCGGGCATGCAGAGGCGCAAGCCGGATCCTTGCCGGCACTGCGGCGGTCCGCGCACAGATCGCATTTGACCGCGTGGTGATTGCCCGCGTCAAATCCCATTGCGCCGTATGGGCATGACTTGACGCATTCACCGCATCCGGTGCACCTGGATTGATCTACGGAAACCACTCCGGTCTCGGGATCCTTGGCGATCACCTTGGGGTTGACCGGGCACGCGCGCAGGCAGGCCGGTCTGTCGCAGTGCTGGCACGTCACTGTCAGAAACGCCAAATCGGTCTGGGTGCCGTTTTCCAGCCAGAGAACCTGGTTGCGGAACGTGTGCGGCCCCAACCCGTGTTCCTGCTTGCACGCCGCTTCGCAGCTCTTGCACCCGATGCAGGCGTCCAGATCAATCATCAGGGAAATTTGCGGCATGTCTCAAACTCCGAGGGGTATCCAGTCAAACGTCCATTCCGTGACGTGCCACCAATGGATGTTCTCGCCACCAGATACATAACCCGCAAAAAAAGTCACCAGGACAATATGGAGCACCATGCCCGCCAGAAGCAAATAGGCTGCGGACATGTGGACCACCCGCCAAAACCTCAGGACGGGATTGACGGTGAAGTGCGCCGATACAATTTCCCGTTCGCGTCTGCAAAGGCTGACGTAGGATCTTGTCAAGCGCGGTGCCCGGATCCAATGCCAAAGCGTCGGAGAAAACAGCGCCTCTGAAGCGGACGGCTCCAGCTTTTCAAGCAGAGCGATTTTTTCGCCGATGATCTCCCGCAGCGCGATGCGGTCGACCGGCAGCCGGTGAAGAAATGCTTCCGGCCGCGATCCGAACGTTGCGCTGATCTTGCGCGCGACAACGATCCGCGACCAGCTTCCCTGCAGAAGAACGAACAATCCTAAAATCATCAGTAGCGCCGGCAACTGGTCGAGATTCCCGGTCGAGTGAACGACCAAAAGCGCAAAGCCCCAAAACCCGCAGACCGCGTGGGCAAAAAGCCAGCCCCGCGGCGAAGACAGCGCGCCGCCGCGCTTTCCCATCGAGAACGCATATGGCACAATCATCAGCCCGGCGCCGAAGACGCCGGCCATGTATGAGAATGGCGCGCCAGCGACTCTCCAACTCTCTGGCAGCCTCTCGTGCGCCACGAAATAGCCTGAGCAAAAAACACCCAGCAAGACGAGATGCGCAATTATAACCGAATTTGAAAGATTCGGGGTCTTTAAAGGGGCTGGGCGCAGAGGTGATCTCATTTCAGTCCCGGGATTAGGATAAAGGGTCGTTCAACACGCATGTAGTTGCATGAGCTACTACACTCCATGCCCAAGTACAGCAAAACTCCCGGACAAGCAACCCTTTGTACATTTGAAGCGGAGAACTCCGGCCAGGGATGGCCGAATGCCGGTTGGCGGAGCGCGATTGGCGGCGCACAGGGAAATTGCGCGTCGCCACCTCGCGCAGAGACAAGAGCCGCGCCAGTCATGCATGACGTCTTCATGCAGCCCAGAGTTCCGTCGCGGGCAAGGCGAACCGGCATTCCAATCGCATGGCCGGCCCGCGAGATCGCCGGTCTGGCCTGAAAATATTGCAGGGTGTGGTCTGCGTGAAAGATTATCGCGGGAATTTCGGGATGCGGAATATTGGAACCGGTGCGCAAAACCCGGATAATGGGTTGAATTGCCTGTTCGGCGTGTGGCATTTGGCGTAACCAGTCCCGGATATTCAAACAGCGCAGGGAATAGATCATGGAACTCTCAACGCATCCCTTTCGTTCGGCATTGTATGTTCCCGGCTCCAAGGAACGGGCGATCGGGAAGGCCAGGAGTCTTCCCGCAGATGCGATAATATTCGATCTTGAAGACGCGGTGGCCCCCGACGCCAAGGCGGGCGCAAGGGAAACCCTTGCAAGAGAACTCGAAACGGGCGGTTTTGGCAATCGCGTCAAGATTGCGCGCATTAACGCGCTGACTTCCGAATGGGGATTCGAGGATGTGATGGCACTTGGTGGTTCCAGTGTCGACGCTTTTCTGCTTCCCAAGGTCAACGCGCCTTCGGATGTGGACGCGCTGGCCGACATGCTGGGTTCGGACGCAAGGATCCTGGTAATGATGGAAACGCCTGCAAGCGTCTTCAATGCGGCCGAGATTGCCGCGCACTCCAGCGTGTCGGGGCTTGTTGCCGGAACGAACGATCTCATAAAGGATCTGGGATGCCGTTCCCGGCCCGACAGGATGCAGCTGCTGTATGCGTTGCAGAAGATTGTAATGGCCGCCCGGGCATCAAGGGAGGTTGTGGCAATTGACGGCGTATACAACCAGTTCCGGGACGCGGAGGGTCTCAAAATGGAATGCGAGCAGGGGCGCGATCTCGGTTTTGACGGCAAGACGCTGATACATCCCGACCAGATTGGTGTCGCCAATGCGGCCTTTGGTCCCTCGAAGGCGGAAATTGAACTGGCCGGCCGGCAGATTGAAGCCTTCGAAAAAAGTCTGGAATCCGGACAGGGCATCGCGGTTGTTGACGGAAAAATAGTGGAAAACCTGCATGTGGCCGCCGCCCGGCGCCTGATTTCCAGGGCGGAGGCAATTTCCGAGATGGAGGTGACACGGGCGTAAATGGGCGAGGGTTTCGGAATATACCGGTTGCGCCTTTCCGGAAACCGGATTTTCAACCGGCGCCGGAGGGAGACCATTGCGCGCCGCGGGAAAACATCGTTAATGCCAGCATGTGGAATTTTGGGCAATGAATGCGAAAAGGGACGCGCGTTCGGCAAATGGCTCCACCTTCAGGTTTATTGAGGTATGAATAATGCCAAAAACGTTTACAGGGCGATTTTTTGAGGACTACGCGATTGGCGAAACAATTCGCCATTCGGTTCCGAGAACGGTTTCCGGAGGAGAGCGGGCGCTGTATCACGCGCTGTATCCTTCCAGACACGCGATTTATTCATCTGACGAGTTTGCGCGCAGTTGCGGGCTGCCAAAAAGTCCGATTGACGACATTGCCGCGTTTCATCTGGTTTTCGGCAAAACGGTCCCTGATGTTTCGCTTAACGCGCTCGCAAATCTCGGATATGCGGAAGGCAGATGGATGCGCCCCGTTTACGAGGGGGATACGCTTGAGGCCGTTTCGGAGGTAATCGGCCTTAAACAGAATTCAAATGGAAAATCCGGCGTTGTATGGGTAACAACAACGGGATTCAACCAGCATGCCGAAAAGGTGATCAAATACTGCCGATGGGTAATGGTTCGGAAGCGCGACATGGAAGCTCCCGCTCCGCCACCGGTACTTCCCGAACTGAAACCCGCACTTGATGCCGACGACATTGTCGTGCCGGAAGGACTGGATTTCAGCCAATACGATTTCGGTCGCGCGGGCGAGCCCCACCGCTGGGGGGACTACGAGATTGGTGAAACCATTGATCATGTGGATCGCGTCACCGTCGAGGAAGCCGAACACATGATGGCGACAAGACTGTGGCAGAATACGGCCAGGGTTCATTTTGACGGCACGCGTCGCGAGGACGGAAAGCGGCTGATCTACGGAGGGCATGTAATTTCCATGGCCAGGGCCCTGAGCTTCAACGGGCTTGCAAATGCCCAGATGATCGCGGGATTGAATGGCGGCGCGCATGCGAACCCCTGTTTTGCGGGCGACACGATCTGCTCCTGGTCCGAAGTGATCGACAAGGCGGAGACAGGCGCGCCCGGAGTTGGAGCAATCCGGTTGAGGCTGGTGGCGGCCAAAGGCGGTCCTCAATTCGTTCTGAAGGACGATAACGGAAGGTATCTGCCCGATATCCTGCTGGATATCGACTACTGGGCGCTGATGCCGATATGAGGATTGCCATGACACCGCTGCCGGGAAAATCCGGATTGCCGCTTCCATGCGGAATTCTGCTTGCGGTGATCTGGCTCTCGCAATTCTGCATGCCCGCGCAAGCCTGCGAGGTGGCCCTGGTTCTGGCCGTGGATGTCTCCGGCTCCGTGGACGGACATGAATATCGAACGCAGATGCAGGGTCTTGCCGACGGGTTGCGCGACGGGACCGTAAGCGAGGCGCTTGTGGTGGGGGAGGCGGCGGTGACCGTGATTCAGTGGAGCGGCTCGACCCGGCAGGGCGTTGCCGTGCCATGGACGCGGATTACCGGATTCGAGGCGCTGGAAGACTTTGCGGCGGAGGTGGAGCGGGCGCCGCGTCTCTGGAACCGGTTCATGACCGCAATTGGCGAGGCTCTGCTGTTCTCGGCGGATCGGTTTTCGCAGGTGGAGGATTGCAGGCGAAAGGTCATAGACATATCGGGGGACGGCTCTTCAAATGTGGGGGTTAGCCCTCTTCAGGTCCGAGACGAAATGCTGCCGGCTGGCATTGTTGTAAACGCCTTGGTCATCGAGGGGGCGGAGCCGATGCTGAAGGAGTATTTCCATGAGAACGTCATCCTCGGAGAGGGATCCTTTGTCATTGCCGCAAATTCCTACGCGGAATATCCCGACCGAATGCGCCGCAAACTCATGCGCGAGGTCACAAAGCAGCTTTCAAGCTTGAGACCCGGAGATTACGCATGGAATTGACCGGTCGAGGACTGACTGAAATTTGATGTTCGGCATTGTTTGAATGCGAATTGCAATTGTTCCGCGGGCGCCAGGTTAACTGATAAAATGTCGCCGGGTGAAAGTCCCGGCGGAAAAAGAGGCCGCAACCAGCCACTTTATCCGCAACCCGTGCGCAGGTTGTCCCAAGGCATCGGGTGAAGCGTTGGGAAGCGGCAGGCGCGGGTTGGGCCATTGAGCCACGATGTTGCGAAATCGAAGCGCCGAGACAGCGGTGAGCGTCGAAGGCAACATTTTCCCGCCCGTCATGGTGAGGTCGGGAAAGGCTCCGCGGGGTCGAAGAACCGCGGTAATTCAGAGTGCAGATCCGTTCCTGCTAGTAGACAAATCAACCTGACAAGGCCCCAGGAACACATCTCCAGTGATCGCATTTGAAATGCTGCGCGTTCAATTGTTCGAGGACGATGTAAAAATCGCTCGGATCGAACCTAAAATCCCATGTCGCGGTTTTTACCTTTGTTGGGTTTGATCTGTAAATCCTCCAGCCCTCCCCGCTCAAAAAGTTCAGGCGAAAACTGGACGACTTTTAAGCGGCCCGCACCGCCAAATTGGCGGAGCTGCTGTAGTCAAATTTCGCACCGCTCTTTATACTGCGCAGATGCCGCGCGATATGATGGACATGAACCGGCATCTGTTCTGGATGACACCGGAAGATCAAAGGCAGTCTTGGCAGACACAGGCTATCCCCGGCAGTGTCGCGGCGGCTCCGCAAGGGGTCGGGAGAGGCCGGCTTCGAGACGGCGCCCGTGGAGCCGCGTCGCGTGAAGGCACCAGTGAGGGCGGCGCCGGTGAAGACGGACCGTCGGGACGCGGAGGGGATCGCGCGCCGCAAGTCGGTTTCGTCCCGGGAAGGCGGGCGCCGCCCGCCGGCTTCCGGCGGCGATGCCGCGCCTGGCCCGGCTCGGGCATGGCCGCATTGGATACGCAACCCGCTGTTGCGGGGAACCGGGAGGGAAACGGGTCCCGCCTCTTGAGAGGCGGCCCGTCGGCGAACGTCCTCCGACCGGGACGCGATCCCCGAAGATGTCTACGGCCACTTGCCGCCGAACCGCCGTGTTCGAGCGCGCCTGCAAGATGGACGCCCGGGGGCCGAATTGAACCGGGCGCCATGCGTGCGGCCGGTTTCAGAACACCACCGGGCCGACCGCGAACGGAAGCGCCTTTCCCGGCCCGACCGCCGCGTCTCCCGTTGCCAGGTCCACGCTTCCGTCGGATTCCGCTCTTGACTTCGGGGCCCCGTTACGGAAGCGATTGCCCCGGCCATGAAATTAGCATGTTGCCTCCCGGTTAAAATTATTGGATTATGGAAGCGTGTTAATCTGGTGCATGTTGCCAGGGCATCGAAATTAGGAGGGATGTGTTCCATGGCGGACGTGAATCGCGGCAATCGCCCGTTATCGCCTCACCTGACAATCTACAGGCCCCAATTGACCTCGATCAGCTCCATCCTGACCAGGATTACGGGAAACGCGCTGATTGCGGGAGCGCTTCTTGTCGTGTGGTGGCTTCTGGCCGCGGCGGTTGGACCGGAATATTTTGCATTTGCGGATGCCGCCATCCGAAGCGTGCCCGGGGACATTGTCATGCTCTGCTCCTTGTGGGCGCTGTGGTACCATTTTCTCGCGGGCATTCGGCATCTGATCTGGGACAATGCCATGATGCTTGAAATCAGAACCGCGGAAAGACTTGGATGGGCGGTCGTCATCGGTTCGTTTGTATTGACCGGCCTAACGGTTGCGGTTGTTTGAGGGAGAATGGAAATGCGTTATCTTACCGATCGCAAGCGCGCCTCGGGCATGGGTTCGGGTCGTTCGGGAGTGCATCATTTCTGGGCCATGAAGGTTCAGGCCGTGGCCCTGGCGATTCTGGTTCCGCTCTTTGTATTCTGTTTCGGGTGCGTTTTGGGAAAGTCCCACGCCGAAGTCGTTGAATTCTACTCGCGCCCGTTTCCGGCGATTGTCGCCGCGCTGACGATAATTGTGGGCTTCAGGCATTTTTCCGATGGCTGCCAGGTGCTTGTTGAAGACTATGTGCACGGCACGGCACAGAAACTGCTGATCATGCTGGTCATATGCCTTTCATACGGAGCCATGGCGACAGGCCTTTTCGCCATTGCCAGGATCGCCCTTTAAAACCGGAGTTGAAGAGAATGGCCGCATACCAGTTCGAAAATCACGAGTACGACGTCGTTGTTGTCGGTGCCGGAGGGGCGGGTCTGAGAGCCACGCTTGGAATGGCGGAGCAGGGATTGAGAACCGCCTGCGTGACCAAGGTTTTTCCAACAAGATCGCATACCGTTGCGGCGCAGGGCGGGATTGCCGCAAGCCTGGGCAACATGGGCCCGGACAACTGGCAGTGGCACATGTTCGACACGGTCAAGGGATCCGACTGGCTGGGCGACACGGATGCAATGGAATATCTGGCAAGAGAGGCGCCCAAGGCCGTGTATGAACTTGAGCACTACGGCGTGCCGTTTTCGCGTACCGAGGAGGGCAGGATATATCAGCGGCCTTTTGGCGGGCACACAACCGAATTTGGAGAAGGGCCTCCGGTGCAGAGAACCTGCGCCGCCGCCGACCGGACGGGTCATGCCATTCTGCACACGCTGTACGGCCAGTCGCTCAAGAACAGCGCCGAATTTTATATCGAATATTTTGCGGTCGATCTGCTGATGAGCGAGGACGGGGCGTGTACGGGGGTTGTCTGCTGGAAGCTCGATGACGGCGCAATTCACGTTTTCAACGCGAAAATGGTTGTTCTCGCGACCGGTGGATATGGACGCGCCTATTTCTCCGCGACAAGCGCGCACACCTGCACCGGCGATGGCGGCGGAATGGTCGCCCGCGCGGGACTGCCTCTTCAGGACATGGAATTTGTGCAGTTTCATCCAACGGGAATTTACGGGTCCGGCTGCCTGATAACCGAGGGCGCGCGCGGCGAGGGGGGATATCTCACCAATTCCGAAGGCGAGCGCTTCATGGAGAGATATGCTCCCCAGTACAAGGATCTTGCGCCGCGCGACTATGTAAGCCGGTCCATGACCATGGAGATCAGAGAGGGGCGCGGCGTGGGCGAGCATGGAGACCACATCCATCTCAACCTGTCCCATCTGCCTTCCGAGGCATTGCAACTGCGGCTGCCGGGCATTTCGGAAAGCGCCAGGATTTTTGCCGGTGTTGACGTGACACGAGACCCGATACCGGTACTTCCCACGGTGCACTACAACATGGGCGGCATTCCCACCAACTACTGGGGCGAAGTGCTGAATCCGACCAGGGAGGATCCAAATGCCGTGGTTCCGGGCCTTATGGCGGTTGGAGAGGCCGGGTGCGCAAGCGTTCACGGGGCCAACCGGCTTGGATCAAACTCGCTCATTGATCTTGTGGTTTTCGGCAGGGCGGCCGCGATTCGCGCTGGAAAGGTGGTTGACGCCGACGGGGCCGTGCCGATTGCCGGCAAGTCTCAAATCGACTTTTCGCTTGATCGCCTCGACGGGCTTCGCCATGCCGATGGCTCCATGCCCACCGCTGATTTGCGTCTTGAAATGCAGCGGACAATGCAGGAGGACGCGGCGGTGTTCCGCACGTCGAAAACACTGTCCGATGGCGTTGGGAAAATGAAGGCCATTGCAGCCAAGATGGATGATCTCAAAGTAACCGACAGATCCATGATCTGGAACAGCGATCTCATGGAGACGCTTGAACTCGCCAACCTTATGCCGAACGCTCTGGCCACCATAACCGGAGCGGAGGCGCGAACGGAAAGCCGCGGCGCGCACGCCCACGAGGACTTTACCGCGCGGGACGATGAAAACTGGAGAGTTCACACAATCGCCATGGTGGAGGCCGGTGACGTGACATTGAGTTATCGTCCGGTGATTGAGGAGCCTTTGACGGGCGAGGATGAAGGTGGAATAAGCAAAAAGAGGATAGCGCCGAAAGAGCGTACATTCTGATTTGCCGCCATGCGGCGCTGGTGTTGCAGGAACATCGCCTTTCTGATCGGAAGGCCGAATTAGGAGATAACAATGGTTGAACTTGCGCTTCCCAAAAATTCGCGTGTCAGGAGAGGCAGGGAATGGCCAATGCCCAAGGGAGCGGAAAATCCGCGAAAATTCCGAATATACCGCTGGAATCCGGATGACGGGAACAATCCCCAAGTCGACACGTATCACATCGACATGAAAAAATGCGGTCCAATGGTTCTTGACGCGCTGATCAAAATCAAGAACGAGATTGATCCCACGCTGACATTTCGCCGGTCCTGCCGCGAGGGCATTTGCGGTTCCTGCGCCATGAACATAGACGGGATAAACACGCTCGCGTGCATTCACGGCCTGGACGAAATCAGGGGCGACGTAAAGATTTATCCGTTGCCGCACATGCCTGTCGTAAAGGATTTGATTCCCGATCTGACACATTTCTACGCGCAGCATGCGAGCATCATGCCGTGGCTTGAGACCAAAACGAACGAGCCCGCGAAAGAGTGGAGACAATCGATTGAGGATCGCTCAAAGCTTGACGGCCTCTACGAATGCGTAATGTGCGCAAGCTGTTCGACATCCTGCCCGAGCTACTGGTGGAATGGCGACAAGTATCTCGGGCCGGCCGCGCTGCTGCACGCATATCGATGGATAATCGATTCCCGGGACGAGGCGACCGGAGAGCGTCTGGATGATCTTGAGGATCCGTTCAAGCTGTACAGGTGCCATACGATAATGAACTGCACCAAAACCTGCCCGAAGGGACTTAACCCCGCCAAGGCCATCGCGGAAATCAAGAAAATGATGCTTGAACGCGTTGTTTAGGTTCAACCGGAAAATGATGTCATTAATGGCGGCAGATCATTTCCGTTCAGCATTGCGGGAAATCTGGCAAGCGGCATGGTAGCTCCTTCAGACGCCAAAACGCGACGGGCCGCAAAGCCGGTGATTTGCTATCCGAACATCACCCTTCCCAGGCCAGACATGGATTTATACCGGGCTTTGCGGGAGACCGCAGTCAGGAAATTCGAAATGCTGGCGCCTCCGAGAGACGCAATAACCTTCAGGGTTCCGGCTGGCGGCATTTTTCGCATTGCGTCGGTCGAGGGTCCGCAGGTCGGAGATCTGAATCTTTGGAACGCCAATGATCTGGCCGAGCGATTCTATACCGGGAAAACGCGCGCGCTTCACGGCACGCATCTGACAACCGGCCACCGGATGTGGTCCAGTTTTCCCTATCTAAGACCGATGGCAACGATCATCAAAGACACGCTTGACTGGTATGGATTTGATGAATACGGCGGCTCGGTTCACGATGTGATAGGAACAAGGTGCGACCCTTATACGGGCAATCTGCTTCGCGGCACTCAATATCACCATTGCTGTCATTCCAACCTTACGCGAGCGCTGGCTCGAGAACTCGACATTGAACTGAAGGAAGCTGAAACGCACGTGCACGATGTTCTGAATGTCTTCATGTGCACGGGATTCACAAGAGACACCGGACAGTATTTCATGAAGGCGAGTCCGGTTCGTCCAGGTGATTACATTGAGTTTATTGCCGAGATAGATCTTCTTGGAGCATTGAGCGCCTGTCCCGGCGGGGACTGCTCCTCGGAGCATTCAAGCGATGTTGCCGCCTGTTATCCCCTCAAGGTTGAGATATATGAAACAAAACATGGATTGTCGGGAACATGGCGTAGCCCGCCTGTCAGTGGATATGACGGAAGCCATGGACTTTAGCGGCAATGACGAAACTTGCGAGCGGAATCGTCAAGATCAAAAAATGACCCCGCATCGCGCGGGGCCCCGGCAGCGTTACCAGCGTCCCAGGGCAATCAGCCCTGGCGCGCCTTGAAACGGCGCTGAACCTTGTTGATTACATATACACGGCCTTTTCGACGCACAACGCGGCACTCTCTATGCCGGTTTTTAAGCGAACGCAGCGAATTCTTGACCTTCATTGGCCGATCTCCTCTGTTCGACGCATGGTTGCGCCATTCTCGCGGTTGCCTCGCACATCGGGCGGGCATGGAATGTGGTGGGCGATACAAGGATCGAACTTGTGACCCCTTCGATGTCAACGAAGTGCTCTACCGCTGAGCTAATCGCCCTTAGTGCCGGGCGCAAACTGAAATCCCGCAATTGTTCGAAAGCAGGTGTCGGCACCGGTGAGATGCGTCTATAAATCGAGTCGAAGAGGGAATCAAGCGGTAATGGAATCGGATTTTCATTATAAATCGGCATTTGGCGGAAATGACTGTTCAACGGCGGCATATGACCTTGCTGAACCCGTGAACTGCTCAAGTTCCGTGGTTTTCGCCTCGCCTCACAGCGGGCGCGAATATCCCGAATCGCTCATGGCAAGGACGAGGCTTGACAAAAAAACCGTCCGCAGTTCCGAAGACGCGTATGTCGACGAGCTTTTCAGCTGCGCCCCGGAATTTGGCTCGCCCGTGCTGATCGCCAGAACGCCGCGCGCCTATGTGGATTTCAACAGGGCGCCGAACGAACTTGATCCCGCGCTGATTGAAGGCGCGCCCGATCCGGTTTGGAATTCAAGAATCTCATCGGGTCTTGGAGTCATACCAAGGGTCGTGGCGAACGGACAGTCAATCTATTCGGGAAGACTGCCATTGAGCGAAGCCGTAACGAGGCTTGAAAAATGCTGGATTCCCTATCATCAAAAGCTGGAATTTCTTCTGAACCGGGCTCATTGGGCCTTTGGGGAATCCATATTGATCGATTGCCACTCGATGCCGCGCGAGGCAATGGACGGCGTTGTCTCGGGCAATGGCGGGATCCGCCCGGAAATCGTTCTTGGCGACCGGTATGGCGCGTCCGCGCATGAGATGATTGTTGACGGCGTCGAGGCGGCCTTTGCCGATGCTGGATTCAAGGTCGTCAGGAACAAGCCGTTTGCCGGCGCATATATAGCGCAGAGATATGGACGTCCAGCCTGCGGTCGGCATGCGGTTCAAATTGAGATTGACCGGTCGCTGTACATGGATGAGCGCCGGTTTCGGAAAAATGCAAGTTTCCACGCCTTTCGCGCCTTGATTAAAGGCGTGACCGCCGAAATCGCCGCCATGGGGCATTCCGGCCGGATTCCCGTCGCGGCGGAATAGTCAAGCGGTTCAGCGCAGAGCGCGACCCTTTTTAATTGCGCCCTTTCCGAATTTTTGGCGAATGCTGTCGGTGGCGCGCTCCGCTTCGGTTCTTAGCCGCGCGCGGGGGTCGAGCAAATCCCCATGACCGCCAGTTCCGCTTTCGGGAACCAGCTCGGAAATGCCGACGCCCGCAAGCCGGCATGATTTTCCGTATCCCGCATGGTCCATCAGCTTTCGGGCGGTGCGGTATATTTCGTCCGCGAGCTGGGTCGGCTCCTCGAGAGAAATTCTGCGGGTTAAAATGCGGTGATCGCTGTGTTTGAGCTTTAGCGTGACGACACGGCCCGCGACACCCTTTGCCTTGGCCCGGGCGGACACCTTTTCCGATAGACGCCATATATGTCCGTCCAGGATGTCGGCATTGTCGGTATCCTCGTCAAACGTGGTTTCGTTGGAGATTGACTTTACGGGCGCATTTGCGGAAACGCTTCTTTTGTCCCGCCCTCTGGCAAGATACCAGAGTCTCTCGCCGGTGGAGCCGAACCTCTTGTGCAAATCGGCACGGTTCCAGCGCCGAAGATCCTTGAATGTTCGTATTCCCGATGATTCCAGAGAGGAAGCGGTTGCCTTGCCGATTCCCCAGATAAGACTGACGGGCTTGTCGCAAAGAAAATCTTCCGTTTCAGCTTTTCCAATCACGTGAAATCCATGGGGCTTATCCATGTCCGATGCCACTTTGGCGAGGAACTTGTTGTGGCTGAGACCTATCGAGCCGGTGATGCCAAGCTCGTCCCGAATTCTTTTTGCCAGTTTGGCGAGCATTACCGCAGGCGGGGCCCCGTGCAGACGCCGCGTTCCGGACAAATCCATGAATGCCTCGTCAAGAGACAGCGGTTCCACGTCGGGAGTCAGTTCCTCCATCATTGAGCGTATCTCGCGGGACACGCTGGAATAGACTTCCATCCTGGGTTTGAGCACCTCTGCGTCGGGGCACAGCTTCAGCGCCTTGAACATCGGCATGGCGGAGCGCACGCCGTGAACGCGCGCGATGTAGCACGCGGTTGAAACCACGCCCCTTCGGCCGCCGCCTATGATCAGAGGTCTTTGGGCGATGTCGGGATTGTCTCTCTTTTCGATGCTGGCATAAAACGCGTCGCAATCCATATGGGCGATCGAAAGCTCGAGCAACTCTTCATGTTCGGCAATTCTCGGGCTGAGGCATGAAGTGCAGCGCGGACCTTTATTGAATATGGCAAAGCAGTCTCGGCAAAGGGCTGGCATGAATTGACCCGAATGATCTCCACGCAATGGACATGCTCGAAATTCTACCCGCCTCTCGCTGGATTTAACAGGGGCAAAGTCATTGTGCATGCCGGGTCTTTGAACAATTCTCGAGATTTCCCGCTCACTTTCAGGCAAAACGCGCCACATGTGCCCGGCCACCCGTCAAACTGTACGGTTGACGCGTTGAAGATGGATGGGATATGTGAGGGCGTGATTTTTCAAATGCGGGTAGTTGGAAATTGACCGCAGGCGGGCCATGCAAATCTTATCGGAAAAAGCGTCTGCGGGAAGTTGCCATTGGGCATATGGCCGCCCGCGAAAATGATGCGCCCGCGGCCAAAAATCGATGTTGAATATAGTTCAAAATGAATAGTCCGGAGCAATGCCGCCGAAGGGAGATGTACATGCCAGATGACCGTTTGATAGTCGCGCTTGATGTGAGAAATGTTCTTGAAGGGCAGAGCATTGCAAAACGGCTTGGCGACGCGGTCTCGTTTTACAAGATCGGCTTGGGCCTTCTTGGCGGAGGCGGCATGGCGCTGGCCATGGAACTGAAGCTGGAACATGGAAAGCGCGTTTTTCTGGATATGAAGCTTTTCGACATAGGCGCAACCATCGAGGCCGCGGTGAGAGGTCTGGCCCAATATGACGCATTTGACTATCTGACGGTTCACGGAGATCCGCATGTGGTGAAAGCCGCAAAGGAGGGCTCCGCCGGAAAATCGCTGAAAATACTCGGCGTCACCTTTCTTACATCGCTTGACAGGAGTGACCTTGACCAGGGGCTGATCAAGCCGGGCGATTTGCGGGAGCTTGCGGTCGAGCGCGCCGCGATCGCGTTTGACGCCGGAGCCGACGGCGTTATCGCGTCGCCAATGGAGGCGCGGCCAATAAGGAATTTGCCCGAGGCGGAGGGGAAGATCATCGCAACCCCCGGCGTCCGCCCGGCTGGCGCCACGGCGAATGACCAGAAGCGCGTCGCGACTCCGGCCATGGCAATGGAAGCGGGTGCCGATCATATCGTGGTTGGCCGTCCGATTTGCGCGGCGGAGAATCCCATCGCGGCGGCGCGAGAGATATTGGATGAAATCTCCGTCTGAAGACGGAAGGGAATAACGTGCAAAGCCTGCACGACACTTGAAATTCGCTCGGGCGATCCCCATTTCAATACCAGAGGTGCCCATATGACGCATGCCTCCGAGAGGGTGCTCAACAGGGTTTATGCTTGAAAAGGAGAAAGAAATGGACTTGGCAAAGTTCACTGAGCGATCACGTGGCATTGTCCAGGCGGCACATGCGATTGCAGTTCGGGAAAGTCATCAGGCGGTTGCTCCAGAGCACGTTTTGCAGGCTCTCATGGAAGATCCTGAAGGTCTGGCAGCCAATCTTGTAAGAAGAGCTGGAGGATCACCGGAACGGGTGCTCCAGGCGCTTGCGCCGAGTCTTGGCAAGATTCCCAAAGTGGAAGGCGATTCCGGTCAAATATATTTTGACAACGCCACTGCCGGGGTTCTTCGCGAGGCGGAAAAACTGGCCGACAAGGCCGGGGACAGCTATGTGGCGGCGGAAAGGATACTGACTGCTCTCGCCATGGTTAAAGGCCCTGCGCGTCAGGCCCTTGAGCAGGGCGCGGCAACCGCGCAAAAGATCAACGAGGCAATCAATGATGTTCGGAAAGGGCGAAAAGCCGATAGCGAAAGTGCCGAAGGCTCCTACGAGGCGCTTGAAAAATATGCGCACGATCTGACAAGGGACGCGAAACATGGCAAAATCGATCCCATCATTGGCCGGGATGACGAGATACGCCGCGCGATGCAGGTGCTCTCGCGCAGAACGAAAAACAACCCTGTACTGATAGGAGAGCCGGGCGTTGGCAAAACCGCGATAGCGGAAGGTCTCGCATTGCGGATAGTTAATGGAGATGTGCCGGAGAGCTTGCGGAAAAAGCGGCTTCTGTCTCTGGACATGGGCGCGCTTATCGCCGGGGCAAAATATCGTGGGGAGTTTGAGGAGAGGCTTAAGGCGGTACTTGCGGAGGTTACCGAGGCTGCCGGAGAAATCATTCTCTTCATCGATGAAATGCACACTCTGGTGGGCGCGGGCAAATCTGATGGCGCCATGGATGCGGCCAATCTCGTAAAGCCCGCCCTGGCAAGGGGCGAGTTGCATTGCATTGGCGCAACCACACTTGATGAATATCGAAAGCACGTGGAGAAGGATGCGGCACTGGCCCGCAGATTCCAGCCACTGGTTGTAATGGAGCCATCCGTTGAGGATGCGATTTCCATTTTGCGGGGCATAAAGGAGAAATACGAATTGCACCACGGCGTGCGCATAACGGACAGCGCGCTGGTGGCCGCCGCGCAAATGAGCCAGAGATACATAACCGACAGGTTTCTTCCCGACAAGGCAATCGATTTGATGGATGAAGCCGCCAGCCGACTGCGGATGGAAGTGGATTCAAAGCCCGAGGAACTGGACGCTCTCGACAGGGATATCCTGCAAAAGCAGATCACGGCGGAAGCCTTGAAAAAGGAAGATGACACCGCCTCCAAAGACCGGCTTGCGAAGCTCGAGAAGGAACTTGCGGAACTGCAGGAGCAGTCTTCGCAGATGACCGCAAAGTGGCAGACCGAGCGTGACGGGCTTTCCCGGGTGCGGGACATCAAGGAGCGTCTCGACCAGGCGCGCATTGAACTTGTCAGGGTTACCCGCGAGGGCGATCTTGCCAGGGCCGGCGAACTGAGCAACGGGGTTATTCCAAAACTTGAAAAGGAAATTTCCCAATCTGAAGCGGCCGATGATGAAAGCATGATGGTGGCGGAAGCGGTGCGGCCCGCGCAAATCGCCGAGGTGGTCGAGCGCTGGACCGGCATTCCCGCGGGCAGAATGCTTGAGGGCGAAAGAGAAAGGCTGCTGTCCATGGAGGAAAGCCTTCACAGGAGAGTTATTGGCCAGGATGCGGCGGTCAGCGCGGTGTCGAATGCGGTCCGGCGCGCTCGCGCGGGACTTAACGACGAAAACCGTCCTCTGGGATCGTTTTTGTTTCTGGGCCCTACCGGTGTGGGAAAAACCGAACTTACCAAGGCTCTGGCGGCCTTGCTGTTTGATGATGACACCGCGATGGTCAGGATTGACATGAGCGAGTACATGGAGAAGCACTCGGTTGCAAGGCTGATCGGGGCGCCCCCGGGATATGTGGGTTATGATGAAGGCGGCGTTCTGACGGAAGCCGTTCGCCGTCGTCCATATCAGGTTGTTCTCTTTGATGAAGTCGAGAAGGCGCATCCGGAGGTGTTTAACGTTCTTCTTCAGGTGCTGGATGACGGCATATTGACTGACAGTCACGGACGAACGGTTGATTTCAAGCAGACGCTGATTGTTCTGACATCAAATCTGGGAAGCGAGGCTTTAAGCAGATTGTCGGACAATGCGGATATCGGGGAAGCGCGACAGCACGTGATGAATGCGGTTCGCTCTCACTTCCGTCCCGAGTTCCTGAACCGGCTGGATGAGATGGTGATATTTGATCGCCTGACCAGAAACCAGATGGATGGCATTGTCGATGTGCAGCTTGAGAAGCTGCATGGAAGGCTGGCAGGCAGAAAAATCACTTTGAATCTTGATGAATCAGCCCGAAAATGGCTTGCCGACGAGGGATA
Source organism: Roseovarius sp. (assembly GCA_026709325.1). Classification (GTDB taxonomy): domain Bacteria; phylum Pseudomonadota; class Alphaproteobacteria; order Rhodobacterales; family Rhodobacteraceae; genus JAPOTF01. The sequence goes on from JAPOTF010000088.1 coordinate 31,835, forward strand.
CGATCCGGTTTATGGCGCGCGTCCCCTTAAGCGGGTGATTCAGAAGGCGCTCCAGAATCCCCTTGCCGAGGCGTTGCTGTCAGGCGACATTCAAGATGGCTCGAAGGTCAATGTACATGCGGACCCGGACGGTTTGAGAATGGGCGACAGAGTCGGGTCCACCGTGCGGATGCCGCCCGAGGGTGCGGTCATTCACTGATTTTTTTTCGCGAAATTCCACGGGGTGCATTGAAAATGCGCTCCGTGAATGCGATTTAACGCCTTGAAGTAATATCCTATATTGTGCGTTATATTGAATGCGGCATTTTAACGGGGACGCAAATGCGGTCCCCTGTTTTCGGGAGGGTATCATTATGGGTTATGCGATGAGCACGCTGGAGTTAATGGCGCTCACATTCATTTTCGTGCTGGGCGTGGCGGCATTTGCGGCACTTGTTCTATTTGTTGTGGACAAAACGCAGACTGCCGACACGATACGACGGAACTATCCGGTAATAGGACGGTTCCGCAAGCTTTTCTCCACGTTGGGCGAGTTTTTCAGACAGTATTTCTTCGCCATGGACAGAGAGGAGATGCCGTTCAACAGGGCTCAGCGCGAATGGATTGGACATTCCGCCAGCGGCCAGGGAAACACAATTGCCTTTGGCTCGACAAGAAACCTCACCATTCCGGGCACACCGGTATTTGTTCCCGCGGTTTTTCCCCTGCTGAAGGAGCAGCGAACGCAAACGCAGCCGATGCTGATTGGTCCGACGGCCGCCAAGCCCTTCATGGCCAGGTCGATATTCAACATCTCCGGAATGAGCTACGGCGCCTTGTCCCGTCCGGCCGTGGAGGCATTGAGTCGCGGTGCCGGCCATGCGGGAATATGGATGAACACGGGTGAAGGTGGCCTTGCGCCCTACCATCTGACGGGCGGTTGCGACATCGTCTTCCAGATCGGAACGGCAAAATACGGCGTACGCGACGAGGAGGGCAATCTTTCCGATGCGAAGCTGCGCGAGGTGGCTGAAATTGAAAATGTGAGAATGTTTGAATTGAAACTTGCGCAGGGGGCGAAACCCGGCAAGGGCGGCATTCTTCCCGGAGACAAGGTGAATGCGGAAATCGCCTCAATTCGGGGAATCCCGGAGGGCAAGGACAGCATTTCGCCCAACAGGCATCGCGAGGTAAAGGGATTCCCGGAACTGCTTGATTTTATAGGCCATATTCGCGAGATCACCGGCAAGCCGGTTGGATTTAAGACGGTTGTCGGCACCTATGATGCATGGGTGGCGCTTTTTGAACTGATCAACGAGCGAGGACAGGACTGCGCACCGGATTTTATCACGGTCGATGGTGGCGATGGAGGAACCGGAGCGGCGCCAATGCCGCTTATGGATCTTGTGGGAATGACTTTGCGAGAGGCGCTGCCTCGCATGGTTGACCTGCGTGACAGGTTCGATCTCAAGGAGAGGGTGAGAATCATAGCAAGCGGCAAGCTTGTCAATCCCGGCGACATTGCATGGGCGCTTTGCGCGGGTGCGGATTTTGTTACCTCGGCACGTGGATTCATGTTCAGTCTTGGCTGCATTCAGGCATTGAAGTGCAATCGAAACACCTGTCCAACCGGCATTACGACACATAACAAGCGACTTCAGACCGGACTGGTCGTTGAGGATAAATACAGGAAAGTGGCAAACTACGCCAATGCCATTGTAGGCGAAATCGAGACCATTGCGCATTCGGTGGGTGTTTCGGAGCCTCGGGACATGAATCGGAGTCATGTGCGGATTGTTCAGCCTGACGGCAAAACCGTTTCGCTTGAAAACATCTGGCCAAGTTGGCCGAGTTACAATCAAACCACAATGTCGTGATAACAGTTGCCAAATCGGGCGCGCTTGCCGCATATTGTCTGGAATGACGCAAATCAGACACAGACATGGAGGGCTGCATGGCCTATCGCTGGAAAAAAAATTTAAAAGATTGCGATGTAACGGACGAATCCGCCTACCTTGACAGGCGACAGCTTATAGGTGGCGTCGCCGCCGGCGCAATGCTCGCGGGAATTGGCACCGGCGCCAGGGCCATGGAACTGGCTCCCAACGAGTGGGATGACATTACAAGCTACAACAACTACTATGAATTCGGAACGGACAAGAAGGATCCCGCAAAATACGCTCACATGCTTACAATCAAGCCCTGGAGCGTAAAGATTGACGGGCTGGTTGAGCGGCCCGGCGATTACGAATTCGGGGAAATCATGGAGAAAATGTCGGTTGAGGAGAGGATTTACCGCTTTCGCTGCGTCGAGGCCTGGTCAATGGTCGTGCCGTGGAACGGGTTTGAGCTTGCGGATCTTCTGGAACTTGCCGGTGTAAAGGGCGATGCTAAATATGTGGCGTTTGAAACAGTCAACCGCCCGGACGAGATGCCCGGACTTCGCTATCCCGTGCTGGACTGGCCCTATGTCGAGGGACTGAGGCTGGATGAGGCCATGCATCCTCTGACAATCATGGCAACGGGAATTTACGGACGGGACATACCGAACCAGAACGGAGCGCCATTGAGACTTGTGGTTCCATGGAAATACGGTTTCAAGTCGATTAAATCAATTGTTCGAATAACCCTGACCGCCGACCAGCCACCCACCAGCTGGAACAAGGCAAGCGCTCGCGAGTATGGGTTTTACAGCAATGTGAACCCCGAGGTGAGTCACCCCAGATGGAGTCAGGCCACCGAACGGGTCATTGGATCCGGTCTTTTCGCCAAGCGCAAGGAAACGCTGATGTTCAACGGCTACGAGGAAGAGGTTGCATCGCTTTATTCGGATATGGATCTCGCCAAGTTCTACTGATGGCCGTCAGCGACAAAATAAACTCGGTCGCGCGCAGGATCCCGGCCTGGCCCATTTATGCGCTTGGCCTTTCATATGCATGCTGGCTCTTCTGGCTGGGAGTGAGCGACCGGCTGGGTGCCGAACCGGTAAAGACGCTTGAGCACGAATTGGGGGAAATGGCTCTTTACCTGCTGATTCTGGGATTGATGATCACGCCGCTAAGGAGCCATGCGAAGGTCAATCTCATCAAGTTTCGCCGGGCCATTGGCGTGACATGCTTTTTTCTGGTGGTTCTTCATCTGCTCACCTGGGCCGTGCTGGACGTCCAGCAACTGGACCGGGTCTGGGCCGACATTGTGAAGCGTCCATATGTGACCGTGGGAATGGCGGCTTTCGCGCTACTTCTGCCTCTTGCCGTTACCTCGAACAATCTTTCGGTTCGCCGCCTCGGGCCGGCATGGAGGAAACTGCACGTGCTTGTGTATCCGGCGGTTCTGCTTGCCGGAGTTCACTATCTGATGCTGGTGAAAGGCTTTCAGATTCGCCCCATAGTCTTTTTGCTGATAATTGCCGGCCTTCTCGCGCTGAGGGCCAGGAGAATTCGCGGACTTTTGGGTTTCTGATTCTCCGAAAAGGGAATCGGGGCATTCCAAAAACTGGAAAAATGCCCCTCGGGAAAACGTCAATCGGGTTCAAATATTGCCGCAAGGACGATCCCTATGCGAGAAAACACGGCAGATTCAGCAAGATGCAATGATTTTTGAAAATAAATCCAATGTCTTATGCGGGAATCAAAAAAAATGGATATTCTGCAAAAAAGGGGTTGCAGTCTTCCCGGCGATTTCATAAATAGCCCTCTACCGCTTTGATTAAGGCGGTACGTCAGACGGATCCGACCGATGTGGATAACGAGGCGGAAAAACAGACGAGAGACAAAAGGGGCGGGGCGCGAAAGTTTTTGAGCGCATCTGTTTCGCTTTGTTTCTCACGATCTTTGACATTGATGGAACATGAAGAGATATGCGGGCGGTTTGGTCTGTTCGATGGATCAACCAAAGGCATATCCTGCTACCTAGGGCTTCGGCCCGATTATGGATAGTCAGCTTCATTGGCCTGTCCGGCATTGGTCCACATGGACTGACGGCGGCAGGCGGATGACGGTTCCGGCCGCGATGGCCGGAATTGATGTGCAGAGGTTCGAACGTCAAGGCTAAGCTGGCAACAGCTTTTCAACTTGAGAGTTTGATCCTGGCTCAGAACGAACGCTGGCGGCAGGCCTAAC
>JAPOTF010000057.1 GCA_026709325.1 Roseovarius sp.
TGGCCCTGGCGATCGACCAGTTGCAGCGCTACATGCCGTGACCTTCCCCTTTCCAGCGGTTTTCGGGCGCCCGGGCACCGGGCGCCGGTGACGCCTGTCCGGAATCCGGCGAATCTGACCGAATTCGGGCCCGAATTGCCTGAAATCAAGCGAACCGCATGAAAAATCGCGAAAACCGGCCTCAGGCCCTTGAATTTGCCTTTCCACTGCCTGCATCTCACATGCGAAAAGCCGCTTTCCCATGACATTCCCACATAATATTGCAAGAGGCTCACTAGACAACCTTTTTTAATTTTGGCCTTTTCGCTTGAGCAATGGATTTAGATCGAGTTCTGTTTCTGGCCGCCGGAGATTCGGAATTTGCATCGATGAAATCCAGAACAAGGGGCCGTATCTTGTTTCGCCACGACCGACCGGCAAATATTCCGTAATGTCCGGCATCAGGTTCAAGATAGCTGGCCTTTTTGGATTTCGGCAGACCTGTAAGCAGTTCAAGGCTTGCGACGCATTGACCGGGGGCGGAGATGTCGTCCTTGCCCCCTTCCACTGTTTTAACGGCCACATTTGTAATGGATCCAAGATCTACTTTATGTCCTTTCACGACAAATTGGTTTTTGGCAATTTCCAGTTTTTTAAACACCCGTTCCACGGTTGAAAGATAGAACTCCGCGGTCATGTCCATCACGGCCAAATATTCATCATAGAAGCGGTTGTGCGAATCATGATCTGAGGCCTCGCCGGTTGCAACCCGCATTATCTGATTCGCAAATGCCTCATAATGACGGCCGGAATTCATTGACATGAATGAAGCCAGCTGAAGCAGACCGGGATAAACCATGCGGCCAACCCCCTTGTAATTGAAGCCGACTCTTTGGATCATTATTTTCTCAAGCTGACCCATTGTAACTCTTCTGCCGAAATCTGTAACCTCTGTTGGAGCGGCATCGGGATTCACCGGACCGCCAATCAATGTCAGAGACCGCGGCTGGGCATCGGGATCCTGTTCGGACAGATAGGCCGTTGCCGCAAGTGTCAGCGGAACGGGCTGGCATATTGCTATGACGTGCAGATCGGATCCCAGTTTTCGCATGAAATCCACAAGATACAACGTGTAGTCCTCAATATCAAAACTGCCCATGGAAACAGGTATGTCACGAGCGTTGTGCCAGTCGGTTACATATACATCGCAGTCGGGAAGCAGTGATCTGACCGTGGAACGCAATAAAGTTGAATAATGGCCAGACATAGGGGCCACCAGAAGAACGCGCCGGTCCATTTCTCTGCGTCCTTGCACGTCGAAATGGATTAGGTCTCCAAAAGGCTTGCTGACTATGGTTTTGATGTTTATGAGATGATCGCGGCCGTCTTCACCGGTAATTGAATATATCCCCCAGCTGGGCCTGACGTTCATGCGATGAAATGCCCGCTCCGTTACCTCGCCCCAGGATGCAAGCCATTGAAATGCGGGATTGGGTATAATGCCAAGGGCCGGATAGGATGCCATTGAAAGAGCCGATGCCCCCAGCCATTGATTGGCGTTTCGAAAAGATTCCATCAGATCGTATGACATAAGCTGCCTCATGCTGGAACTCCTTCAGTTTTCGGTGATTCGCCGCACTTTTACATTTACGTAAACATTGATATGCTGCGCGGCAGCAATGGTAAAGGGGAATCATTAATATGACTGAAGAGGAACTTGACGACGGAAATTTTGACCGATTGACCTCAAACATTCAACGCATGGAGCAAATCTCCAAGAGGCTGGTTGATGTTCTCTTGAATCGAAGGCCACTGCGAGCGGAGCTTAACAGCCCTGCTCAGGAAATTTTCGCAAAGGCGTTTACCTCCCATCTTCACACAATGATCGAGGATCCCGGCAAAATTTACGAGCGGCAACTTGATTATTGGGCAGCAATGGCGCACAATTTCATGCACGCCCAGCAAGATATGCTTCAGGGCAGCTTTACCGCCGCAGATGACGGGGAAGACGACCCGCTCGACGATGACAGGCGCTTTTCTAATCCTCTCTGGAAAACCAGCCCATATTTCCGTTTGATCAAACTGCAGTATGCTCTCAACAAAAAGTATATTGAGCAGATTGTCAGTGAAGCCGACAATATTGATGAAAAAGACAGAAGGCGGCTGGGATATTTTGCAGAGCAGATAATCAACATGATGAGCCCAACAAATTTTCTGGGCACAAATCCCGATGCGCTCGAAAAGGCGGTGGCCACGGAAGGGGAGAGTCTCGTGCACGGGCTGGAAAACCTTGTTGAAGATCTGGAGGCCAACAATGGCGAGCTGGTTGTTCGGCTTGCGGATGAGGATGCGTTTGAAGTGGGAGTGAATATAGCGACAACGCCCGGTGAAGTGATCTATCGCAATCACATGATGGAAATAATTCAATATTCTCCGGGCACGGATGCGGTTCGCGAGGTGCCTGTGGTTCTGTTTCCGCCATGGATAAACAAATACTACATTCTCGATTTGAAAGAGCAAAACAGTCTTGTCAAATGGATTGTCGACAAGGGCTACACTCTGTTTGTGGTGAGCTGGGTCAATCCGGACAGTTCATATTCCGACATTGGCATGGAAGACTACATTGAGGATGGTTTTTTAACCGCGATTAAAGTTGCAAAATCAATCACTGGACAAGACAAGGTAAATTCGGTTGGTTACTGCATAGCGGGCACAACGCTCCATCTCGTCTTGTCGCTGCTGGCCAAACGCGGGGATGATAGCGTTCAATCGGCCACATTTTTTACGGCTCTTACGGATTTCTCGGATCAGGGGGAATTTACACCGTTTCTGCAAGACGATTTCATTGACGGCATTGAAGCGGAAGTGGCGGAAGAAGGCATTCTGAGGTCATTTATCATGTCCCGCACAATGTCATTTCTGCGATCCAACGATTTGGTCTACACCCCTGCAATTCGAAGCTACATGATGGGAGAGACGCCTCCCGCATTTGACCTGCTTTACTGGAATGGCGATGGATCCAATCTTCCGGGAAAAATGACGATGAAGTATCTCCGCGAACTCTGCCAGGGAAACCGTTATGTGAAAGACGGCATTGAATTGTGCGGGGAAAGGCTTCACATCAGCGATGTCAAAATTCCAATTATGGCAATCGCGTGCGAAACCGATCATATAGCCGCGTGGAAGAATTGCTACCAGGGGCTTGTTCAGACTTTTTCAGGCAATCGCACATTCATTTTGTCTGGATCTGGACATATTGCCGGGATTGTAAATCCGCCGGCCAAGAGGAAATACGGATATTACACCAATTCCAAAATTGAGAGCACTCCCGAGGCATGGCGCAACAATGCGGTAAGGCAGGAGGGATCGTGGTGGCCGCGATGGGAATCATGGCTTAAGGAACGCTCCGGAGATTTGATTCCCGCGCGAAAACCCGGCAATTTATCACATCCATCACTATGCAAGGCGCCCGGATCATACGTTCTTGTGAAGTCAGTCATCTGAATAACGGCAATTTTAAATTTTTTCTGCAATGCAGAAAAAAAGTACTTGCAATGCTGCGATGCAGCAATTACATGGTGATCGGGAAACAAAACAGCGGGATGTTCCCGCTTCAGTGAAAGAGGATACCAAAATGGCAAAAGCGCAAGACTTCAACACCGTCATGAAAGACATCATGGGTGCATTCCCCATTGATACAAAGGCAATGGAAAACGCCTATAAAAACCAGGCCGCACTTAATGAGAAATTGTCGGGTGTCGCCTTGGCGGCGGCGGAAAAATCTGCCGAGATTTCCACCAAATGGACTAAAGAGGCAATTGCCCGCCTTTCAGAAGTTACAAAAGCCAAATCCGAACCTGCCGATTATGCAAAGGCCATCACGGATTTCACTTCCGCCAATGCCGAGGTTGCCGCTGAAAACATGGCCGCTTTTGCCGAGGTTGCCAAAAAAGTTCAAATGGAGACCGCCGAGCTGCTGATGTCAGCTGGAAAAGACATGCAGGAAGATGCTGCCAAGGCAGTTAAAAAGGCAACTGACGAAGTGACTGCAGCCGCCAAGAAAGCGACTGTGGGCGCAAAGTAGAATATCCGAGGAACTTAAACCCGTTTCCTCCCTGTCGGGTTTGTTCCGAGGTGGCGAGCCATTATTGGCTCGCCCTTTTATTTTGTTTAAGCTAATATATCCATGCTATTAAGCATTAAGGGGAAAGGGGAGATGTTCTGTGGAAAAATCACAATC
>JAPOTF010000096.1 GCA_026709325.1 Roseovarius sp.
AAACGCCAGGGAACGCAAATCGCAATTGTCTAGTGGCCAAGTGATCAATGGGCAGACTGCGGCTGTGTCGCGCCAGGCCGAGGAAACGGCAAGCGACTTCGTGATCCGCCGCATCATGGAAAACATGACGGGCTTCGAGTTCGAAGAGCTGGTTGCACACCTTCTAGAGTGCATGGGCTATAAAGCGCGCGTCACACCATCATCTAATGATGGCGGTGTGGACGTGATCGCGCATTTGGACGCCCTTGGCTTTCAGCCACCAATCATAAAAGTCCAATGCAAGCGGATCACAAGCCAAACCTCCCGCCCGGATGTCGACCAGTTGCTTGGCACTTTAGGCGAAGGAGAATACGGGCTTTACATCAACCTTGGTTCGTACAGCAAGCCGTCTATCGAGTTGGAGCGCAACCGCGCCAAGCCGCGACTGCTCGACGGCGAACAGTTCGTCGAGCTTGTTCTTGATCACTATGACAAGCTCGCGCCGCGTTTCAGATCAATCATTCCTCTAAAGAAAATTCACGTTCCCGACCTGCCAAAATCGTGAAATTCCCAGAGGCGAGCGCAAAATCCTCAACAGACGCAAGCCGGGAAGCGCCCGGTGCCGCTACGCCTGTAGCATGGGCCTTCTTCCATAACGGACAAGGTGCAATTGGCGCACCTAGCGGAGAAGGTCCATCACGGTCGAATGACCGCCCGCGCGGTTGGGGATATCGATATCCCGGAACAGGTCGCGGTCGGATAGCCTTGGAAATGCCTGGACCCTTTTGGTCAGGCATGCCGTTCCCGATCGCCGATCCGCTGAAGTGGCTCGCCATCTGACAACGGCTGCACTCGCAGAACCGCGGCATTCCGTCGCATTTTGGCCTCCATGCATCCCGGCACCCGCCAGATCCGATGTCGGAACTATGTACGACGAGATTGGACACGATCAACGGAGTCGCAATTACGGAGGAGGTTCGGTAAATTTAAATGCAAGGAACGTCTTCCGAATGTCTTCACCTGATTTTTTTTAATGTGGCTATTTTTATTTTATGTTTTTCAAATTATATTGGCCGAGTCATTATAGGCATTTGGTTTTCCAGAGGAGGCAAATTGATGACTCGTTCCGAGTTGATAAAAAAAATTGCAGATGAAAATCCGCATCTGAACCCAAGAGATGCGGAACGCATAGTTAAGTCGGTCTTTGAACAAATCGCCAATTCCCTGGCGAATGGAAATCGGGTGGAGTTGCGCGGGTTTGGGGCTTTTTCAGTCAAAAAACGCGGCAAGCGCGTTGGAAGAAACCCCAGAACGGGTGAAAAGGTGGACGTTGCCCAAAAATACGTTCCATTTTACAAGTCGGGAAAAATTTTAGGGAACCGCATGAACGGTAAAGGCTGATGCGGATTATCCGCAGCGGCCTGATAGCAATATTTGGATTGGCAATGGTGCTGTTTGCATTGGCCAACCGAACACCGGTTACCATAAACCTCCTGCCACCTGAGTTTGAAGGTGTTAGAGGGCTCGAAATTTCCCATCAGGTTCCGCTTTTTATTGTGATGTTTGGCGGTGTTTTGGCAGGACTGATAGCCGGATATGTTTTAGAGTGGATTAGAGAGGCAAAGGAACGGGCAATCGCGGCGAAACAGGCGCAGGAGCTTAAAGATCTTCGTGAAGAAGTTGTTCGGCTAAAAAGCAAAATCTACGAGGGCAAAGACGAAATACTTGCTTTGGTAGAGGAAACAGGCTGAATTCCGGGTTATGAGCGAAAATATGCGGGTCAAGATTTGCGGGCTCTGCGGCACTTCCGATCTGAACAATGCGATATCGGCAGGCGCGGCGTATATCGGCTTTAATTTTTTTCCAAAATCACCACGTTACATAGACATTGATTCAGCGGCCAATTTGACTTCCAAAGTGCATTCAAGCGTGATTAAAGTTGCGTTAATTGTCAATGAGAGCGATCAATTCCTTGACTCTCTTTTAAGTAAAGTGGCGCCGGACATGCTTCAGCTGCACGGTTCGGAAAGTCCCGAACGCGTCGCGGAGATAAAATCCCGCTTCGGCATGCCGGTAATGAAGGCCATCGGTATCGCCGAGGTTTCGGATTTGCGGCAAATAAATGCATATGCATATGTTGCAGACCAGTTGCTGCTTGACGCCAGGCCACCAGCCGATTCCGACCGTCCTGGCGGAAATGCTCTACCCTTTGACTGGAATATTATCGCGGGATACAGTTGGACTGCGCCGTGGATGCTGGCCGGCGGTCTTACGGCAAAAAACGTTGCCGAAGCCGTCAAGCTCACAGGCGCAAGTCAGATTGATGTGGCATCGGGAGTGGAGTCTCGTCCCGGAGTCAAGGATGAACGTTTGATTCGGGAATTCATCATTGCGGCAAAAGCTTCATAAAGAGCCATGGTTATGGACAATGGCCATGAATTCCCCGCCACCGGCATGTGATGAAAAATGCAATGGAACCGGATTGTGGCAGGTGGCATCATTTCAAACTTGCCGGCAGCGGTACTTGTGGCAATATACGCACTTGCCATTCCGATCATAAAAGCATGGACAGAAAATGAACGAACTTTTTAACTCATTCATGAACGGCCCCGATGAAAAGGGAAGATTTGGACGGTTTGGCGGCCGTTTTGTATCTGAAACGCTTATGCCATTGATACTTGAACTTGAAAAGTGTTTCGAACACTACAAGAATCATCCCGAATTCCTGGATGAAATGGATGATCTCTGGAAAAATTATGTCGGTCGCCCCTCGCCCCTGTATTTTGCCGGGAGACTTACAGAACACCTGAGAGGCGCAAAGATTTATCTCAAGCGAGATGAACTCAACCATACCGGCGCCCACAAAATCAACAATGTGATTGGTCAGATACTTCTAGCCAGATATATGGGTAAAACCCGTATCATCGCGGAAACCGGAGCTGGTCAGCATGGAGTTGCAACTGCAACGGTTTGCGCCAAATTCGGCTTGAAATGCATTGTTTACATGGGATCACATGATGTCGAGCGTCAAAAGCCCAATGTGTTCCGAATGCGTCTTCTCGGCGCCGATGTGATTCCGGTAACTTCCGGACGCGGCACTTTAAAAGATGCCATGAACGACGCATTGCGCGACTGGGTGACAAATGTCGAAGACACATTCTATTGCATAGGCACGGTAGCTGGGCCTCACCCGTATCCGGTTATGGTGAGACATTTTCAGAACATCATCGGCATCGAGGCGAAGGCCCAGATAAAAGAGGTCGAAGGCCGTTTGCCGGACACAATCATTGCCGCCATTGGCGGGGGTTCCAATGCCATGGGCATTTTCCATTCATTTTTGGATGAGCCAGAGGTTGAACTCATTGGTGTCGAGGCAGGGGGCAAGGGTGTGGATGAAAAAATGGAGCATTGCGCATCGCTAACCGGAGGCCGACCCGGTGTTTTGCATGGGAACCGCACATATCTTCTGCAAGATGATGATGGCCAGATACTTGAAGGCCACTCAATCTCCGCGGGCCTTGACTACCCGGGCGTTGGGCCGGAACATTCCTGGCTTCATGAAACAGGCCGCGCGAAATATGTCTCCGTCACAGACAATGAGGCGCTTGCCGCATTCCGTCTGTGCTGTGAAAGGGAAGGCATTATTCCGGCCCTCGAACCCTGTCACGCACTGGCCCATGTGATGAAGATCGCGCCCGAACTTCCCAAAGATCACATTATCCTAATGAATATGTGCGGGCGCGGCGACAAGGACATCTTTACAGTGGCGCGGCATCTGAACTACAACATTGCCGAATCCGATTGATTCAAAAAAAATCGCGGCGGATATTGCTTTCAGGACTGGGATTGCCAATCCTCGCGCGAAAAACCGCCATACGATTGTTGCGATTCCAGCGGAATGACGCATGCAAGCCGATTGGACTTGCGGTTTTAGTGAAAATTCATTTCCACCCATTAATTGAAGTGGCCTCATGCAGCCATTTGACCGGTTTGAAAAGCATCGATCAACAGCCATAAACATTAATCTGCCAGCAATTCCCGCTAGCGGCATTTGAGCCTTTTTTCAGTCGACATGGCGGTTCGCGGGTTTCAGGCGCGCATGGGCGACTGTCCGGAGCGGCTGTCCGGGGCGGTTTT
>JAPOTF010000119.1 GCA_026709325.1 Roseovarius sp.
CAATCAAGTTAAACCATTGCAAAACAACGAAAAGAATTTCTAGCGGGAATTGCTGGCAAAGTGCAGTACCGTGTTTTTAGCCGTTTTGGCGAATTTGTCCGCATGGGACGATTTCTGGGGGTCAGGCGCGCATGGGCCATGGCCGGGCGGTCGCTCTTCGAGGCGTTTCTCTCGCAGTCGTTCCTCGACGATCGGTCATCTTTCCGGATCGACTCCGGCGCAAGCGGCAGCACCTTCAGGTCCGCATGGACAATCGCCGCCCCGAGCATCTGGCGACAATATGTCTTCGCGCCGTCGCGGTGGTTCCCGGCGCAGCGGTTTTGGCGGAAATTGCCGGTAAATGGTGAAATGTAGTTTCGTTTAATGCTTGAAATCGATATAACCCACCTTACCAAAGCAATTAACAATTGGAGGAGACATAATGCGAAGAGCATTTGGAGTTGGATTGGGAACACTGCTGGCGTTGGCGCTCGCCGGGGAGACGCTTGCGGTTGAGTGGAACGTTTCCCTATGGGGCAAGCGCAGGGCGTTTACCGAGCATGTTGAGAAACTTGCCGAACTTGTATCGGAAAAAACCAATGGCGAGTTTACCATGAATGTCAGCTATGGAGGCCTCAGCAAGAACAAGGAAAACCTTGATGGCATATCAATTGGCGCCTTTGAGATGGCGCAGTTTTGCGCAGGCTACCATCGCGACAAAAACCGCACCATTACCGTTCTTGAACTGCCGTTTCTTGGAGTGGGCGATCTGGATGAGGAAGTTGCCGTGAGTCACGCGGTTTACGCGCATCCCGCGGTGCAGGATGAAATGGCCCAGTGGAACGCGAGACTGCTGATGACATCTCCCATGCCGCAATACAACATTGTCGGAACCGGCGAGCCACGCGATGAACTTGCTGAATTCGAAGGCATGCGGGTGCGCGCCACAGGTGGACTTGGCGAGGCTTTTAAGGCTGTAGGCGCGGTACCGACTTCGGTAACTTCTTCGGAAGCCTATCAGGCTATGAAAGAAGGCGTGGTGGATACGGTGGCATTTGCGCAGCATGCGCATCTCAGCTTTGGAACAATCAACCAGGCTTCCTGGTGGACGTCAAATCTGAATCCAGGCACGGTGAATTGCCCGGTTGTGGTGAATATTGACGCCTATGAAAACCTCAGTGATGAACATCGCGCTGTCCTCGACGAATCCGTAGGGGAGGCAATCGTGCACTACCTTGACAACTATGCCGGCCTTCTGGCCAAATGGGACAATATCCTTGAAGAGAAAAATGTGCGGAAGGTGCAGCTTTCCGATGATGAGATTGCCGCATTCCGCACTATGGCGGCGGATCCCATTCGCGAAAAGTGGATCGCCGATATGGAAAGTCAGGGTCTGCCTGGACAGGAGCTTTATGATCTTGTCATGGCCACGCTCAAAGAACATCGCATGTCGAACTAAAATCACTGGACCCGTCCGCGTCAAGCGGGCGGGCCCGCGACATTTGGAAGGGCGTGGCATGGCGGTTGCTTCAGAAGTCCATGAGGATGGCAGCTTATTTAGCAAGCTCGACCGCATGCTTGTGGTTCTTGAGCGTTTTTTGGCATTGCTAAGCGGAATTGCCGCATTTTCATTGATGTTCCTCGCCGCCTGGTCTGTGAGTTCACGGACATTTTTTGGCGCGCCGTTGCTTGGTTACGTGGACCTGATTGAAATGCTTATGCCGCTTATTGCCATAATGGGCGTGGCATATGTGCAGAGAGGCGGTGGTCATGTTCGAATGGACATATTGATTGGAAGACTTGGAGGAAGAGCGCTCTGGGCGGTGGAACTGATAACCGTAATGCTGATTTTTATTCTTATGCTGGCATTGCTATGGGGCAGCTGGTCTCATTTTGACCGGAGTTTTGACTTCGCAAAACCTCTTTGGAGTCGAGATAGCACAATAGACATCAGCCTGCCAATTTGGCCGTCAAAACTTATCGTTCCCGTCGCATTTTTTGTGTTGTCCATCCGGCTTGCCCTGCAGATATGGGGGTATGGAAGAGCATTTGCGCTTAATCTCGAAAGACCTCCGGGCGTGCCCGTCAAGTTGTCGGTCAACGAGCAGGCCAAGGCGGAAGCCCATAGCCTTGGAGGACGCGATTGATGGACTCGATAAGCATCGGCCTGTGGACCACATCGGGAATGCTGATGATGGTTGCTCTGGGCATGAGGGTGGCGTTTGCAGCCGGGCTTGCGGGGTTTGCGGGTCTGGTATGGCTAAGATGGAACGGGTTTGACTATGCGCCGGAGAAATTTGGGAAGGCTCTTGAGATAAGCGTGAAGATCGCCGGGCAGGTACCGCATTCCAAGGTTTCGGCCCATGCTCTAAGTCTAATACCGACATTCATACTGATTGGCTATCTCGCCTATTACGCGGGATTGACCCGTGCCTTGTACGAGGCCGCAAAGCGATGGATAGCATGGCTTCCGGGAGGCTTGGCCGTGTCCACGGTTTTTGCGACTGCCGGTTTTGCCGCTGTTTCGGGAGCTTCCGTCGCAACAGCCGCCGTATTCGCCCGAATCGCAGTGCCGGAAATGCTGAAAGTGGGTTACAACAAGCGTTTCGCCGCGGGCGTTGTGGCGGCGGGCGGCACACTGGCAACTCTCATACCGCCCTCAACCATATTGGTGATCTACGCCATTATCGTTGAACAGGATGTTGGCAAGCTGCTGCTTGCCGGGTTCATTCCCGGAGCGTTTTCCGCGCTGATATACGGCCTGATGATAGTGGCCATCGCTGTGATATTCAAAAACGTCGGACCGCCGGTAACTGGCTTTACATGGAGACAGAGACTGGTTTCACTGCCTCCCGCAATGCCAATTGTTGCGGTTGTGGTGATTATAATCTTTTTTGTTTACAACCCTTTTGGCGATGCATGGGGCACGCCTACCGAAGGTGGCGCCGTCGGGGCTTTTATTGTTTTTTTGATGGCGCTGCTGCATGGAATAAGCGGGGCTGAACTTAAATCCGCCCTGATTGAGACGGCCAAGCTTACCGTGATGATATTCACGATTATCTGGGGCGTGCTGATTTACGTGCGCTTTCTTGGATTTGCGGATCTGCCGGGCGCGTTTTCAGACTGGATAACATCGCTTTCATATCCGCCGCTGCTGATTTTGATCTGCATTCTTCTTGCCTATGCGGTGCTGGGAATGTTCATGGACGCCATCGGCATGCTTCTACTGACTCTGCCTGTTGTGTATCCGGCCGTTATGGCGCTTAACGGCGGCGAAGACGTCCTGGCGGCGGACAGCGCCTTTGGAATGTCTGGCGAGATGTGTTCAATCTGGTTTGGCATATTGGTCGTAAAGATGGCGGAGTTTTGTCTGATAACACCGCCCATTGGACTTAACTGTTTTGTCGTTGCCGGGGTGAGGGACGATCTAACGGTAGGCGATGTATTCCGTGGCGTTACACCATTTTTTATCGCGGATGCGGTTACAATCAGTTTGCTGCTGTCATTTCCAATAATTGTTCTCTGGCTGCCCGGGCTTGCCTGACCAAAAAGAATGCAGTCGCTTGTCGCGATATTCGAAACGCGTAATTTTACAGTGAAGTGCTGTGCCGAATCAAAATGGATGTTCTTTTGGTTGCCGCTCGCCAATCGGGTGAAAATATCTGGCGGGGGAGATAAACGGCAATGTCCCCCAACGATACCTGGCCAGTTAACGTGATGCGCGGGATTAAATATTCCGATTTCGCCAGGGGTTCATTGCAATAACAAACATGGACTTTACGATTGCGCGCAATCGGAACGCTATTTCAGCTTGAAAAGCGCGTCGTGCCGCCAAACCCTTATGAGTTCATGGTTTGGAAGAGACTTGTCGA
>JAPOTF010000095.1 GCA_026709325.1 Roseovarius sp.
GGTTTTCGCAAGGAAATTCCCGACCCGGTGACGCCATTTGCACATCTCCCCGTCGTCGCGGTCCCGGGGCACCAAACGGTTCCTCCTCGATGACATCACCGCCATGGCACATCCCGGCGCCCCGCCTCTCCACCTCCCCGGCAGGCCAGTCGGCGTCCAGCGCCCGTCTCCAGTCAGAGCCCGGAACTCAAGGCCCTCAAGCAGATCCGGAATGCCGGAGATATCGCGGGCCTGCCCCGGGAGAGGAACAAAACGCACAAGATGGCCAGGCGCGTCCGTGACCGCCACTGTCTTGCCCGTCAAACCCCGCCGGAGCGGCCAGTGCCCCGTTTCGAGTTCCCCCTTGCGCCGGACGCCTTCCGGTGCGCTTGGACAATTGTGCCGTCCGCAAACGCGCACTCGAAGTCGGGGTCATCCGACAACGCATCGGAAACGCGCCGGAAAACGCCCTCGACAAAAGGCGGCTGTCCCTGGCCGTGACCCCGCGGTCACTCTTTTTTCTGCTGACCGGGGGTGCCATGCGCGCCCGCACCGCGTCCGCTGAAGCCGTCCCGTCGTCATTCATGGTGAAACCCGCTCTCTTTGCCTCTTGCGCCCTTGATGGCGCTTGCTGAAAGGGAGAAACGCATGAAACGGGGTAATTGTCAAAGGGACCTAATCAAGCTATACAGGTGATCTAGTATTTGTTATTGCAACACTAAACACAAACCAATATAAACCATTTAAATTTGATGAACATAGTGGGTGGTAAAATGTCAAAGTTAAGTTCTAAATTTCATTGGTTTTTGAAGCTATTTAACAAGGATAAAATTTTCAATTTATACTTGGCAAATGAAAAGGAAAATTACACATCTCATGGTTATTATGTGCAATACATGAAAAACGACAGTTCTGAAATTAATCTGTTATGCGACAGGCATGGGACTGACAAAGGAGAATCCAACAGCAAAAACCGCACCCCCCCCCGTATAAATGGCCATCACACACTTATGCAGACTTCTATGAACTGATTTTTGGATTGCGAAAAAACGACGTAAAACTTGTGATCGAATGCGGGATCGGGACCAACAACCCAAATATAAAATCATCCATGGGCATCCATGGCATTCCCGGAGCAAGTCTTCGCATGTGGCGCGATTACTTTCCAAATGCGGAGATCATCGGTCTGGATATTGATAGTGAAATCCTGTTTGATGAGAATCGAATCAAGACATATTATTGCGATCAAACATGCATTGAATCCATTGATGATTTTGCAAAAAAAGCGCAGTTGAAAATTAACGGCGCAGATATAATAATTGATGACGGACTGCATGATTTCCATGCTGGAGTGAGTTTTTTTGAGGGAGTGAGCAAATATCTTTCAGAAAATGGAATATATGTTATTGAGGACGTGTCCATAAAAGATATGGAGAAATATAAAAGGCATTTTTATGAGCTCTCGGAATTATTCAGCACACAATACATTAATCTGTCCAGACCAAAAATAAAAATTCGTGATAATCGGTTAGTCGTAATTCGGAAAAACATGTGACAATTCTTGTTTTAACCAACACTTTCGATTTCTTGGCCGGGTTCACTTGCTTACAAATTCGTCATGCAATCCCTGCAAACGTTTTGTTTGAAATCCGGAATTGATATTTTTCACTCTCCTTTCGAAAGTTCTAAAATCAATTTTACAAGGTTATCAAGGGTTTCCGGATTGTCAATTCCAGGATCTGGCATCAACGTCCCAGGCGCAAAAGCCTGAGGGTCCCCAAGATAGGCCCGAAGATTTTCGGACGTCCAAATGCCGCCGGCGGCAAGCAGTGCATCGGAGTATCCACCATAGCCGCTGAACGCAATCGGGCGGCCGTGCAGCAGCGCAATGCTCGGTGCATTGCGATGGTCTCCGGGAACGGCTGAATGGCACTCGATGCAAGAGTCCATTTTCTGCGCAAGCGTGCGGCGATTCGCCCTGGAAAGTTCCAATCGGTCCATCGCAATTGCAACCGGGTCGCCGTCAAATATGTCGCGCGCCCTGAGGAATACGAGTTCCCTGTCGTCATTCCAAAGAACCAGACCGCCATTTACGGGCTGCGCATAGCGGACACGCATGTCCACGGGAATGCGCTCGGCAAAAAGCGCGCGGCTGTTTTCAAGCCGGATTCTAAAAAGCGCCTTCCCCCCTAGAGACGCCATTAGAAGATCGCCGTTCCATGCCGGATGCACATCCTCCATCACGTTCAGGCTTGATATCGCAACGGAGGGCAGCCAGGAAAAGACAGGCTTTTCATAACCGTCGTGGCGGCCAGGCGCATCCGCCGTTCCGGGCATAAATTGCCGATTGTACTGTGTGCCATAGGTGACCACTGGCCAACCGTAGTTTCCACCTTTCACAATGCGGTTGAGTTCGTCGCCGCCACGCATGCCGTGCTCGACGGTCCACACGGCGTTTTTGAACCATGCAACGCCCTGCATGTTGCGCAGACCTTTACCAATGATCTCATGCCCGGAGCCATCCGCCGAAATCCTCACGAGCTTTCCGTGATCGTAATTGTCGTCTTGCGACACCGCGAATGGCGCATAAACGCCATCAAAATGATAGTCGCCCGAACCGAGGTAGACATTGCCAGCCCCATCGTGGGCAATTCTGCCGCCGGCAGTATGCCCTTCCAACGCTCGGTATATCTCTTTTAACGGCAGACATGGCCGCGTTTCATAAATGGTTGCCCACTCTTCGGCGGCAATTTGCATATCCGCCAAATCGCCCTTGGGCAGGTCAAGCCGCGCAACCGCGGTGCCGTAACATGCGTCTTCGTTGTAATAGCGTGTAAATGACGCCACGAGAGATCGTTGTCCATCGATATCCATGGCCAAAATGTCATTGTATCGGAACCATGTCGTGATGTGATAGAGATGCGAGAAGCGGCCCTCGATATCTGCCTCGTAAGACGCGAAACCGTTTTCCGGAGGAGCTATTGAAAGAACCCTAACATCTTCAGGCGATGATGCGTGAAGCATGGTGCCGTCGCCCGCCAGCAACAAAACGCCTTCTCCAATACGCGTTATTCCACCGCCAGTGTTTGGACGCGGCAGCTCAATGGGAACGCGCACACCTTCAAGGCGGACGAAAGTACTTGCAAAAGACGCTTCGGCACTCTCGCCTTTTATATTCCACACAAGCGATTTGGCTGATTTGTAGGACCGCGTATCAAAGTGCACAAGTGCGGTGCTACCCCCCCCCAGCAAGCAAATAATTGCAACGACGGCCACATAAAATCTTTTCATCCGAAACTCCATATTTACGCAGCCTAATGAACACATGTACACCTAATCTAACAAGATATTCAAATGCCAGAATAGGGCTGGGGCAATTCATGTATGGCATTGATCTTGAATCCCATAATAAAATTCTCTGAATCATGCCACAAGAGCGATTTCAGTCGGTTCGCGATTGCCGCTTTTTGCCATCGGCTTACAGTTTCTATTCCGGTTGAGTTTTGGAGCCAGTTTATCCCATGCCCGGTCAAATCGATCCCACTTCATAAATGGCCGGAAGGCGGAAATACCCTGGTGTATGACTTAAAACAAGCGATTCCATTTCTTTCGGAAGTGTGATATTGTTCTCCCGCCGCCGTTGCGAGCGGCCAACAAAACGGGAGAGAGGCAGATTGCCGGGGAGATTGGCGGCATGGACGCGACAACGGTTCGCAACATTCCGCGCCGCCACGGCCTCAAGCCGCATCAGGTGAAGACGTTCAAGGTGTCCAGGGACCCGAGGTTCGAGCTCAAGGTCCGCGATGTCGCGGGCCTTTATGTCAACCCGCCCGACCACGCCGTCGT
>JAPOTF010000036.1 GCA_026709325.1 Roseovarius sp.
ACTAGGTCAGAATATACCATTTTCCGTCAACCGCAATAGTGCGTTACCGCAATCATAGCCCTTGCGCGCCGATTTACCCGTCTCCGCATTCGCACCGCCATCAGACACCGACCGCAAATCATGCTCGCTTTCGCCGCCGCCGTTTTTCTGCTGATCATAACGCCCGGCCCGGGTGTTTTGAGCGCGGCCGGCTTTGGTTCCGCCTACGGGTTCAACGCCTCTCTCAGATATGTGTTCGGACTCTTTGTCGGAACAAATCTGGTATTGATTGCAGTGATGTCCGGGTTGGCCGCGATAGTTCTTTCCGTACCCGGACTTAGAGACGCATTGATGGCATTGTCTGTATGCTACCTGACTTTTCTTGCCGCTAAAATCGCCCTCGCCGGGTCGCGGCTGGGTTTCATTGAAGCCAAATCCCCGCCCGGAGTGACGGCTGGCGTCATGTTGCAGCTGATCAACCCCAAGGCCTATGCGGTCAACACATCGCTTGTTACGGGATTTGGGTATGCACCTGACGCCTTTTTATATGAAATGCTCACCAAGGCATTGATTATGAACGCTATCTGGATACCAATCCATCTTGCCTGGCTTTTTGCCGGTGTTGTTCTGCATCGCTTAAATCTGCCATTGCGCACGCAACGAGCCATCAATATGCTGATGGCCACATCAATGATTGGCGTAGTTGCACTTGCGCTTTGGTCCGCATGGAGTCTTCAATGAACATATCCAAAATTCACAGCTGCATAAGATGCGATCTCGGCGAAGGACCGCTCTGGGATCCGGTCCGCAATGCGCTTTTCTGGTTTGACATAAACAGGCACCGGCTGCACTGCGATGCGGGAGACGGCAGCGGTTACGCGCAGTTCGATGAATTTGCGTCCGCTGCGGGAAGAACCGCCGGCAAGGAGCTTCTTGTCGCCACGGAGACGGCACTGGTTCTGTTCGATCCGGATAAGGAAGCAAGCGATGTCATCTGCCCGCTAGAGGCCGACAACCCGAAAAACCGGAGCAATGATGGCAGGGCAGACCCCTACGGGGGCTTTTGGATCGGAACCATGGGCAAAAAAATGGAGACCGGCGCGGGTGCCATATACCGCTACTGGCGCGGAGAACTTAGAAAGCTCTATTCACCCATCACCATTCCAA
Source organism: Roseovarius sp. (assembly GCA_026709325.1). GTDB lineage: Bacteria > Pseudomonadota > Alphaproteobacteria > Rhodobacterales > Rhodobacteraceae > JAPOTF01. The sequence continues at coordinate 1,147 of JAPOTF010000036.1, forward strand.
ACGCCACCTGCTTTTCACCAGATGGCGCATATGCCTATTTCACCGACACCGCCAGGGAAATCATATGGCGGCAAAGGCTGGATGATGATGGCTGGCCCAGGGGCGATGCGGAGACATTCCTGGATTTTCCCCCAAATCAATATCACCCCGACGGATCCGTTGTCGACACCAATGGAAATCTCTGGTGCACTCAATATGGCTATGGAGTGGTGACGGTGTTTTCGCCCAACGGAACGGAAACACGGCGAATCCCCGTTCCGGCAAGGCAGCCAACATGCACCGCCTTCGGCGGTCCGGACATGTCAACGCTTTTTGTCACATCGGCCTACCAGAACATGGAAAACCCAGGTCCCGATGACGGGAAGACCTATCGAATCGAGACAGATGCCACCGGCCAGACCGAACATGTCGTGACTTTGTGAATCGTCATCTTGAACTTCGAATCGGAAAATGTCCCGATTTGGCCGCAACACTGAACGGGAGCATGCCATGAATGTCCTAATCTTGGGAGGTGCCGGCGTAATCGGCCAGAAGCTTGGTCGCGCGCTGGCAACGCTGGGCAGACTGCGAGGAAAGGACATATCGCGAATCGCCATGGCCGACATTGCGGTTCCCGATGGAATCCCCGGATCGGAAATTCCGGTCGACCTGCTGCATTGCGACATTTCCGATCCGAAATCCGTGGCCTCGTGCATATCATCCGATTTTGATGTGATCTTTTTGCTCGCGGCCATAGTCTCCGGTCACGCGGAGATGGATTTCGATGCTGGAATGTCAATAAACATGACAGGCACGTTGAATGTCCTCGAAAGAGCCCGCTCGCTTGGAACAAGACCCGTGATTGTCTTCTCCTCATCCATAGCGGTATACGGCGGGGAGGTTTCGGATCCGATAACCGACCAGACCTTTCTCAACCCTCAGACATCTTACGGAGCCCAAAAGGCGATCGGGGAACTCCTGCTAAACGACTACACGCGCAAGGGATACATTGACGGTCGAGGCTTTCGACTGCCGACAATTTCGGTTCGGCCAGGCAAGGCAAACCGCGCGGCTTCGTCATTCATGTCTTCCATACTGCGCGAACCGCTCAACGGTCAGGAGGCCATCTGCCCCGTAACCGACGATTTTCCGCACAACTATCTTTCACCGCGAATGTGCATCGACAATCTCATCAGGGGAGCGGAACTGGATTCCGAGAAAATCGGCGAAAACCGCTGCATGATGATGCCGGGCAGAATGTGGACCATTCGCGAACTGATTGACGCCATGACTGCGGTTGCCGGTCCAGAGCCGGCAAAACTTATACGCTGGGAGGTGCAACCGGAGATTCGGCAAATAGTTAAGGGTTGGCGATTTGACCTGCGGCCCGATAAGGCGCTTAAACTTGGCCTTCGCGCAGATGAAAGCTTCAGAGACAACATACGCTACTATCTCGAGGATGACCAGCCGTTTCACAATGTGGACCAAACGCGGGACCGCCCGCAATGACGGCCATGGATTTTACGTCGCAGGGGCAATTTCGCACATAAAAAATCCCCGCGGCCTTCCGGCATCCGGTTAATTTACGGGCGTGATCAGATCGTCTCCCGCCAGGAACGCATGCATGTTGGCCCGCTGAAGTTCACCCATGGCCCTTCGGGTTTCAACCGTGCCCGAACCCTGGTGCGGTTGAACAACAACGTTTTCAAGCTTGTAGAACCTCGGATCAATTGCCGGCTCGTTCAGGAAAACATCCAGGGCCGCCCCGCCCAGCTTTCCATTTTCAAGAGCGTCCAGCAAAGCCTCCTCTTCCACGGTTGTTCCACGTGAAATGTTAACCAGAAGGCCTTTGGGACCAAGCGCCTCGAGAACTTCCCCTGAAACAAAGTTTTCCGTCTCCCGACCGCCAACAAGCGCTATGATCAGATAGTCCACCCGCTCGGCGAGCGTAATCGGATTGTCATGATAGGTCCATCCTGGCGTTTCCTTTTGCCGGCGCGAATAGTAGTGGATATCCATCTTGAACGCGGCGAGGCGGTTTGCGATCTCGCGACCTATTCTGCCAAGACCGACTATTCCCGCTCTTCCCCCGGACACCTTTCTGTTTAGCGGATATTCCCCGTGCCGCTTCCATTTGCCCGATTTTGCCCATTCGGCCGCGTGCATCATTTCCCTGCCCAGGCAAAGCAGCAGAGCAACGGCAAGATCGGCCACATCGTCATTCAAAACATCGGGCGTGTTGGTGACTTTAACACCCCTCGCATTGGCCGCATCAATGTCAATGGCGTCATACCCCACACCGTAATTTGCAATCAGGCCGAGTTCGGGAAGAAGATCCATCTCCTCGCCACCGAACAGCCCGCCACCCTTGAAGGCGGCAACGCGAATTGCCGGTCTCTGTTGCGGGTCGAGTCCGGCCATGGCCGCCGGCCCGGACACCGTCACCGGATCAAACTCTGCCGCCAGGCCGGCGCCATCGCTTTCACTGTAGCTTCCGATCGCAATGGTGGATTTCATGATGATCCCTCCTCCTGAATTAAATCGCTACCGATTTGATGTTATGAGCCGTCCAGAATGTCAACCACTGGACTGGCGCCATTCCTCGGGGCCGCTTTCCGCGAACACGCGACATTCTCATGCCTTGCAGATATCCTCAACCCAACGCTTTGCGGAATCCCGGGAAAAACCCTATCAAGCCATCCGGATTGAAAAACATCGCTTTTTGCCCTGTCTATTGCCAACAGCGCCCCATCTGAAAACTTCCCTTCGGTGAAGATTGCAAAGGCAATTGCCAGCTCCATTTTCAAACGCCCCAGAACAAGGTCCCGAGCAGCGTCTTCGGGAAATCCCATTGCCATCGCGCGATCAGTTCCCTCGCGCAGCGCAAGACACAAAGTGGCTGCCACCGTTTCCGGCAAGGCGGGTTCCAATACGGCGATATTCTCCAATGCTCACCCGTGCGAACGCGCAATCGGCGCAAAGCGACTTGGCTATTTACTCGCATTGAGCATAGTGCTCCTCCGGTCCCTGAATGAACGCGCAAACAATTCCCCAAGGAACGGCAACACCTCCAAAATAATCTCTTTGCGCCTCTATTTTGTCATGCGCTTCATGTATGTGCGGATGGCATGGATGCGTGCATAAATATGTCAGATTGTCTCTTTTTGGCATATCACCGGCATGCGGCGCGGCGGCATCAAGCACAATCAATGCGGTTGCCAGGCCGGAGCATGTCGGCAAGTCCGAGAGCGACTTTCCCTATCAGCCCATCCGGCATCGCCATCAAAACCGCATCCGCATCTGCTACCGCCATTTACAGTTCAACCACTTCAAGCCCTAAATGCGATAGAAGACGCTCCCGCATCTCCCTGTCGGTTTCCACCCAGCTTGACATCATATGTCGAGGAATTCAGTTTTCCAGCAATGCGGACACCCATCTTTCCACCTGCACCTATCAACGCCACATTCTTCATTGCATCACCCATATTTCGTCATGCGGCCCTTTCCCCGCTCTTAATCCATTCAAAATAGTCCTTCTGATCCGGGCAAACACACTGCCTGCGCGGCGGATCTGCGCATATCTTTACCGTGTCGTCCTGGACCATCCTGGCGGCGGATGTTGAGGATCCCCGTGTCGGCGCGGCGCTGTCTGGCTGCGGTGCCGCTGCCGATGCGGATCCAAACAAGGGCGAGTTTGGATTTTGATGGTTTGCCAAGCTGTATTGTCGTCCCGTGACGACATGACAACGGGCATCTTGGAGGATTTTCCTTCGGGAAACGTGAATGACAACATGCGCACAGTAATTCCCTTTTTATTCATGTTCTGCAATAGGTTGACCTGATTGCCAAAACCATTTTTTCGTGGACTTTTTGTCCGGAATCCGGCATTTTATGGCAAAACAGGCAAAACCGGGCAGGAACATGACAAAAAACCCTTCCGAAAGCATCTCTCTATGCCCGAGATGACGCAAAAGCGTTCCGACGGCATTCCCGGTCCGACCGGAACCCGCGGCGGCGAGCACCCGGTGATGGCCGGGAACCTGCGCGGTTGGGTTGCCTGGAATCGACAGAGTTGCATGTGCGGCGGACACCTCAGATGCCAGACGATAAGCTTGTTGAACTGGAGGTTTTCCGGAACTTGTTGCCTGATATGGTTCGACCCACTTTATGTAAAGCGATGTTAGGCCATGGTTGAGGAAAATCCGGAGCAATCCGCCGAAAAAGAGCGCCGAATCCGGAACATGGCAAATTCAATTCGGTTTCTTTCCCTGGATTCAATACTTAACGCCCGCGAAGGTCACCAGGGCGCGCCGCTTGGGATGGCCGAGATAGCCGCAACGCTGTACGCCAGCCATCTCAAGGTGAATCCCGAAGATCCTCTGTGGCCCGACAGAGACAGAGTGGTTCTCTCGAACGGGCACGGCTCAATGCTTCTTTATTCTCTCCTCCATCTTTCCGGATACGGCAAAATGGACATGGATGCGCTGGGAAATTTCCGCAAACTTGGTTCACTCGCGGCCGGGCATCCGGAAATCGAGCAAAGTGCCGGAATCGAAATCACAACCGGACTTCTAGGTCAGGGAATTGCCTGCGCGGTTGGCATGGCGGTTGCCGAGGCGAGACTTTCAGGTCAATTTGGTTCGGAACTCGTGGACCACAGAACCTGGGCCTTTGTAGGGGATGGTTGTTTGCAGGAGGGAGTCGGACAAGAGGCAATATCACTTGCCGGACACCTTCAACTGGGCAAACTGACGTTCATATGGGATGACAACCGCATTACCGACGATGGTGATGTGAATCTGTCAATCAGCGAAAATGTACCCGCGCGATTTAAAGCTGCAGGATGGCACGTCATTGAATTGGATGGGCATAACATAGCTCAAATAGATCGGGCCATAAAGTCGATCGCTGCGGAACGGCGTCCCTCGCTACTTGCATGCAGAACGATCATTGCCAGAGGAATACCGCGTCTGCAGGGAACACGGGGTGGTCACAGCGCCCCTTTAAACGTTCGGGACTCGGCTGAAGCGCGCGGATTTATGGAGTGGCCGCACGGCGCATTTGAGATTCCCGATGAAATCTACGGCCTTTGGCGAGAATCAATGAATCGCGGAAGAAAGGCAAACCGTGAATGGCGAAAACGTGTTGAAGCCCACCCAAAATCAGATGAATTTTGGCGCTGGACAAAGAGCGCGCTTCCGGAGAACTGGAATCGCGACATTGGCCAAATTATAAACGCGGCCACCTGCAATGCAGTGAGTCAACCGACCATTTCAGCTTCCGCAGACCTTTGCGAGCGTCTCGCCGGCTTGCTCCCGGAATCAATGGTTCTATGCGCGGACCTGGAGGCGCCAACAGATCACAAGCGCGGTAGAGCGGTGTTTAATTCTTCCGAACATGGCGGATCATATATTCATTGCGGAGTAAGAGAGCATCTGATGGGGGCAATGACCGGCGGCATTGCAAGCCATGGCGGACTGCGTCCAGTCAATGTGACGTATCTCGCATTCGCGGATTATGAACGGCCGGCAATGCGCATGGCCGCTCTTATGGGCCTGCCGGGGATATTTGTCTTCAGTCATGACTCCATTGGCGTGGGGTCGAATGGACCAACCCATCAACCGGTTGAAATTCTCGCGAGTTTCAGGGCAATGCCAAATATTAACGTTTTCCGGCCTGCCGACGCCGCGGAAACGTGCGAAGCATGGCAGATCGCAATCGAAACAACCGACCGCCCCACGATATTGGCCTTGTCCCGACAACCCTCCAGGCCCGCGCGCTTGTCGCCGCCCTCTTCAAAAAACCAAAGCCGCAAGGGCGCATATGTATTGCATGAAGCGAAGAGCGGGAGAGACATCACCTTGCTTGCAACCGGCACGGAGGTTGGTCTCGCCGTGCTGGCCCGCGAAAAACTTGAGGAAATGGGAATTCATTGCGCCGTTGTGTCCATGCCATGCTGGGAGCTTTTTGAAATTCAAAATCCCGAATATCAGTCCGAGATTCTTGGAGAAGCGCCCCGGATCGGAATTGAAGCCGCAATGCGCTTTGGATGGGAACGCTGGCTCCGAAAGGAAGACGCTTTCATTGGCATGAAAGGTTTCGGCGCCTCAGCTGCCTCCGAGGTTCTTTATCAACATTTTGGCATTGATGAAAAGGCGGTTGTCGAAACGGCATGTTCTCTTTCATCGGACGTACCGCGGACTCCTCCACTTAAATCCGCAAACCTGCAAGTTCGCTAATGGAGCAGACTTCTCGCTTGAAACCGTCAAACGGATTTTTTCAGCGAGTCCGCGAGATCCGTTTTTTCCCAGCTAAAACCGCCATCGGAATCAGGGCGGCGTCCGAAATGGCCGTATGCCGCCGTGCGCCTGTAGATGGGCCTGTCAAGCTCCAGCCTGCTTCGAATGCCGCGCGGCGTCAGATCCATGCACCGGCCAATCGCCTTTTCAATTTCCGCTGGCGCAACCTGACCCGTCGCGTGCGTGTCGCAATAGATTGAAAGCGGTCTTGATACCCCAATGGCATAGGAAAGCTGTATTGTGCATCTTTCAGCCATCCCGGCCGAAACGACATTCTTGGCAATATATCTGGCGGCATATGCTGCTGAACGATCAACCTTGCTTGGATCTTTTCCCGAGAACGCTCCCCCTCCATGAGGAGCGGCACCGCCATACGTGTCGACAATTATTTTGCGCCCCGTAAGACCCGCATCCCCATCCGGACCACCGATAACGAATTTGCCCGTTGGATTGACATGCCATTCGGTTCCGGGTCCCAGCCATCCGTCCGGAAGCGCCTTTTTCACATATGGTTCGACAATTCGCCTAATGTCGTCACTGCCGAGACTCTCGTCCAGATGCTGAGTTGAAATGACCACGCAGCTAACGCCCACAGGCTTTCCATCACGATATTCAACCGTAAGCTGCGACTTCGCGTCAGGTCCAAGTTTGGGTTCTCTCCCCTGCTTGCGCGCTTCCGAAAGGTATCTCAGGATTCTGTGCGAATAGAGAATTGGGGCCGGCATTAGTTCAACCGGTGTCTCGTTTGTGGCGTATCCAAACATGATGCCTTGATCGCCTGCGCCATCATCCGCGCCGTCTTCTTTAACGACGCCCCGAGCAATATCGGCCGCCTGCTCATGCAGCAGATTTCTCACTTCGCATTTTTGCCAGTGAAAATGTTCCTGCTCGTATCCGATTTCACGAATGCAATCGCGTGCGATATCCTCGACATCCTCAATGTAGTCACGCAGCCTGGCCCCGTCCGAAAGCCCTATTTCGCCACCGACAAGAACAAAATTCCTGGTGGTGAATGTCTCGCAGGCCACGCGCGCTCTGGGGTCTTTGTCGATAATCTTGTCCAGAACCGCATCCGATATCTGATCGCATATTTTGTCTGGATGTCCCTCGGACACGGATTCGGAGGTGAACAAGTAATTCTTGCGAGACATTTCAGGGGCTCCATTAAATTTGCTTTCAGCGGCGCGCCAGGAAGCCGTTGCGACGCATTGGGGCCTACATAGGAACAGGTTTGATGTCAGTCAATCCAAATCTTGTTTTGAAGATGAAATTTATATGTTGATGATTGCGCGTTGCAGATGCGGTTTTTGCTTTGCAAAACGGCAATGAACTGGCATCATGCCATTTGCGCAGCGGCAATGTCGATACCGCTTTGCAAATTCGAATCTCGTGCGAGTGTGCAGATAAAATCATCGGGCATTGCCGTTTACCAACCATTTTCCAAACAATTGCATCGGCCTCTTGAAACCTCTTAAGTTGGGAAGCATCCACCGCGTCATTGGTTTCCACTCGCTTTAACTTGCTTGCGGCGCAGTGCAATTCCCATCAGAAACAGAGCCAGGGAAATGATCGGAACATCCCCCGCCCGCGAATAAATCGTGGGCGGGAGGGGATCAGGCAGACGCGCGTCAATCCAGTTTGCCTCGCCAAGCGGAAGTGACGCCAAAACCCGCCCTCTGGCGTCTATCATTGCGGAAATTCCCGTGTTGGCAACCCGAACCATTGGCAATCCGAACTCGGCGCTTCTCACTCTCGCCTGCGCCAGGTGCTGATAAGGCCCGGATATGTCACCAAACCATGCGTCATTGGTAATCAAAAGCAGAAAATCCGCTCTCCCGGGTACCCGGGCAATGTCTCGGGCGAAAACGCCCTCGTAGCATATGAGCGGCAATGCCATTCCAAGTTCGCCCATTTCAATCAATCGGCTGCCGGAACCCGCCGAATAACCGCTGTCGATTTCCGCGGTAAAACCGTAAACGCCAAACCTGCCGAAAAAATTGGCAAACGGGACATACTCGCCAAATGGAACCAGATGAGACTTGTCGTAAATATCCCGCAAATCGCCTTTGCCGTCCATGTGAACCAGCGAATTGTAATATTTTCCGTCGTCTTTTCTTCCAATTCCCAGAACAACGCGCGCGTTGCCGGATGCTTCGGATATGGCTTCCAGAACCTTTGCGGATCGACTCAGCGGCAATGGGACGGACAGTTCCGGCCAGACCACAAGGTCGGGCCGGTCGGCGGTGGCAAAAGCGCGTGTAAAAGCCATTTGCCTCTGATAGAACACATGCGCCTTGTCTGGATCCCATTTTTCATGCTGCGGCGCATTTGGCTGAACAAGGCGAACCAGGGGGCCGCTGTCATCCGAAATTGCCTCGAGTTCGAAAAATCTCCCCAAAATCATGATTGCAAAAAAACCGGCCAGAACCGAGGATCCAAGCGCCTTGCGACCGGAAATCAAATACCACAATCCCATGGATGAAACGACCATGATCATTGAAAGGCCAAGCGACCCGACCCATGAAGCCCAGTAAAGCGCCGATGTATCAATGAGCGAATGCCCGGTTTGCGCCCAGGGAAAACCCGTAAAGGCCCAGCTTCGAAGCCATTCACCCACCGCAAAAGCTCCAGCCCATGCCATTCCGCCGCCAAAAACTCTGGCCAGCGCGAAGGAAATCGCCCAAAACAGCGCAAGTCCCGAGCAGAGCAAACCCAGCGCAAATGGAGCCATCCATCCATGTCGGGAGGCGTCAACGAGAAACGGCTCTACAATCCATGCAAGGCTGACAAGAAAATACCCCGTGCCGGACGCCCATCCGGTCAGCGCGGCCCGTTTCAATTCAAGGGCATGGGAAAACAGCCCGTAGCACAATGCAATTCCCGCCATGGACAACGGCCAGAGTTCCCAGGGAGCCTGCCCAAACGCGGCCAGGCCACCGGTGGCGGCAGACGTGGCGGTTAAACGCCATGCCCCCCAATTTCCCGAATTTCCTAAATGCCTTTTTAGCGGACTCACCCGCTGGATTCCTTCGCGGATGGCAATCGAACGCCCATTCGCTTTATTCGTCGGGGATCCGCATCGAGAATCTCGATTTCCGCGCCGCAGGGATGGCGAACAAGTTCACCTCGAACCGGAACACGGCCAAGCAGCATGAACACCAGTCCTCCAAGCGTGTCCACATCCTCCTCGTCAACACCCTCTCCACTTGCGAGACTCATGCCGATTTCAGCCTCAAACTCTCTTATGGGCGCTTTTGCGTTGGCAATGTATTTTCCGGAACCTTCCAGCTTCCAGTACGTGTCTTCGTCCGGGTCATGCTCATCCTCGATTTCACCAACAACCTGTTCAATTAGATCCTCTATGGTTACAAGACCCTCAACCCCGCCATATTCGTCGATCACGAGCGCCATGTGCCGTCTGTCGTTCTGCATGGTCTGAAGCAGAATTCCTATTGGCATGGAAGGCGGCACGTAAAGCAGAGGCCGCAGCATGCTTTGCATGGAAAACCGTCCGCCCTTGCCATTGAAACCGTGTCTCAGGGCAAAATCCTTGAGATGCACCATTCCAAGGGGGCTGTCCAGAGTGCCTTTGTAGACTGGCAGCCTGGTAAGCCCGCTTTCGCGAAAGACCTTGAAAAGCTCGTCTTTTGAAATGTTGTCGGGAACCGACACCATGTCCGCCTTGGGAACCGCTACATTCTCCACCTTGATGCCGCCAAGCTTGCCAAGAGCCTGGGCTTTATGCCTGTGGTAATTCACATCGCCATTGCGGTCATTCTGCCCGGGTGCGTCCGGATGAATTATCGCCCCAATAATTCGGCGTATAACCCCGTTTCGGCCATTCTCTCCATTTTTCTCTTCATCATGCCGCGCGCAACGCGCCGCATTAGAGGATCCCTCGATATCGTCGCCCATTTTACCTTTCCGTTAATCGGATTATACATCCCGATAATATCAATATAATGTGTTAACATTTAGGCCGACAAGTATTTCACGCTCTAAATTTTCCATTAGTGCGGCATCCTTGTCGTTAGCGTGATCATAGCCCAGAAGATGAAGCACCGCATGTACAACAAGGTGGGCAACATGATCTTCAAGCGACCTGCCGACATTGATGGCTTCGGTCGCGCAATATTCATAGGCAATCGCTATATCGCCAAGATCCCGGTTGTCCGGTTCCGGTGCGGGAGGGGGCGAACCGGGCTGAATTGCGCTCCTTTCGGCAACCGGCCAGCTCAGCACGTTGGTGGACCGGGATTTTCCCAGAAAATCGAAGTTCAGTTTTGACATCCTGTTGTCATCGCATCCGAGTATGCCGATGCTCCAATGGTCTGGGGTCAATCCCAAATGGCGCAGCGTGGATTTGGCCGCTCTCTCGGCCAGTTCGGGAAGACCCGTCTCGACCCATCTCTCATCCTCGACAATGGTTTCCGTCAGCATTTGCGCGGCCCCGTCAAGATGTCCGTTTCTCCGCTTGCCGTTTGGGCAGGTAAGTCACCTCCAAATTCCATCTTTGAAATATCATTTCTTTTCATATGCCTCAATGATTTCAGACACCAATGAATGGCGCACCACATCCCTTGAGGTAAAGTAGGTGAATGAAATGCCGGATATGTTTTTTAGAACGCGCTCGGCATCGACAATCCCGCTTGTCATGCCGCGAGGCAGGTCGACTTGCGATCTGTCCCCGGTCACGACCATCCTGCTTCCTTCGCCAATGCGGGTTAAAAACATCTTCATTTGCATTGATGTCGCGTTCTGCGCCTCATCAAGCACAATGAACGCATTCGACAGCGTCCGGCCCCGCATAAACGCCAAAGGCGCAATCTCAATTCTTTTTTCCTCAATCAGCCGCCCCAGTTGCTTCGCGGGAAGAAAATCATTCAGCGCATCGTAAAGCGGCTGCATGTAGGGGTCCACCTTTTCCTTCATGTCACCGGGCAGATAGCCTAGTTTCTCTCCAGCCTCAACGGCAGGTCGCGACAGAATGATTCGGTCCACATGGCCATTGATGAACATGTTAACGCCAGTCGCAACCGCCAGATATGTCTTTCCGGTTCCAGCCGGTCCAATGCCAAACACCATGTCATCCGCGAACAGCGCCTTGACAAAGGCTTTCTGGTTGGCAGTGCGCGGCTCCACATTTTTCCTTCGGGTTTTGATCTCGACGGAGCTGGTTCCGAACAGTTCGGCCTGCTCAGACGCAAAGCCGAATCTGTTTAATGAAACGCCCATCCGCAATTCCCGGTCAATGTCGGCATGCTCAACGGCCTTGCCGCTCTCCAGGCGCTCGTAAAGCGCCCCGAGAACATCCGATGCCGACCGTATCGCCTCGGCATCTCCGATTACACGCAGATGATTGCCTCTTCGCAATATCTGCACGCCAAGATTTTTTTCGATATTCGCAAGATTGCGATCATGGCCGCCGCAAAGTTCAATCAAGAGATAGTTGTCGGGAAACTCAAGCATTGTCTCTTTCAGTTTATGGCTGTCCGAAACAGTGTACCCAGGTTTGATTGTCAATAAATTCTCCCTGATATGCAAATTTTTTCAAAGGTGCCGGTTTGCTTCGCAAAGCGCAAGATCAATTCCATTGTCATCGCGCTTCACCTGCAAGGCTACTGGCGACGCCTTCCGCCGATTTCTTTCAGGTGGCAATGCGGCCCTCAAGCGAATTCGACATGCTGGCTACAATGCGCACGCGCGAGAGATCTCCGATTCGGACGAATTCATCATTTACGTGAACCGCGTGAAGATGGTCGGATTTTCCAACCATCTGCCCCGGCAATCGCCCCGGTTTCTCAAAGAGAACATCCACCTCCCGTCCGATCATGGCATGCTGAACCGCATTTTGCTGCCTTCTCACAAGTTCCTGCAACTTCCGCAGCCGATCCGATTTTACATCTTCATCCACCTGCCTTCGCTCGGCCGCCGGAGTGCCCGGGCGCGCCGAGTATTTAAATGAAAAGGCATTTCCATAGCCAACTTCCGAAACCAGGTCCAGGGTGGCCTGAAAGTCGTCATCCGTTTCCTCCGGAAATCCCACAATGAAATCCCCCGAGAGCAGAATGTCGGGACGCGCCTTTCTGATTCGACATACAAGTTCCAGGTACTCGTCAGCCGTATGTCCGCGATTCATTCTCTTGAGAATTCTGTCGCTGCCGGATTGAACAGGCAGGTGCAGATAGGGCATCAATTTTTCGCATTCTCCATGCGCCTCTATAAGGTCACCACCCATGTCCCTGGGATGGCTTGTTGTGTAGCGAAGCCGCTCAAGCCCGTCGATCTTGCTCAATTCATGTATAAGTCTCGCCAGAGGCCACTTTTTTTGGTCGGGGCCATTTCCGAGATAGGCGTTCACGTTTTGACCGAGAAGCGTGATTTCGCGAACGCCGGAGTCCACAAGCTCCCTTGCCTCGGCAACAACCCTTGCGGGAGGACGACTCGCCTCCGCTCCGCGCGTGTAGGGTACAACGCAAAATGCGCAAAACTTGTCGCACCCCTCCTGAACGGTTAAAAAAGCTGCTGGTCCGCGATACGCCCTTGGTCTGTTGCGGAGGGATTGAAACTTGTCTTCGGCGGGAAATTCCGTGTCAACCGCCTTTTCGCCCCTGCGCGCTCTCGCCTCCATTTCGGGAAGCCTGTGATAGCTTTGGGGTCCGACCACGATGTCCACAAGCGGTTGCCGACGCATTATTTCCGCACCCTCGGCCTGCGCCACGCATCCCGCCACGCCTATTTTCAAATCCGCGTTCTTTTGCTTCAGTTCGCGAAATCTGCCAAGCTCGGAGTAGACCTTCTCCGCCGCCTTCTCTCTTATATGGCAAGTGTTCAGGAGAATCATGTCCGCATCTTGCGGATGATTTGTTTCAATGTATCCCGCATTGCCCAGGGCCTCGACCATGCGCTCGCTGTCATAGACATTCATCTGACAGCCAAAGGTTCGCACATACAGCTTTCTACCGGTTTTATCCATTGCGCGCCTCCAAAGACAAGCTCGGCGAGAAATCGGTCCACGCCACGGCTTTGTCCACATCGGCGCGTACAGCAGGCAGGCAGAAATTTTTTCCGTATCCCGCAGCAAACATCCCGCGAAAAGGCTCATTCATTCCGTCCGCGGGTTCGGCAATTGCCGGGACATTTCCGATCTCAATGCGCATTGCGATAATCCACCTGTGTGAAGCGTTTTCAAGCGCCGCGAGTTTAGTCCCAAAACCCGCCCAAAGGCAATGGAAATGACGATGGCGCGCCATGGCCGTCAAGTAGAAGAGACTCAAAATCCGGATGTGCCTCACCTCTTGAAAGACCGGCAAATCTACAAGTTGGCCTGCTGGGGCATGCCGAGCACATGATAGCCCCCGTCAACTCTGACGACTTCGCCGGTTGTGCACAGTCCCGCGGGCGAGGCCAGCCATACGGCGGTGCCTCCTATTGCCTCCAAAGTGGCATTGGCTCTCATTGGCGCATTTTCCTCGGTATGCCTGTAGGTTTTTCTCGCGCCTCCAATGGCGGCTCCGGCAAGGGTTTTCATTGGTCCGGGGCTGATGGCGTTAACCCTAATGCCATCGGGTCCAAGATCATTGGCAAGATATCGCGTCGTTGCCTCCAGCGCCGCCTTTGCCGCGCCCATCACATTGTAGTTTGGCACAACCCTGTTGCTTCCCTGGTATGTCAGCGTCAGAAGCGTGCCGCCATTGCCGTTCATGAGCGGGTATGCCCTGCGGGCAACATCAATGAAGGAGTAAACTGAAATATCCAACGAGTTCTTGAAATTGTCGCGGCTGGTGTCAAGAAACCGCCCTGTAAGCTCCGATTTCTCGGAATAGGCGATCGCATGCACCAGAAAATCAATTGTCGGCCAGTGATCGGCCAGCCTTGAAAATCCCTCCTCCAGGGAAGCGTCATTGGAAACATCCATGTCCAGCAGCAATTTGGCATCCACTTTAGAGGCCAATGGAACCACGCGCTTTCCAAATGCCTCTCCCATATATGAAAGCGCGAGTTCCGCACCGGCCTTTCGCATCGCCCTGGCAATTCCCCAGGCAATGGAACGCTCGTTGGCCACTCCCATGACCAGTCCCCGCATTCCGTTCATTGAATTAGTCATGGGCGCCCCATCCACTTATCCGAGATACCTGCTTAACAGCATTGAACCATTTGTTCCGCCAAACCCGAAACTGTTTGTCATGACCGTATCGAGACCGGCATTGTCAACTCGGACGGTTGCGATTTCATCAGGTCTCAAATCCGGATCAAGCGCTTCAACATTGATCGAGGGGATTATGAAGTCGTCACGCAATGCCAACAGGCAGTAGATCGCCTCCTGCGCACCTGCGGCTCCCTGGCTGTGACCGGTCATGGATTTTGTTGAACTGATGGGCGGCACGTTTCCCTCGCCAAAGATTCTGCGTATTGCCTCAACCTCGCCGACATCCCCAACCGGCGTGCTGGTGCCGTGGGCATTTACATATCCGACATGCCGCTCTTTCGGCAGTTGCTCCAGTGCCAGTCGCATGGCGCGCTCTCCTCCCTCTCCGCTTGGCGCCACCATGTCGTGCCCATCACTGGTAGCGGCGTAACCTGCAATCTCGGCGTATATTTTTGCTCCTCGCGCAAGCGCCCGTCCGAGTTCCTCCAGCACGACAATTCCACCGCCTCCCGAAATTACAAACCCGTCCCGGTTGGCGTCGAAAGCGCGACTGGCGCGTTCCGGAACGTCATTGAATTTCGATGACATGGCCCCCATTGCGTCAAACAGACACGACAAGGTCCAATCAAGCTCCTCGCCGCCACCGGCAAACATCACATCCTGCTTGCCCATCATTATCTGCTCGGCGGCATTGCCAATGCAATGAAGACTTGTGGAGCATGCTGAAGATATCGAGTAGTTTACACCCTTGATCTTGAATGCGGTTGCAAGATTTGCCGAAATTGTCGAGCACATGCATTTTGGAACGGCAAAAGGGCCTATCCTTCTGGTCGCTCGCGTATCGAGCACAGTGCGGTGAGCGGCCAGCATCGCGCTTGTTGAAGGGCCTCCGGAACCCGCCACAAGACCGGTTCGCGGACTGGCCAGATCGCTTTCCTCCAAACCCGAATCAACCACCGCCTGCGACATCGCAATATGGGCATATGCCGCTCCGGGCCCCATGAAACGAAGAAGTCGCTTGTCCACATGTCGGGAAACATCGATGTTGATCTCTCCAGCTATGCGACTGCGAAATCCGTGCTCGATCATTTTTTTGTTGGAGGCAATGCCGGATGTGCCCGCCTTGAGAGACTGAAGCACTTCCAGCGCATTGTTTCCTATACTCGATACAATGCCCAGTCCGGTAACGACAACCCGTCGCATTAGCATTCCCCCCGTCCAGAACTGTCAGCTTTCGGAAAGCGCAACCTTCATTTCCCTTGCAAGATAAATCACCTCTCCGTCCGCCTCAACCCGGCCGTCAGCCACTCCCATGGTTAATCGCCGCGTTTGCAGGACTTTCGTGAAATCCACGTAATATGCAAGCATTTTTCTATCTGGACGCACCATGCCCGTCAATTTGACCTCGCCGACTCCAAGCGCATAGCCTCTGCCCTTCCAGCCTCTCCAGCCCAGATTGAAACCGGTTAACTGCCACAGACCGTCAAGGCCCAGACATCCCGGCATGATCGGGTTTTGCGGGAAATGGCAGTTAAAAAACCAAAGATCGGGTTTAATGTCGAATTCCGCAACCACATGTCCAAATCCATACTTGCCTCTCTCGCCGCTGATTTCCGTAATTCTGTCAATCATGAGCATGGGTGGAGCCGGCAGCTGGGCATTACCAGGACCGAAAAGCTCGCCTTTCGAGCATTTCAGCAAATCTGCGTAGCTGAAACTGCCAGGGTAATCCGCCATGTGGCTCCACCTCCTCGGTTCGGTGCAAAAATCCTACCTACCTCTATCACTGCGCAATTCCCGCATGCAAGCAACTAGTCGCAAATCCAAGAAAGCAATGTCTATTTAGGCGCATTTGGATGCCATCGGCAAGTCATCCGTCCCGCACGGCAACATGTTAATCCATCCAGCGGTTGAACTCCCGGCAGATTGCCATCAGGGACAGCGCGTTCCCTGCAGGGACATGGAAAATTCCGCATTGTCCCGTTTGCGGCAATTGCGCACGGGCACCGCCGCATTCATGAAGGGCATGTCTTCAACAACAAACGGGCGGCCTTTCGCAAATGCCAGGTCATTGCGGCGATCAGGTTAACGCGCGAACCGGAAATCGTGAAGCTTTTGCAAAAAATTGCAAAAACTCATGTTGATATTCAAAACGGCCTTGAATATTTATTCAAAATTGGCATGGAACGGAATATGGCTAAACCCGCAATGGATTATGAAATGGCATCCAGAGCAAAACACTGGCCTGTCGTCGTTCGCATTTGCACAGCCCGCCAGCGTGTTGCATTGGCCGCATTGCCCGTCGACAGGGACAAATATCGTGATGTCGCCCTTGAAGGCCTTTACGAGAAGGCCATCTAAATGCTTGCCGCTCATTATTCAAAATACGGACGCGCTGAAGATGTCCTCTTTACAGGCGAGATTCCAACCCCTTCGCCCTCTTCCGGCGAGGTGCTGGTAAGACTAACGCATTCCGGTGTAAATCCCTCCGATGCAAAGGCCCGCGCGGGAGCGCGCCCCGGGGCAACGGAACTTCCATTCCCCAAAATCATACCACATTCCGACGGAGCCGGCATTGTCGAGGCCGTCGGTCATGGCGTTGACGCAAACCGAATCGGCTCAAGGGTCTGGATATGGAACGGCCAATGGAACCGGGCATTTGGCACCGCCGCGCAATTCATCGCCCTGCCCTCTTCACAAGCCGTCGACCTGCCGGAATCCGCGAGCAATGAAACAGGCGCCGCCCTTGGAATCCCCGGACTTACCGCATGTCATGCCGTATTTGGAAGTGGAAGCGTGTCCGGCAGGACATTGCTTGTCTCGGGTGGCGGCGGCGCTGTTGGGCACAATGCCGTTCAACTTGCCAAAAAGGATGGCGCAACAGTCATTGCCACGGCATCTCCGGCAAGCTTCGAGCGAATAGCGGCCGCCGGAGCGGATCATGTACTTGACTATTCGGATGTGGAACTTGCCGGCAAAATACTGGAACTGTCCAGAGGTGGAATTGACCGCGCCATAGAGGTTGAGTTTGGCGCAAACGCATCATTGCTTGCCGAAGTGATGAAGCCAATGGGCACGATAGCCGCCTATGGTTCCGGAAAGGCCATGTCTCCCGAACTTCCATTCGGTCCCTATCTGTTTAAAGCGCTCAAAATCGACATCACTCTGGTCTATATTCTTCCCCCGCCCGAACGCCAGGCCGCAATCGGGCGCCTGCATCGGGCAATTGCAAGGGGCGAGCTTGTACCGTCAATTGACAGGAAATTCAAATTGGCCGAATGCGCGGCCGCTCATGACGCGGTTATGGCTCAAGGCCGCGCCGGGGCCGTAATCCTTGAAATCGACTGAGCCGTCAGGCAGCGCGCATTTAAACTGAAATCAATTGCAATTCGGGCGGTTTTGCATCATATTTCAAGGAAGGCGCAGGCCCGGACATCCATTCCCTCCTTTCGGCGCGGCAGGAAAATCTTCAACATGAAACGCACATAGGAACCGCCATGACAGTGACCACTTGCATATTTGACGCCTACGGCACATTGTTCGATGTGGCCGCCGCCGCCCGCAATGCGGCAAATGAACCGGGTCGCGAACGCTTTGCGGCGCACTGGAAGTCAATCGCCTCAAACTGGCGTTTGAAACAGCTGCAATATACCTGGTTGAGGGCCATCATGAATCGGCACGCCGACTTTTGGGATATCACTTGCGACAGTCTTGACTGGTCTCTTGAAGCAGAAGGACTTGGCGACGATTCCGGGCTTCGAGAAACGCTCCTCAACCTGTATTGGGAACTTGACGCCTACCCCGAAGTCAAAGACATGCTGAAAAAGCTGAAATCCAAAACGATTAACACCGCAATATTGTCAAACGGTTCACCTCCCATGCTGAGGGCCGCCGTCAATTCGGCGAAAATCGGCAAATATCTCGATGACGTGCTTTCCGTTGAAAGCGTGGGAATTTTCAAGCCTTCGGATGCGGTATACAATCTTGCAACCGAGCGTTTTGGCTGTGAACGCCACGAGGTTCTGTTTGTCTCATCAAATGGCTGGGATGCATGCGCCGCCGCAACTTACGGTTTTCGAACCGCATGGGTCAACAGGATGGGTGAACCCGTTGAACGTTTAACCGCAAAACCCGATCATATCGTGGCCAGCCTGGCCCGAATCCCGGAGCTCGCCAACTGATGCCTGAATACAAAACCTCCGACGGCCTGACCCTGCACTACATGGACGACAATGACGGTCCGGCCGTTTTAATGCTTGCGGGGTTGACCCGAAACAGCGCGGATTTCAACTTTCTGATACCGCACCTTCCAGAATATCGACTAATTCGCCTGGACTACCGCGGAAGAGGTCTATCGGATTATCACGACGACTTCACGACCTACAACGTCAAACGTGAAGCCCGGGACGCAATTGAACTTCTAGATCATCTGGAACTGGAAAAAACATGCGTTATCGGAACATCGCGAGGCGGTCTAATTGCCATGTTGCTTTCGGCCATTTGCAATTATCGCCTAAACGGAATTGTCATGAACGACATCGGCCCGCAGATTGAGCCGGAAGGGCTTTTTTCGATCATGGAATATATCGGAAAGATACCGCCATTCGACAACCTTGACGATGCGGCACTGGCTCTGCAGGCCAACTGGGCCGACGGCTTTCCGGATGTGCCTTTGTCCCGCTGGCGAAGGCAGGCGGAACACATGTGGCATGAAAAACCGGAGGGCGGCATTGGGTTGCGCTATGATCCGCGGTTGCGAGATGTGTTTTCCATGCAGGTGAAAAGTGGTGAAGAAGCCGATTTATGGCCGATGTTTGACACAATGAGGGAAATTCCGCTTGCTTCGATTCGCGGTGAAAATTCAGATCTTTTCAGTGCGGCCACACAGAGTAAAATGCGGGAGCGACATCCCGAAATGATTACCGCGGTGGTTCCAAATCGGGGGCATGTGCCTTTTCTGGACGAGCCCGAATCCGTATCCGCAATACGCAAACTACTGGAGGACAGCCAATATCCACCATTGAAATGATTCGGGCGGCACGGCAGCGGATATCCAGTCACATACGTCGAACGCCGATAATGTCATCGCCATTTCTCGATGAACTGGCAGGTCGCAGAGTGTACATAAAACCGGAATGTCTTCAGCATACGGGCAGTTTCAAGTACAGAGGCGCCAGATCCGCCCTTTCCGCGCTTGACCCGCGGATTCGGAAAAAGGGCGTCCTTGCATATTCCTCCGGAAACCATGCGCAGGGCATAGCCCTGGCGGCAAGGGAGTTCGGTGTTCCGGCGGTGATTGTCATGCCCGCAGACGCTCCGGCACCAAAGGTGGAGAATACCAGATCCCACGGAGCGGAGGTTCTCCTCTATGACCGGGTTGGAGGGGAGAGCCGCGAGAAGATCGGCAATCGCCTGCAAGCGGAACTTGGCCTTTCACTCATTAGGCCTTTTGACGAACCTCTTGTAATTGCGGGGCAGGGAACAACGGGTTTGGAAATCGCCGAGCAAATTGCCGCCGAACGGATTGAGACCGCAGATGTGCTTGTCTGCTGCGGCGGCGGGGGATTGACTTCTGGAATTGCCCTCGCTCTGGAAGCGGAAGCGCCCGGCTTGCGCGCAAGGCCATGTGAACCGGTGGGTTTTGACGATGTCAGGCGTTCGCTTGAGTCCGGAACGATTAAGGCAAATGAACAGTTTTCCGGCAGCATATGCGACGCGATAGTTACCATCTCGCCGGGTCAAATCACCTTCCCGATAATGAAGCGCCTGTGCGGACCGGGGCTTGTCGCAAGCGAGGATGAATGCCTTTACGCCATGGCCCAGGCGTTTCGGCACCTTAAGCTTGTTGCCGAGCCCGGAGGAGCCGCCGCATTGGCCGCCGCTCTCTTTAGACAAGACGAGATAGAAGGTGAAGCGGTCATATGCCTTATAACCGGCGGCAATGTCGAAGCGGAAATGTTCCGATCGGCACTTGAAAAACACGGGATCTAACAATGCCGGGCAACTCTCGCATTTAAACGCGGGGATTTCGTCCCGGTGATGGAATTCATGCTTGCCGTTCGCCAGTTCGCGTCTCGCAATTCAGCCGGGCAAAAGCGAAACCGTCATTGGCGGGAATTGATTCATCCGGTTTACGCTTTATTATGTCTTTACGTGGAGAAAATCGGAGATGCACATTGCGCACCCAGGTTGCAATTATAGGCGGTGGACCTGCAGGGCTTCTGCTTGGGCAATTGCTGCGCGTTAATGACATTGATTCGATAATAATTGAACGGCACGCGCGTGAACATGTCCTTTCTCGAATCCGGGCGGGGATTCTGGAAACCGGACTTGTCAACATGATGAAATCCGTGGGTGCCGGCAATCGAATGGAACGGGAAAAGCTTGTTCACACAGGCGTAAACATATCTCATGGCAACACGATGTTTCGAGTGGATTTCAAGTCACTCATCAACGGGCATGTGACTGTCTATGGCCAGACGGAACTTACACGCGACCTGTATGAAGCTCGCGATTCGGCCGGGTGCGCGACCTATCACGAATGCGAAGACGCGACGCCTTGCGACATTGAAACAGATCGGCCATATGTCGCATTCCGGCACAAAGGCGCCGAACGCAAAGTATACTGCGATTTCATCGCCGGTTGCGATGGGTTTTACGGGCCATCGCGTCAGGCGATACCTGTGGAGTCGCGAATTGAATACAGTAAAACCTATCCCTTTGGCTGGCTCGGAATATTGTCTGAAACACCGCCTGTTGCGGAAGATCTGATTTACGCGAGCTCCAAACGCGGATTTGCCCTGTGCTCAATGCGCAATCGGCATCTCAGCCGCTACTACATACAGTGTCCACTTGCCGACAGCCCCGACAAATGGGGGGATGACATGTTTTGGGACGAGCTAAAGCGGCGACTGCCCGATTTTGCGGCAGACAAGATTGCAACCGGAAAGTCAATTGAGAAATCCATGGCTCCATTGCGTTCGTTTGTTTGCGAACCAATGAACTGGGGACGTCTCTACCTCTGCGGTGACGCCGCGCATATTGTTCCGCCAACCGGAGCAAAGGGTCTGAACACTGCCGCGGGCGATGTACATTATCTATTTAACGCACTGTGTTGGCACTATCATGACAACGACAATGAATCGCTTCTCGCCTATTCCAAAAAGGCTCTTGCAAGAGTCTGGAAAACGCAGAGATTCAGTTGGTGGATGACAAATTTGCTGCACCGTCTGGACGGTCAGCCGGAATTTGAGAGGATGATGCAAAAAGCCGAACTGTCCCTGCTGTCGGAAAACAGGGCGGCGCAAGAAGTGATGGCAACCAACTACACCGGCATGCCCTATTAGCGATTATGCGGGTATTTGGTCGGGGCCCCTACAGCACGCTTTCCGCCATGTCATCAGAGAGCATAAAAAAACAAGATTAAACTGACATGTGAGGATTCCATGCCAATTGCCAAATTTGATCATGTATCACTGCATTATCGCGAGGACGGAGATCCCAATGGAGAACCGCTGGTGTTTTCCAATTCACTCGGTACCGATTTGAGACTTTGGGATTCCGTTATTCCCCTGCTGCCAAAAGGTCTGCGCATTGTCCGCTACGACAAGCGAGGGCACGGATCGAGTTCAGTTCACGATGCCCCATACTCCATGGGGTCGCTCGTGCGGGATGCCGAGCTTCTTCTTGATTTTCTGAAAATACGCGACTGCGTTTTTGCGGGTCTTTCCATCGGTGGAATGATAGCGCAGGGTCTGGCGGTCAAGCGACATGATCTCGTCAGAGCCATGGTTCTGTCAAACACCGCTGTCAAAATAGGAACGGTGGGCATGTGGCAAGATCGCATAAGCATGGTTCGCGCCGGCGGGATCGAAGCGTTGGCGGACGCTGTAATGGAGCGCTGGTTTTCCCAAAGCTTTCTGAAATCCGGACGGCACGCCTTCTGGCGAAATATGCTTGTCGAACAATCGGCGCAAGGGTACATTGGCTGCTGCGCGGCAATATCCGGCACGGATTTTCTCGCCGCGACCAGCGGCTTGCGCCTTCCAGTGCTTGGCATTGCCGGCTCCGAAGACGGATCCACCCCTCCCGACATGGTGCGTGAAACATCAGATTTGGTGCCCGGATCGCAATTTGCGCTCATTCGCGATGCGGGGCATCTTCCATGTGTCGAAAAACCGGAAGAATATGCGAAAGTTCTAAGCGGATTTCTCCGGGAAGTTGGCCATGTTGAAACTTGAGGAAACCACCGCATCGGCACAATCGAATTAGCCAATTGCGAGAAGACCCCGCAATAAATTCCGGATTTTGCATTTGGCGATTCCGGCTCATGGCGGATTTCCATTTTTTGCTGGCGCCCGTGAAGATGCCCTGTTTTGACAGGTCATGAAGTTGGAGATCTTCTCAATTTCGTCGATTGAGCGCGCAAACCTGAATGGGGATTGCGGCAAGACCGGGAAACACATCGGCGGAAACTGAAAAGCACTGTCGCAAATACGAGAAGATATTGAATAATTGCAACAAGTTAATCAAGTATCCATGCAACCTTTGGGCATTTCCCTCTTCCGCGCATTTTGGCCGCAATCAAAGGCGCAAGAGAAACGAGATAATCAAAACCAAAACCGCGATCAGCGTTGGCAAGATGCGGGGAATTGCGCAAGTCAGTCATCGGTTTTGAGAACCTTCCCAACGCCAGTTCCAGTCACATATCTCACGGTTTTTATGAATTGCGGCGAAAAGTCAGCAGCTTGATGTCTCTGGCGCGGATTAAGCCAGGGTCACTCTTTTGCAAACACCTCTTCAATGGATTCGGCAGACAACACCCTATCGCACCATGTCTCAATCTGCTCAATGCCGGAATTCCGAAGCCGCGCCCTGTCCGATTTGGACAATGCGCCAAATCGCTTTTCAAGCAGCCGGACAAGCAACCTTGCCTCGCCCTCGGCCCGACCCAAGGCCATGCCCTCATTGCGACCCAGGGCCATGCCCTCATTGCGACCCAGGGCCATGCCCTCATTGCGACCCAGAGCCATGCCCTCGGCCCGTCCCTCATCTTTCAGTGCTTCGGCGATGGTATACAACGGATCCTCCCTGCCACTTGAACACGCATCATCCAGCAAGGCTCTCAGCCTGGCCGAATCCTCATCGGGATACACCTGCAGAATATATTCAAGAACCTGCTTTTGTAAAGGGGGATTGTCATTCAGCGCCTCTATGATCGACTTGAGGTTCTCCATCGCCCGCCAGCTCAGCGCCAGCATTGCGGCCCGCGTCTGAATGCCTTCGGAGAGCTCCTCTTCCGGAATCTTGGGAATGTTGCGGAAAACAACCCCCTCCCCGGGAAGGCGGCATTGCGGACCGTCCTCATACTGGACGATCATCTCGCTCAGACTGAGCGGACCCTCCCACGGCTCCTTTCCATTGTAGAAAAGAAAGGGGTAGATGTGCGGAAGGGCCTTCTCCCGTTCCCGGCCGCCGGCAACATGATAATCCCAGATCTTGTGCGCATACTTGGCGATCTGCCTTATCGCGCCGCTATCCGGATAGCTCTTGTGCTCTATTAACATGTACGCGAAGGCGGAGTCGCCATTTGCCAGTTTAACCTTGAGCAGAACATCCGCCTGGCTGTTGCGCAGGTTCTCGTCGACAAAGCTGGCGTTTACCAGTTCCGGCTCGACATCCCAATCCAAAAATCCAGCCAGGGAATTGGGCATCGCGGGGCGCAATATCTCCAATGCGCGGTCCGCCGATGAAAACAGGGCCTTGAACAGCGCGTCATGAGGCATCGGATGCCTTGTCCCGCCACCCTTGTTTTCAGAAGGCTCTTCAATGGCTGAGAGCCCGTCATCGGGAGAATTGCTTTTTTGTTTCGGTTTTTTCATTGCGAAATCCCTATCAGTACATGCCGAAGGCGGCAACAGACATTGCGCAGCAACGATGTTTGCATGAGATCTCTTCCGGAACACGCGAGTTTAACGCGTCAAAATTTAGGGGATGAACATGAAACGCGTTATGCGCCCATTGGAGCAAGCGCCGCTGGATGCACCGAAATCGATATCATGGCGAGTGGCGATGTCCTCTCAAAGGCATTTTCCGTCGACGGATCGCGACCCAAATAAAATGACAAATGCCGTTCAGCCGCGTCCCCTGGATTAAAGTTGTCCGAGGCGCATTGCCGTTCGCAAAATGGCTGAACTAGAACTCTTCCACGGCGACCACGCCTTCAAGGCTCTTTATCGCCCCTCTTATGCTCTTGCCAACCGGGAGTGTCCGTCCCGTATCTATTTCCACCTCGCCGGGCGTTTCGGCATCAGTTACGCTGAAATGCAGTGGCCCCTTTGCGCCATCTTTCATGTCCGGTCCGAAACTTTCAAGCAGCTGCGCCACCGAACCAACCGCGCCGGCGGAGTCTATGAAAACGCGCAAACCGATGTTTCCCGCCCGCTGTACAACGCTTTCCACAGATTTCAGGGATCGGACCAATATTTTTAGCTGGCCCGCCTCGGCATTCACCTCGCCATCCAATACCACCAGTTTTCCCACTTCCAGCAAATCGCGACTGTTCTCAAGCGCTTCGGAAAACATTGTAACCTCGTAACCACCCGACTGATCGCTTAACTGAATAAAAGCAAAACGTTTTCCCTGTGAGGATTTGCGCTCTTGAATCGAGGCAACCACACCGGCCATTTGGCATTTTTGCAAATTGCCGCTCCGGGTCAGTTCCGCGACTTCCCCAATGGTTTTGACATCCATTCTCTTAAGCGCGGTTTCATGCTCCTCAAGCGGATGTCCTGAAAGATAAAATCCCACTGCCCGATATTCTTCCCGCAGCTTTTCAACATGGTTCCAATCGTCAACCTGCGCCAACCTGGGTTCAGGCAGATCATCGCCGCTCTCGCCAAACAAAGACTCCTGATTTGATTCTCTTTGCCTGTGAACCGCGCCCGAATATTGACAGAGAGCGTCAATGCTCTCGAGAATTCTACGGCGGTTGCCGTCCAGAATGTCAAAAGCGCCGGCACGCGCCATCATTTCCAAAGCCCGCTTGCTAATGCGCTTCATGTCAACGCGACGGGCGAAATCGAAAACCGTGACGAAAGAACTTTCCCCCCGCGCCTTTTCAATATTTATCATTGCGTCCAAACCCACATTCTTTAATCCCGCCAAAGCATAATTAAGCACGCCGTTTTTGACCGAAAAAAATCCCTTTGAATTGTTTACGCATGGCGGATGCCATTTCAATTTAAGGCCGTTCGCGACTTCATTGAAATACACTCCCAGCTTGTCGGCATTGTGCAAATCGCAATTCATCACACCCGCCATGAACTCGGAGGGATGATTGGCCTTGAGCCATGCCGTCTGATAACTTACGACCGCATAGGCCGCCGCATGGGATTTGTTGAAACCGTAATTTGCAAACTTCTCAAGCAGCTCCCAAACTTCCGTGGCCTTTTTTTCGGAAACGCCGTTTGCCTTCGCGCCCTTTATGAACTTTGGACGCTCGGCATCCATCGCCTCCTTGATTTTCTTGCCCATTGCCCTGCGAAGCAAATCGGCTCCACCCAAAGTATATCCCG
The DNA here is from genome assembly GCA_026709325.1 of Roseovarius sp. Classification (GTDB taxonomy): domain Bacteria; phylum Pseudomonadota; class Alphaproteobacteria; order Rhodobacterales; family Rhodobacteraceae; genus JAPOTF01. Next base: position 27,150 of record JAPOTF010000036.1, read on the forward strand.
CCATTTCCTGGGCTATCTGCATGACCTGTTCCTGATAGACAATGATGCCCTGGGTTTCATCAAGGATGTGATCAACAAGCGGATGCATGAATTCGCGCTCGCGAATGCGGTTTTTAACCTCGCAATATTGCGGTATGTTTTCCATGGGTCCGGGGCGGTAAAGCGCAACAATCGCCACTATATCCTCAATGCATGTTGGCTTCATGCGCTTGAGCGCATCCATCATGCCCGAACCCTCCACTTGAAAAACCGCAACCGTTCGCGCATCGGCATAAAGCCGGAAGGTTTTTTCGTCATCAAGAGGTATTGCGTTTATCTGATTCTCCGCGCCCGTTTTGGGCTCGTAGATAAGATGCCCATCCGCGCTCACATGCAGATCTCGATTTTGCTCTCTTATGAAGTCAATTGCATACTGTATTGCAGTGAGAGTTTTCAGACCGAGCAGGTCGTATTTTACCAGTCCGGCCTGTTCAACCCATTTCATGTTGAACTGGGTGGCGGGCATATCCGACTTAACATCCCGATATAGAGGCACCAGCCTGTTTAATGGCCTGTGGTCTCCAATTACCACACCGGCGGCATGCGTCGAGGCATTCCGTATGAGACCCTCAAGGCGCATGCCGTAATCAAGCAACTGCTTGACCTGCGGCTCATTGTCCGCCATTTCGCTCAGTCGGGATTCCTGCTTGAGAGCCTCTTTTATGGAAAGCGGCTTCACACCCTCAACAGGTATCATTTTTGCGATGCGGTCCACTTGGCCATAGGGCATGTTGAGGACTCTGCCAATGTCGCGCACGACCATTTTTGACAACAGCCCTCCAAAAGTTATGATTTGAGCAACCTTGTCCTCTCCGTATCGCTCCTTTATGTACTCGATGACCTCTTCACGCCTGTCCATGCAGAAATCAATGTCAAAATCGGGGATGGAAACCCTTTCCGGATTTAAAAACCTTTCAAACAGAAGATTGTAGCGCAAGGGATCAAGGTCTGTGATTGTAAGGGCATAGGCGACAAGACTTCCGGCACCCGAACCGCGACCGGGGCCGACCGGAATTCCGTTTTCCTTGGCCCATTTTATAAAATCGGCAACAATCAGGAAGTAACCGGGAAATCCCATCTGCTCTATTGTCTCAAGTTCAAATTCAAGCCTTTTTTCGTACTCCCCGGGTGTGGCGGCATGAGAAATCACATTGAGTCTTTGCTTGAGACCCGCTCGCGCCTGACAGCGCAACTCCTCCACCTCGTTGCTGGCGAATTTTGGAAGAATTGGATCTCTTGTTGGGGCTGAAAACGCGCATCTTCGGGCGATTTCCACCGTGTTTTCCAGCGCTTCGGGCAAATCGGCGAACAATTCCGCCATTTCCCTCTGCTTTGTAAAATAATGATATTGCGTCAGATGACGGCGCGCTTCCTCCTGATTGAGATATACGCCTTCCGCAACGCAAATCATCGCGTCGTGAGCGTCAAACATGTTTGAATGGCTGAAATAGACATCATTTGTCGCCACCAGAGGCAAATCCATCTCATAGGCCATTTCAATAAAAAACCGCTCCGTCATCCTTTCCATATCGGGGATGTCGCCAGTTCCGGGATGACGCTGCAGCTCGATGTAAATGCGGTTGCCAAAAATTTTTGCAAGACTGTCCGCAAGTTTCCGCGCCTTCTGGTGATGGCCCTCGCCAATCAACCTTCCAACTGGTCCATCGGCACCACCAGTCAGACAGATTACGGACTCGGAATTTGCTTCCAGTTCATCAAGTGTCAAATGGGGGAGTTGCCTGCCTTCATTAAGGTACATCCCCGAATTCAAGCGGATCAGGTTTTCATATCCCCGCTCGTTTTGCGCAAGCAGCACCAGCGGAGCGCCTCTTTTAATGACATCTTGTTGATCATACCCTTCGGGAACCAGGTCCGCCTGACATCCAAGTATTGGCTGGATGCCCTTTTTCATTGCTCCAACAGAGAACTCCAGTGCGGAAAACATGTTGTTTGTATCCGTTACGGCAACGGCCGGCATGCCATCCTCCAGACACATGTCCGGCAGTTCCTTCAAACGCACCGCCCCTTCCAGAACGGAATATTCGGTATGCAATCGAAGGTGTATGAATTCGGGCCGACCACTCATGCCGCCATTGTAGCAAATTTGCGGAAATGTTCAAAAGGTCATTTGAATTATCCACAGAAAAGTCGGTGCGGAAACGGCAATTCTCGCCAAATTCTTCATGTAACCGCCCCCTTGGAGCTGTTTTTTCATGATGCGCCCTGAGCATGCCGACTGCGTCGCTTTTGCAAGGCAATTTGAAGACTGTCGGGGGATTGCGGCCCATTGCCTTCATTCAGGTCGGGCAGCTTGATATTCCGGGCCAGAAGCCCATGGAAAATGTTTTCGGAAATGAAGTCAACCCATTGAAAAACAAGGAAAAGCGATTTTAGCGGGAATATGCGTATAAGTCTCAAATTAAATGGTTCAAGGCACTATAAATACTTGAAATATCACAATTATATATGGGGCATTGCGCAACAAGCCACAGCGCGCAGATGCAAAAAACAAAAGGGGAAACGCTCAAACGGACATGTCGGGAAACACCGCGATTATCATTGCGGGCATTGGCACGGGCATTGTGCTGGAGGGTCTGATTTTGAACAGCTTGCATGGGATGCGCCACGACATGGATATCCTGCGTGGCGATGTGGCAGACTTGCGTGACCGCACCTGGCGCATGGAGGGCGCGCTTTCGGTTTGGCTTGCGTTGCATGGAGCAAAACCCGCCCTCCTGCGGCGAGTTGCGCGCGTCCCGCGACGAACGCGGACGCGATGCGATGGCGCGCGCATTATCACCCGCCCCAATCCAGCATCAGCCGCCGCCCCTGAAACCCTCGAACCGGGCCCAACGGCAAAATAAACGGGAAAAAGGCGAAGAACCCGCTGGCGGGAATTGCCGCCATTCAACTTTCTGCACTTGACAAGTTAACGAGTTTGCTAAAACGCTTTATAGATGGCAAACGCCGCCATGCATGGCGATAAGCGGGAGACGACAAATGGCCGAAACATTGCGCGCACTTGAAGGTGTTCGCATTCTGGATTTCACACAGATGATGCTCGGTCCGCTTTGCACACAGACGCTTGCGGACATGGGCGCCGACGTTCTCAAGATTGAACGACCCGTAAAGGGCGATTGGATGCGTTCCATGCCCTTGAACGGCGAGTTTGTCGGCAGTGACGGAGCGGCGTTTCACTCTTTCAACCGCAACAAGCGGTCTGTTGGCGTTGATCTGAAAAATCCCGAGGGACGGGCGCTGCTCCTCGACATGGCCAAAGAATGCGACGTGGTCACGGAAAACTTTCGCAGCGGCGTCATGGATCGGCTTGGTCTCGGTTACGAAGACTTCAAAGCGGCCAATCCCGAGATCATCTATGCAAGCGGTTCCGGCTGGGGGTCGACAAGCCAATTGGCCCAAAAAGGCATGCCGGGTCAGGATCTGCTGATCCAGGCCATGTCCGGGGTCATGTTCAACACCGGGCGCGCCAGCGACCCGCCAACTGCATGCGGCACGCCCATTGCCGATTTTGCCGCTTCCCAGGCGCTGGCCATCGGCATTCTGGGCGCCCTTTTGGCACGCGACAGGCACGGGGTCGGCCAGAAGGTCGAAACAAATCTCTACTCTGCCACCCTGAATGCCATGGGACAGGAAAACTTCGCGCTGCTCAATCAGGATATCACGCTTGAACGGTCCGAGGCCGGCATCGCCACATGCTGGAACGATGCGCCCTATGGAGCCCATCCCACCGCGGACGGCTGGGTCGCCATTGCGATGTGCCCGCTTTCCAGACTCGGGCGTCTTCTGGGGGACGATGGGCTTGACAAGATGGACTCGTGGGCTGAGCGCGATGCCGTGAAGCTTCGGATTGACGAGGGTACGCGAAAGAAGACGACAGAAGAGATCATGGAGATTTTCGAGCAGGCCGATGTTTGGGCCGCGCCGATCCGAACACCCGGCGAGGCGATGGAAGAGCTTGTTCGCCGGAAATCGACCCGGCTGGTCGAGATGGACCACCCCAAAGCGGGCAGGATCAGGGCCATTGCCAATCCAATAACCATGAGCGAAACACCCGTTGACCTGCGTCATGCGCCGCCCCTCGTGGGCGAGCATACCGAAGATGTTCTGGCCGAGATGTTCGGCGCCGACCGCGTGGCGCAATTGAAATCCGCCGGGGCAATCTGATGTGCGAAGATCGGCTGCACCCAAATCTCGTTCTTACGCGCGAGGGCTCCATCGAAACCCTTCGCATCGACCGCGAAGAGGCTCTCGGGGCGCTGAATTTTGAGATTATGGAATCCCTGGGCGACTATGTGATTGGGCTTCTTGCCCGCAAGGATGACGTGCGTGTGCTGATCCTGACCGGTACCGGGCGCGGTTTTGTCGCGGGAGCGGACATTGCGGGATATCATGGTGCGGCTCAGACAGTTTTTGATAATTTTCAAAGACGCGCGCGTCAAACATTTGACGCCATCGCCAGTTTGCCTCAGGCCACGATTTGCGCGGTTAATGGATATGCTCTTGGCGGTGGGTTCGAGCTTGCCCTTTGCTGCGATTTTATATTTGTAAACCAAAAGGCGAGGCTTGGGCTGCCCGAGATCAAACTGGGTCTTTTGCCAGGCGGCGGCGGAACGCAGCGGCTGCCTCGCCTTGTCGGGGCGATGCGCGCCAAGGAAATTCT
>JAPOTF010000166.1 GCA_026709325.1 Roseovarius sp.
GCCAGGCGCTTCGCCAATGATCATAATTTGCGCTTTGGGATTGCCATCCGCAAACACGAGGCTGCGCGCGCCGCGCTTAATGTCGCAATATTCATACGTGTCCATGGCCTTTCGAAGCGAATTGAGATCCGATGCGGATTCACTGGCCTTGCGCGCCACCGCAACGGTGTCGGTTTTTGCGGTTTTTATCGGGTAATCCTGTCTGACTGCGGGTTTTGCAACCGATGCGGATGATGTGATTTTCTCCGGCAGCTCATATCGATTGACAGGCGCATCGCCAATTGCCTCGGTTGCTCCAAGTTCTATCTGCCAGGTTAGCAATTCGAGTGCAGCGCGGTTATCCAGCATTGATTCCATTATCATACTGTATGATGCACTGCACCTGTATCGCAACACTTTCCAATTTCAAATCGCGGGGCGAAAATTAAAAACCTTTCAAACGCATTTATCTCAATCGGCAATGTGAAAAATCCATGATTGCCGGACAACTCGTCCACATTGCCTCTTTCGTCCCGCTGTCCCGAACTGAACCCCGCGGAGAACTTTTCCCGGTTTCCGAAGTCGGGTCACTTTTCGAATCGCGTTCATGAAACGGCAGAGGATGTCAGAGAGCCTTTACGTAAAATTTGGGATGACTTTACAGAGCATCGGAGCGCATTAAAGGGATTGGGTTTCTGCTCCGATCCGGTTGTTAAAACTCGTGGCGATTAACGCTCATTGGCACGAATCGGGGTTTGCCCTTTGGCGCACAGTGTCGCTGGCGGACGTGATTATGCCAATTGAAGAAGGCATTGGTTAATGTGGTAATGCTTGCCCTATCGGAGCAATCTGAATATAAATGCAAAAATTCCGAGACGGAGTGCCTAATGCCGTTTTCAAAGACCCATCTTTTGGGCATAGAACCCCTCGACCAATCCGAAATAATCACTGTACTTGATCTGGCAAACGAGTATGTCGAGTTAAACCAGCGCGAGATGAAGCACTCGGACAGGCTCTCGGGGTTGACGCAGGTTAACATGTTCTTCGAAAACTCAACTCGAACCCAGGCAAGTTTCGAACTTGCCGGGAAAAGACTGGGCGCTGATGTCATGAACATGGCCATGCAGGCCAGCAGCATTAACAAGGGCGAAACCCTTATTGATACGGCACTTGCATTAAACGCCATGCATCCGGATCTGCTGGTTGTCAGACATCCGCATTCCGGAGCAGTCGATCTGCTGGCGCAAAAGGTTGCCTGCACAGTGCTGAACGCGGGCGACGGGCGGCATGAACATCCTACACAGGCTCTATTGGACGCGTTGACAATCCGACGCTCCAAGGGGCGCTTGCACGGTCTATCAGTTGCAATTTGCGGAGATATTGCGCATTCCCGTGTTGCCAGATCAAATATAATCCTGCTCGGCAAAATGGAAAATCGTGTTCGCCTGGTTGGACCACCAACGTTAATGCCCGCGGGAATCGGCGAATTCGGAGTCGAGGTCTTTGACAACATGGAGGAAGGTCTTGCAAATGTCGACATAGTCATGATGCTGCGGTTGCAGCGCGAGCGAATGGATGGGGGCTTCATCCCCAGCGAGCGCGAGTATTACCACAGATACGGCCTCGACTCCGCAAAACTGACCCATGCAAAGCCCGACGCGATCGTGATGCACCCGGGACCAATGAACCGTGGCGTGGAAATTGACGGCGAGTTGGCGGATGATATTAACAGAAGCGTGATCCCCGAGCAGGTCGAGATGGGTGTTGCCGTTAGAATGGCGGCAATGGATCTTCTGGCGCGGAATTTAAAATCCATTCGAAATTGCGGAAACGGTAAAAACCGGAATACGCCTGAAGGAACTGCCCAATGAAGGCCTCGGTTGAATTCCTCTATCGGAAAAACCCTGCACCCTCATTGCAGCCAAAGGCGTCAGCAAATGAATAGTACCCTGTTTAAAAACGCAAAACTGATTGAACCAGCCAATGATACCGATATGACGGGCTGGCTTCTTGTGGAAGGTGCGGCAATTAAGGATTCCGGATCTGGAAGTGAAGCTCCGAAAGCCGACAGGGTGATCAATTGCTGCGGGAACTGCCTTGCCCCTGGAATAGTGGACATCGGCGTGAAGGTTTGCGAACCGGGAGAACGACATAAGGAAAGCTACCGGTCCGCGGGACTTGCCGCCGCCGCAGGCGGTGTCACCACCATAGTAACGCGCCCGGATACAATTCCCGCAATCGACAGTCCGGAAACACTTGAGTTTGTGGCCCGCCGCGCCAAGGAAGCCTCCCCGGTGAACGTTCTGCCAATGGCCGCGTTAACCAAGCGTCGCGAGGGCAATGAAATGACTGAAATCGGCTTTCTGCTTGATGCGGGCGCGGTGGCCTTCACTGACTGCGACCGTATAGTTGCCAATACCAAGGTCTTGACGAGAGCGCTAACCTATGCACGCTCCCTGGGCGCTCTTGTAATGGGCCATTGCCAGGAACCGGGTTTGAGCGAAGGCGCCTCGGCCACATCCGGAAAATTTGCCAGCCTTCGCGGTATACCCGCCGTATCTCCGATGGCCGAGAGAATCGGACTGGAGAGGGATGCGGCAATGGTTGAAATGACTGGAGCCAGCTATCATTTTGATCAGATTACCTCGTCTCTTTCACTGTCTGCACTTGAGCGCGCGAAAAACGACGACCTTGACATTACCGCTGGAACCTCTATCCATCACCTTACCTTGAACGAATTTGACATAGCCGATTACAGGACATTCTTCAAGGTCAAGCCCCCGCTTCGCGCCGAGCATGATCGTCAGGCAGTGGTTCAGGGCATTCGAGACGGGCTTATTGACATTATAAGCTCAATGCATACTCCTCAGGACGAAGAATCAAAGCGCCTGCCATTTGAGGAAGCCGCAAGTGGTGCGGTGGCACTGGAGACGCTTCTTCCCGCGGCGCTGCGACTATACCACTCGGGAGACGTGACTCTTCCAGGACTATTTCGGGCGCTCTCTCTCAATCCGTCAAGGCGACTGGGATTGAATTCCGGAACGTTGTCAAAAGGTGCGCCTGCCGATCTAATTCTGTTTGACCCGCACATACCCTTTGTGCTTGATCGATGGAAGCTCAGATCCAAATCCAAGAACACGCCTTTTGACGGTCATAAAATGCAGGGCAAAGTGCTTATGACATTTGTGGCCGGGGTTCTGGAATTTGAATCATGATGGAATTTTTTGATCACTTTGGGATCTCCGTGGCCATGCTCGGAAGCTATCTGGCATATGCTGCTGCCGGTTATTTTCTTGGGTCCATTCCTTTTGGACTTGTAATCGCCAAACTCCTGCGCCTGGGAGACCTGCGCAAAATCGGTTCCGGCAATATTGGCGCCACCAATGTACTGCGAACCGGAAACAAGGGAGCCGCAGCCGCAACACTGCTTCTCGATGCCGCCAAGGGAGCAGTTGCGGTGCTAATCGGCCGATTTGCCGAAAGCGGCGATGTGGTTCAAATTACCGGCCTGATGGCTTTTATCGGGCATTGCTTCCCGGTATGGCTGATGTTCCGCGGTGGAAAGGGCGTCGCAACCTTTATCGGCATTGTTTTGGCGTTGAGTCTTCCGGCCGGAATTGCAACTTGCCTGACATGGCTCGCAGTCGCATTTCTGTTTAGGATTTCATCTCTTTCAGCCCTGATTTCGTGCATTGCCTGTCCCATGTGGCTGATCATTTTGGGAAAGCCGGAATATGCGATCCTTTCCGTTATGCTTGCCGTTTTAGTCTGGGTTAGACACGCGCAAAACATTCGAAGGATACTCAATGGCGAAGAGCCGCGCATAGGAAAGAAACGGTAAATTCGGACGCCCCGACCCTGCAGACCCCACTGATGAAGCATTGTGCCGCCACGCAGTCATTTCGGTATTGCGGCACTCACATGAACTGTGCAGCCACCCAACTATTCAGGAAGCATAATCGTGGCGGTTTAAATCAATAGGAAAACTCCCTGTATATCCTGTCAAGATCACCATTCCATTCACCATAATAAAGATCAAGCAACTCGTCGGCGGGAACCTTTCCGGATTCTATGCTCTCTTTTAGGGTATTCAGAAAATGGGTTTCATCGGGAACCATGCCTCCAACGCCCGGGCGCGCGCGGGACTTGAGGCCATTCTCGGCGATGTTCAGCACTTCTGAAGCCAGACTGTGCATGTTGATGTTTCCAACTTCAGCATCCAACGCTTTTTCGCTTGCCGCGACACGCAGTTCATCGCGGGTTTCGGCACCCCAGTGCTTTACCAGATCCCATGCGGCATCCAGTGAAGTTTGGTCATACATCAATCCGGTCCAAAACGCCGGCAGAGCGCAAAGTCTGCGCCATGGGCCGCCGTCGGCACCGCGCATCTCCATGAATCTCTTTATCCGCGCCTCAGGGAAGACAGTTGTGAGATGATCCGCCCAATCGGAAAGCGTCGGAATCTCCCCCGGCAGCGCTGGTAGCCTGCCGTTTAGGAAATCACGGAAAGACTGCCCAAGCGCATTAATGTATTCTCCATTTCTATAAACAAAATACATTGGAACATCAAGGGCATATTCAACCCATGCCTCGAAACCAAATCCACTCTCGAATGCAAATGGAAGCATGCCGGTCCGCTCATCATCCAGATTTCGCCAAACCATGCTTCTCACTGATTTGCATCCGCTTGGACGACCTTCAAGGAATGGTGAATTGGCAAACAGTGCCGTGGCAACCGGCTGCAATGCCAAAGCCACCCGCAATTTCTTCACCATGTCGGATTCGGAACCGAAGTCAAGATTAACCTGTACGGTACAGGTTCGATACATCATGATCTTTCCCATTGACCCTACACGGTCCATGTAATCGGTCATTAATCTGTACCGCCCCTTGGGCATCATTGGCATTTGCCCATGATTCCACAAGGGAGCGGCGCCAAGCCCTATGAAGCCGGCGCCAACCTTGTCGGCAATTGACTTGACATCTTCAAGATGCTGATTCACCTCGTCGCAAGTTTGGTGGATGTTTTCAACGGGAGCGCCGGAGAGTTCCAACTGCCCGCCCGGTTCAAGCGATACGTTGGCCCCATCCTTGGAAAGGCCGATTAGCTGATCACCTTCCATCAGCGGAGACCAGCCATGCAAATCCCGCAAACCTTCAAGAACGGCCAGGATGCTCCGCTCACCTTCATAGGGAATGGGTTTGAGCGTATCTTTGCAATAACCGAATTTTTCATGTTCAGTGCCTATGCGCCACTCAATCTCGGGTTTGCAACCGCCTTCCAGATACTCGGCGAGTTGCGAATATTTTTCAATCGGTCCACCGCCGGATTGGGGAATTGACATTATTGGCTTCTCCTGCCTCGCTAAGCATCTACTCCATTGAGAAGTGGCGATTTCCACCGCAAGAGTCAATCCGTCATTGCCATCATGAAGAACAGCGAATTAAAGAAATCTCCGCTCTGGAGAAGGATTGCCAGGCGCATCGCAAATCATTCCAATGCGTGGAACTTCAATATCGTGTCATTCTCTCCAGTCTCCGAGCGTTTTCTGCCATATGGCAAGAGCGGCGACAGCAGCCGTATCAGCTCTCAGGACTCGCGGGCCAAGCGATACGGGATGCGCAAATGGCAGAGAATGAAGGTTTTTGCGTTCCCGGTCGGAAAACCCGCCTTCCGGCCCGATGAGAACCGCCCATTTGTTTTCTCCGCCACCTCGGCAATTGACTTTACCCGCCACCTTCCCGGCCATCGCCTCGTCGCAAAACATTATCTGGCGATCTTTCGGCCAGTTTTTGAGGAGATTGCCAAGTTTTTGCATATGGAAAACCCTTGGAACATATGTTCCTCCGCATTGCTGTATCGCATCTATGGCGTGCGTCTGCAGCCGGTCCCGGCGAATGCGCTCGGAGTTGGTGAATTCCGTCATAATGGGCAGAATACGGGCGCATCCCATCTCCGCGGCCTTTTCGACAATGAAATCTGTACGGCTTTTTTTGATCGGGGCAAAAAGCAGCCACAGGTCTGGCGGGTCGAACTGGGGTCTGTTTTTGCAATCCACTCTTAAAATGACTTCCTTGCGCCTGGCTTTTCCTATTGTTGCGGACCATTCACCATCATGTCCGTTAAACAGCAGCATGGAATCATCTTCGCGCAGTCGCATAACGTTGAAGATATAGTGCGACTTGTCATCTGGAAGCTTCACGCATTGACCTTCCTTAAGCATCTGCTCTACATAAAGTCTTGTTTTCCCGTCTTGCATGAAAGACATTATATGTGCCGAGACAACTCTGCGCCAGAGTCGGATGTGCCGGTCGCCGACGCCCCGGCAGACAATTGGGTTGACCGTCTGGCCCCGGGCTGGTTGCGCCCCTACATGCGATTAAGTCGCGCCGATCGTCCAATTGGAACATGGCTGCTTCTTCTTCCTTGCTGGTGGGGCCTGGAGCTTGCCATAATTTATGACGATCAGATAAGTCTGGATGACCTATGGGTATTTGCAGGTTGCGCGATTGGAGCATTCCTTATGCGGGGCGCCGGTTGCACCTGGAATGACATAACCGACAGAAAAATTGACGCCAGCGTGAGGCGAACCGCATCCCGCCCCATTCCATCAGGGCAAATCAGTGTCAGATTGGCGTTTGCCTGGCTAGTTATACAGGCAGTGGCGGCTTTTGCGATTCTAATGACATTCAACAATGCGGCAATTCTGCTGGGCATGATTTCGCTGGTCCCAGTATGCGTTTATCCGTTTGCAAAAAGGTTCACGTGGTGGCCACAGGTGTTTCTGGGTATAGCCTTTAACTGGGGCGCACTGCTCGCGTGGACCGCTCATAGAGGGCAACTTGAGGCCCCCGCCATTATCCTTTACCTCGCCGGAATTGCATGGACACTTTTTTATGACACTATTTATGCGCATCAGGATACAGAGGACGATGCGCTAATTGGAGTAAAATCAACGGCTAGACTGTTTGGATCATCATCTCCAATTTGGCTAACGGGTTTCCTGGTGGCATCTGTCAGCTTAATGCTTTTGGCTGTTTCGCTTGCAACGGAGGGCCTGGAACAGCCCATTGCAATTTGCGGGGCGGTTGCTTTTTTGATCCACCTTCTCCGCCAATTGAGATGTTTTGACATGAATGACAACCGGGTTTTGCTTAGATTGTTCCGATCAAACCGCAATGCGGGTTTGCTTGTTTCAGCATGTTTTGCCGTGGCAATCGTGATTTGATTGCCTATTGGTTTTTGCGTATGCTTTTGCACGAATAAACTAAGGGGCCGTTCCACAGCATGCGTTCAGTTCCGATATATGTATTGGCAGCGGTATTGACTTTTGCGGCGGCTCTTTCAGTTGCCGCGGCATGGTTTTCCGTTTCCGCAATAGAGAACGCCACCCGGAAAGCCGTCACCGGGATTCTGAATGAAAACGGCAAGTCATGGGTGGAAATCCATTCTGACGGAATGCAGATTTACATGACCGGTTTGGCTCCATCCGAAAGTGAGAGATCCGAAGCGCTTTCACTTGCTCGAACTGTCATAGACGCCTCTCAGGTTGTTGATCAGATGACTGCCGATGCCGATTTCATGTTAACGCCACCGCAATTTTCAATCGAGATAATGCATAATGACACAGGTATCTCGCTTATTGGACTCTTGCCTGCGTCAATGGACAGCGTGGCATTTCGCGAAGAAATATCTGAAGCCGCGGGTGGTGTGCCAACTACAGATCTAATGTCGCAGGCCGACTATCCCGAGCCGGAAGGCTGGGTCGACATGATGGCATTTATATCAAAGGTTCTTAAAAGAATACCGCATGTTAAAATGACAATCAAAGCCAGTCGAGCAGAGGTTATCGCAATTGCCGACAATCTGGAGGAAAAAAGGCAACTTGAGTCGGAACTTCTGCGAATTGTGCCAAAAGACGCGGAACTCGCGATTAAGATCACCACGCCTAAACAGGCGATTTCTCCATTCACGCTGAGAGCGAGGCTAGATGACGACGGCCTGGCTTTTTATTCCTGTTCCGCCGGTACGGAAAGTGCGCGCGATAGAATCCTTCAGACTGCCAGCAAGATCGGCCTCAATGGCGACAACCACTGCAATATTGGACTTGGCGCTCCAACGCCATACTGGGGAAATGCAGTTATACAGTCAATAAACACGCTGGCTGTACTTGGAGGCGGGAGTTTGTCATTTACCGATGCGGATATATCGCTTGAGGTATCCAATTCCGCCTCACGGAAGAAATTTGACATGGCGATTGGAGAATTAAAGGCCAACCTGCCGGAGATATTCACCCTTGATGCAAAATTTATAACCCTGCCCGCTGAGGGAACTGCCGTAAAACCGGAATTCGAGGCTATACTTACGCGGGAGGGCAATGTACATTTGGATGGCGATGTTGGCGACATTCATGCGCGCATGATGATTGAGAGCTTTGCAAAATCGCATTTTACATCAGATATCGTGCATATGTCCGCCAGAATTTTCGAGCAACTGCCCGACAACTGGACCATGAGGATCATGACTGGAATTGAGGCTCTGAGCCACCTGTCAAACGGCGCGGTCAAGATTGCAGAGACCGGCATCTCCGCCTCCGGGGAAACGGGAAACAGGAATGCTCGTGCGGATATATCTTCCCTGTTTGAAACCAATTTGGAGGATGCGGCGCAATATTCACTCGACATAGATTATATTGAGAAGCTGGATCCAATCGAGAGTTTGCCATCACTGGACGAGTGCGAGCAAATGATAGTCCTGGCGCAAAATCAAAGCAAAATAAGGTTTAACCCGGGCAAAAGCACTTTGGAACCAAATGGCAAAGCAATTATGGACAATATAGCCGATATTCTCCTGCAATGTGGCGAGATGAGAATAGAAATTGGAGGGCACACCGACAGTCAAGGCACAGAACCCATGAATCAAAGGTTAAGCCTCCAGCGCGCGCAGTCTGTTCTCAACGAGTTGCGAAAACGGAAGGTTCTATCAAAATCAATAACCGTAAAGGGCTATGGAGAGAATGAACCGATTGCAGACAATGCGACAGAAGAGGGACGTGAGGCCAACAGGAGAATTGAATTCAAGTTTATCCGGGCAGAACCTCTTCCTTGAGAAGGAGCAACTTTGGCAGTTTCATATTATATTTACATGATATCCGACTTGCCAAACCGCGGAATCACGGGAAGGTTAGATCATTGAATAGAACCGAATTGATAATCGCCACGGCTTTAGCGTTATTCGCGACATTTTGCATTGGCTGGTTTGTGAATTGGCTTGTCCACAGATTTGTGCGAGTCCCAAGGTCGAACATGACGGAACTCGACCGGATGGCCATGGAAATGCATGAGGCCGAAATGGAACTGGAACGTGCATTAGCTGAAAAGGAGCAATTTGAAGAAGAGATGAAAAGTAAATTGAATCAAACAAATGCTGAACTGTCTACCGCGATGGAAGCTCTCAGGATTTCACGTGAGGAAACCCGGATATTGAGAAATGAGCTTAAGAAACTGCACTGATCCGGAATTTCACCTGTAAACCTTTTAAATATCTAAATTATTCAGCATATTTTACCCATGCAAAAAATGCGGTTAATATCCATTGCTCCCTTATAATGAATTCTTCCAATGAAATGCATTCCGCATGAAAATGCCCGCAAATATTTGGAATTCTCACTCCCATTGGCGGCCTGTTTTCCAATGCAGCCGCAGCGGCTTCGAGAATTGCGGCCCGGCAGAGGTTCCACAGGCAAATTTTCTTGCAACTTCCGGACAATTTTCATGTATATTGCGGCCGCTGGCGCAGTTTTAAATCCGGTTTAATCATGAGCGCAATTGCCATTCGTCAAATTTATCGTTCAGACAAGCCTGAATGGGCGGCGCTTTGGAAAGCCTATCTGGAATTTTACGAGACATCGCTACCGGACGAAATATACAATGCCACTTTCGAACGCCTTCTATCGGACTCCCATCCCGATCAGAACGGTTTTCTGGCAATAATGGACAACACGCCAGTCGGACTGGTACACTATATTTATCATGCGCATAATTGGAATCTCGGGAAAGTTTGCTATCTGCAGGACTTGTACGCAAAGCCGCAGGCAAGAGGAATGGGCGCAGGCCGAAAACTGATTGAGGCCGTCTATGCGGCCGCAGATCAGGCTGAATGCCCTTCAGTTTATTGGCTGACCCAGGATTTCAACCATGCGGCCCGAAAACTATACGATAAAATGGCCACATTGACTCCATTCATAAAATATTCGAGATCATGACAATACACATTGGCGCAAAACCGGGCGAGATAGCCGAGACGGTGCTTTTCCCCGGTGACCCGCTTCGCGCGAAATGGGCTGCGGAAACATTTCTTGATGACAGCAAACTTGTCAACGAAACCAGAGGGATGCTGGGAATGACCGGCACCTGGGGCGGACATCCCGTTACCATGCAGGGATCGGGCATGGGAATGGCAAGTCTCTCAATATATGCCAACGAGCTTATCCGCGATTATGGCGTCAAGACCATAATTCGAATTGGTTCATGCGGGGGAATGAGTCCGGAGGTTTCGCTGCGAGATATAATTGTCGCCATGACGGCAAGTTACACGTCAACGCCTTCATCAACCATATTGCGTGAGGTTAACTTTGCACCATGCGCAGACTGGGGTCTGCTGTCGGCGGCGGTTAGAGAGGCTGAAAGCAGAGGAGTGAGTTTCCATGTTGGTGGAATATACTCGTCTGATGTATTCTACAATGAGCGCGCCGACCTTGCAGATCAGATGATCCGGCATGGCACACTCGCCGTGGAAATGGAAGCGGCTGAACTTTATACGGTTGCGGCCAGGCTGGGAGCGCGGGCTTTGGCCGTCCTGACCGTTTCAGATCACATTGGCACCGGTGATTCGCTCTCGAGCAAAGATCGGGAAAGAAGCTTCGGCGATATGGTGGAGATTTCGCTCAGCGCCGCGTTTTCGGGACGTGTACAATGCCGCTCCATTCCAGCCGAGCACCAAAATCAGTCATAGCTGCGAGCATCCTCTATAACCAGACCGTCATTTGGAAGACTTCCGACCGGAACAATCTCAATTCGGCCATTGAGTTTTAACAAATCGCCCACCGACTTTTTATATTGCTCGGCGTTGCCGCGATCAGTCTCCACCTTGACGATCATGGCGTCCTTTTCATTTTTCCGGGTTACGACAACTCTCGCTCGAACAATCTCTTCATGACGGGACATCAAAGAGGCAACCTGCTCCGGACGCACGAACATCCCTTTGATTTTTGTGGTCTGATCCGCGCGACCCATCCAGCCTTTAATGCGGATGTTTGTCCTGCCGCATGGGCTTGCACCCTCTATAGAGGCGCTCAGGTCGCCCGTGGCAAAGCGAATAAGGGGATAATCCGGATTAAACGTGGTTACGACAACTTCCCCTACCTGCCCCGGAGTCACTGGAATTCCGGTGCCTGGCGTCACTATTTCCACAATTACCCCTTCATCGACAATCATTCCCTCCATTGCCTCGCTCTCATAGGCGATATTTCCTATATCCGCAGTCGCATAGCATTGACGGCAAACAATTCCCCTATCGGCATATTCCTCCCTTAAGGACGGGAACAGCGCCCCTCCACCCACTGCCGCCTTTGATATCTTTAGTTCCCTTCCCGTCTCTTCAGCTTTATCAAGGATAATTTTCAGGAAATCCGGGGTTCCCGCATAACCGGTCACCCCAATTTCCGAAGCCGCCTTTACCTGCAGTTCCGTTTGTCCCGGACCCGCGGGCAGCACTCGCGCACCGACCGCCTGGGCGCCATTTTCAAAAATCATGCCTGCCGGTGTCAGGTGATATGAAAAGCAGTTTTGAATTATGTCGTCTTTGCCAATTCCCAGCGCATGCAGAAACCGACCCATTCGCCACCAGTCATGACTTATGCCACCCGGTTCATAAATCGGACCGGGTGATTGAAACACATGCGCAACCTCATTCACCGGAATGCCGCCAAATGGCAAATTTTCAGCTTGCATTCGGATTAGCTCGGACTTGCGAAGCAAAGGCAGCCTGGCAAGTTCATCCAATGATTGAAGCGGTTTTTCAAATCCGTCCACCTTGGCAACTTCAAGCTGCCTGTTAAGTGCAGACAAATGGTCCGCTTCCCGCTGGTCAGCGCTTCGAATTTCAAGATCGTCATAATATCCGCTCATTTTTTCAAAAATCCCATGGTTGCCGCCGCGGCAGTTTAATTTTTGGATTGCGCTACAGTCTTAAATTGTGCATTTCTGCATACAATTGCATACCAAACGTGAAGCCGCATGTCAATATAGAGGACAAGACTGTGAACGACGTTAAAGAAACCCGAAAGACCGACCGGAAAGAACTTGATCGCAGGATTACCTTTCATGAGGGAATTCAGACAATGGAGGCGGATTTTTCCAATTTTCATTTTGATTGCTCCCGTGTTGTAAACGAGTTTTACGATCGCCTTGAAGAACGCATTGCGGATACAGGCGAAGAACTCTGGTTCTTTCTTGTAAACCTTAACGGAACCCGCATTGATCCAAATGCCTGGACGCCCTACTCCCGGCGCGGCCGGGCACTTAATCTCTCCCACTCCATGGGATCTGTAAGATTTGACGCATCCAAGGAGACTGAACGTCAAATCAGAAGGGCCGCCAATACCGAGGCCTTCGATCCAAATCTTTTTACGTGCCGAGATGCCGCAATTGCCCGTATAAGCGAACTTCCAAGCAGGCGGCGCGCCAAAATAGTTCACGATCCGAACTATGCATTGTCTGATTTTGTCCGAAGAGTTTCGTTTGATGAGGAAAAGGCGATCATGGATGTCGATTTTTCCCATTTCACGTTCCATCACAGCAGGGACGTGGATGATTTCTACGATTATCTTGAAGATAGAATAAAGGAATCCGACCGTCGCTGGTTTTTTCTTGTTAATCTCAACGAATGCGAGATTTTGCCGGGAGCATGGGTCAGATACGCCTATCGGGGCAAATTTCTCAACAAGGCGGGATCTCTTGGTTCGGTCCGATACGCCGCCGGTTCGGAAACCGAAAATGACATCCGCATGCGCGCGGAAACGCAAAGCTTTCGCCCCAACATCCGAAACACGCGCGAGGAAGCCCTTGAACTCATAGAGGAAATGAGAACCAAACCGCTTCAACAATGATCAACTCAGCCACCGCTTCCGGCGGCGGTAACTGCGAACATCGCGAAAGGACTTTCGCCCTTCTTCAGACATGCCAAGATAGAATTCCTTGACATCGGGGTTTTCGCGGAGGTCACGCGCGGGTCCATCCATGACAACGCGGCCGTTCTCCAAAATATAGCCATAATTTGCAAAACGAAGAGCCACGTTGGTATTCTGCTCGGCCAAAAGGAATGTTGCGCCCTCGTTTTCGTTTAATGATTTAACAATGTTGAAAATCTCCTCCACGAGTTGAGGCGCGAGACCCATGCTGGGTTCATCCAGAAGGATTGTTTCCGGACGACTCATCAGAGCCCGCCCAATGGCGCACATCTGCTGTTCGCCACCCGAGGTGTATCCCGCCTGTGATCTCCGCCGATCCTTAAGTCGCGGGAAATAGGAATAAACCAGATCCAGGTCGGCCTCTATATCGCCCTTGCCCGAACCGCGCGTGTATGCGCCGGTCAGCAAATTCTCCTCTACGGTAAGATGTTCAAAGCAGTGCCGGCCTTCCATAACCTGGATGACACCCATTTTCACCAGATCAGAGGGGACCATATCCTGTATTCCCTCTCCCCGATACATTATGGAGCCCTTGGTAACCTCGCCGCGCTCGGATTTAAGCAGATTCGAAACCGCCTTTAGCGTGGTTGTCTTTCCGGCGCCGTTACCGCCAAGCAGAGCAATGATACCGCCTTTGGGAACTTTGAGACTTACACCCTTAAGCACAAGAATGACATGATTGTATATCACCTCGATATTGTTAATCTCGAGAAGGGTCTCATCCGATGGCGCTGAATCAAGCATTTTGCTCTCCATTACGTGCCGACGCGCGAAGCTGATTTAAATCGGGCGCGACAACATGATCGTCGCGCCCTTTGTTTTCGCCACTATCAGCAGCGCGGCTCTATTCCGTTTTCAGCGGCATATTTCGCCGAATCTTCCTCGATAAGCTCCTGAATCACATCCTGGTCGGACTGAAAGTAATCGGTGATCAGCTTGAATTCACCGGCTTCCGCATCCCACTGCGTAACGGCCCCAAACCCGTATCCGCCGTGATTCTGACAGCTTATGGAGAATGTCGGGCCAAAGTTTGGAAGACCAAGCGCGATCATCTTTTCTTCCGTCATCTCCAGCGCCTCCATGCCATCACGCATCATGGGAGGAGTGATTTCCGTGGTTCCGTGAATCTCCATGGCCGTTTTCACAGCTTCCGCGGCGAGCATCGCAGCGTAAAGTGCGCGGTTGTAAAGAACCGTCCCCACCTGATCACCGGCACCGGCAGCCTTGCCCGCGTCGATAACATATTTGCCAATGTCATCAAAAAGTGGATAATCGCTTCCCACATTGTGGAAAGTCAGCGCCTTGTAGTTATGAGCCGAATCACCGGCAGGCCTCACATCATTTTCGGAGCCCGACCACCAGATGCCGATAAAGTTTTCCATCGGGAACCTGATGTTGGCCGCTTCCTGAATTGCAACCTGGTTCATCACTCCCCATCCCCACATGATGACATAGTCGGGACGCTGCTGGCGAATTTGCAGCCATTGGGATTTTTGCTCCTGTCCGGGATGGTCCACCGGCAGCAGGCTGAGTTCATAGCCATGCTTTTTGGAGAGTTCCTCAAGCGTGCGGATTGGCTCCTTTCCGTATGCGGAGTTGTGATACAGCAGGGCAACCTTCTTGCCGTTGATGTCACCACCATTGATGTCAAGGATATGCGTTATTGCGATCGAGGCTCCATCCCAATAGTTTGCCGGATAGTTGAAGACCCATTCAAACACGGAACCGTTTTTGGCCGATGTTCTTCCATAACCCATTGAGTGAACCGGAATTTTGTCGGCTGTCGCTTTTGGAATCAGCTGATATGTAATGCCGGTCGAAAGCGGTTGATAAACCAGAACGCCCTGACCTTTGGTCGCTTCATAGCATTCAACGCCTTTTTCCGTGTTGTAGCCGGTTTCACATTCAACCAGATTGATCTTCACGCCGTTTATGCCACCGTCGCGCTCGTTGAGCAGAGTGAAATAATCGGCATATCCATCTGCAAATGGTATCCCACCTGCCGCATACGGGCCGGTCCTGTAGCTCAGCGAACTAAAAGTCAGTTCGGCAAGCGCAGGGCCAGCCGCCATTGCCGCAGCGGCAACCGCAGTCAGTAATTTGTATTTCATCGGTTTGTTTCCTCCTATAGTTTCTCCGACAACACATGCCTGACGGGTCGAGTCCCGCCACACTTTCTCCCCGTCCCTAATGCGGGAAGGGCCAAAGTCTAAGTTTTTCCTTTGCCAATCGCCACAACTGCGCCAGTCCATGCGGTTCGACTATCAAAAACAGCACTATCAGTCCGCCCACGATTATAAATTCAAGATGCGCAGCCAAATCGGTTGGCCATCCCATAATTCCAACCAGCAAATTCTTTAGGAAAACGGGTAAAAGCACCAGAAACGCCGCCCCCGCAAAGGAGCCGAAAATAGAGCCAAGCCCTCCTATTATAACCATAAAGAGAACCAGAAATGACTTGTTGATTCCAAACACCTCGCCCACCTCGACGGCGCCAAGGTAAACGGAAAAGAACAGCGCTCCGGCAATTCCCACGAAAAATCCGGAAATCGCAAATGCCGACAACTTCGCCCTGAGCGGATTTACCCCAATGATTTCGGCTGCTATGTCCATGTCCCTTATAGCCATCCACTTGCGCCCGGCCATGCCTCTGGTCAAGTTTCTGGCAATTATCGCGCTTGCCACGGTAAATACAAGACAAAACAGATATGCCGTCCATGGAGCCGTCTCGGCACCCGTTACGGGAAATCCAAAAATGGTTCTCTCGGGCGAACTAATCTGTCCCGATGCGGAGTAGTTGTAGAACCACGGCACCCTGTTGAAAAGCCAGACAAGAAAAAACTGCGCCGCAAGGGTCGCAACCGCAAGATAGAACCCTTTAATCCGCAAGCTCGGGAGACCGAAAATCACGCAAACCCCCGCTGTCACCGCTCCTGCAAGAATTATGTGAAAGAATATGTTAACATCCGGAAAGCCCGTCATCAGCTTGTAGCACGCATAGGCTCCGACCGCCATGAATCCACCAGTCCCCAGACTGACCTGACCACAGTATCCCACAAGTATGTTAAGTCCAATCGCCGCGATCGAGTAGATCAAAAACGGCAGCAGAACGGCATTGACCCAATAGTCGTTTAAAAGGAACGGCACGACTGCAAAAGCCGCGAAAAGCACAAAATAGTATCTGTAGCGGTCAAATCTTATTGGAAAGGTCTCACTGTCGTCCATATATGATGTCTTGAAATCACCTGCTTCGCGATAGAACACTACAAAATCTCCCCTTCAAAAATACCGCGTCCAGCCCGCATTCCGGACGCAATGCGGCATACTGCTCGCGCCTCGCGGATGCGCCGGCAAATCGACGTCTCACGCGCATTTTAATCGGCAGTTTCATTACACTCTCTCAATGATTTTTTCCCCGAAGAGACCTTGTGGTCTAAATACCAGAAACACAAGCGCCAATACATAGGCAAACCAGTTTTCGGTTGCCCCGCCGACCATTGGACCAATGGCAAATTCAAACAGCTTTTCCCCCACTCCGATTATGAGCCCGCCAACAATGGCGCCGGGAATGGAGGTGAACCCGCCCAGCATAAGGACCGGCAGCGCCTTCAGGGCAATTAGCGAAAGCGAAAACTGAACTCCCGACTTGGTGCCCCACATGATCCCCGCGACCAGAGCCACAAAACCGGCAAGCGACCAGACCATCACCCAGATGAAATTCAGGCTGATCCCGACGCTTAGAGCCGCCTGGTGATCATCCGCCACCGCCCTCATCGCCCGACCCTGCTTTGTGTATTGCGCAAACACAATCAGTGTAAACACCAGTACCGCCGCCACAACAGTCGCCACAATGTCAAGATTGTCTATGAAAAAGCCGTAGCCAAAGGCGTTGTAGGTAACATTGTCAATCCAAAGGTTGATGCCCTGCGGCAACCCCACATCAAGTTTCTTGATTTCGCTGCCCCACATCATGTCGCCTATTCCTTCCAGGAAATAGGCGATGCCAATTGTGGCCATGAAGAGCAGTATCGGCTCCTGGTTTACAAGATGCTTGAAGACAATCTCATTGACGGCCCATGCCAGCCCGACCATAACCAGCATTGTGAGAACAATCGCAACCAGCGCGGGGACATTCCATCCGAAATAGTGAACATGCGTGCCGAACACCGCATTTATGAGGTGCGCAAACGGCACCTGCCCCTTCATAATCCCCACAAGTGTAAGCGCGGCAAAGAGCGCCATTACGCCCTGCGCATAGTTGAATATGCCGGATGCCTTGTAAATGAGAACAAATCCCAATGCCACAAGAGCATAGAGGACTCCGGCCATTAATCCGTTCAGAAACACCTCTGTCGCGAAAATCAACTGATCCGGCATTTAATCTCTCCTCATTAAAGGATTGCGCGAATGGCCAGGTTCAAACGGGCATTCAGTCATGCGAAACTCCAAGATAAGCGTCTATCACATCCTGGTTCCGCCTTACTTCATCCGGGGTTCCATCACCGATTTTTCGACCGTAATCCATTACAACCACACGGTCCGACAGATCCATAACCACTCCCATATCGTGCTCAATGAGGACAATCGTCGTTCCGAATTCATCATTAACATCCAGAACGAATCTGGACATGTCCTCTTTTTCCTCGACATTCATTCCGGCCATTGGCTCATCAAGCAGCAGGATTGAAGGTTCGGCGGCAAGGGCGCGAGCAAGTTCGACGCGTTTCTTCAAGCCGTAGGGCAACCTGCCCACCGGTGTTTTTCTGATATGCTGTATTTCCAGAAAATCAATTATTCTTTCAACGGATTCCCTGTTTTCCGTTTCCTCTCTTTCGGCTTTTCCCTTCCAAAGCGCCTGGGCGAGCAGCCCGGATTTCATCTGGCGGATACGGCCTGTCATAATGTTGTCGAGAACGGTCATGCCCTCGAAGAGAGCGATGTTCTGGAAAGTTCGCGCTATCCCCTGCAACGCCACCTCATAGGGTTTCATGGCGGGACGCTCCCTGCCTTTGTACCAGATCTGACCCTCCTGCGGATGGTAGAATCCGGAGATGACGTTAAGCATTGACGATTTGCCTGCGCCATTCGGTCCGATAATCGCGCGAATCTCCCCCCGCCTTATGTCGAATGAAATGTCCTTTATGGCCGTCACGCCGCCAAAGCGCAGAATGATGTTTTCCATCTCCAGAACAACATCTCCTACAATTCCGCCACCCGCGGCCGCCTGGGCTCGCACTCCATTAGCCATTAATTTCCCCCCTGAATGCAAACAGATGACATGCGCGCCCCTGAAATGTCCGGATTGCAATGGCGAACGCCATGTTCACCAAGACATCTCATCCCGCGGCCATATGCTCCATTTTTCCGTCCAGCGCGACCGCGGCGTCCATGATTTTCAGAGTCGCGCTGATTGATCCCTTGCGGCCATCTTCGTAGGTCACTTCCGTTGTCGTGTATATTTCCCTGGACCCATCGTATAGAGCGCCAAGCAAATCCTCGTATTTTTCCGATATGACCCCTCTTCGAACTTTCCGGGTTCGCGTAATCTCTCCGTCATCCGCATCCAGTTCCTTGTGAAGCACGATGAAACGGTGGATCTGGCTGTGTGCAAGCATGGGATCTTCGCTCAGGGAGAGGTTCACCTCCTCCACATGCTCCCTGATTGTTTCCAGCACCCGCGGATGGCTTGCCAGTTCCTGATATGAAGCATATCCGATGTTGTTCCTTTCCGCCCAGTTGCCCACCGCATTCAGATCAATATTCATAAACGCCGTGCATTCCTCGCGCTGATTTCCAAACACCACCGCCTCCAGAATATCGGGAAAAAACTTGAGCTTGTTTTCAACATATTTTGGCGCGAACATTTTTCCGCTGGACATTTTTCCCACATCCTTGGCGCGGTCTATTATCTTGAGATGCCCCGTTGTGCCGTCCATGAAACCGGCGTCTCCTGTGGCCACCCATCCGTCCGCGTCCTTGGTTTTCGCCGTGCTTTCGGGATTTTTGTAGTATTCGACGAATGTGCCCGGACCTCGATAGAAAACCTCGCCGCTGTCCGCCACCTTCACCTGCACCCCGGGTGCCGGAACTCCCACGGTATCCGCCCGGACTTCACCATCTGGCTGAATAGTCACAAACACGCTTGCTTCCGTTTGGCCGTAAAGCTGCTTGAGATTGATTCCCAGCGACCTGTAAAATTCAAAAATCTCGGGGCCAATCGCCTCGCCGGCGGTATACCCCAGTCGCACCCGGCCAAACCCAAGCGTGTCCTTTAGCGGGCCGTAGACAATTAGATTGCCCAGCCAATACTTGAGACGATCCCAGCCACCGACCCGTTTTCGGTCCAGTATTGCCGGCCCAACCTTTTTCGCATGATCCATGAAGAAGCCGAATATGCGCTTTTTCAATATTCCCGCATCTTCCATTCTAATCATTACGTTTGTGAGCTGCATTTCAAACACCCTTGGCGGCGCGAAATAATATGTTGGCCCGATTTCACGCAAATTCATTTGCATCGTGTCGGCGCTTTCAGGGCAGTTGACGCAAAACCCGCTCCAAAAGGCCTGGCCGATTGAAAACATGAAATCGCCCACCCAGGCCATGGGGAGATAGGCGAGAACCTCCTCATTTTGCCCCAACCCGTCAAACTTGCATGAAGCTATCGACGACTCGATTATATTTCGGTTGGAAAGAACAACGCCCTTGGGCTTGCCGGTGGTGCCCGATGTGTAAAGCATCACGCATGTGCTTGAATAATCAAGCCTGCTCCGCCTTGCCTCCAGTTCGCCGGTCAATTCGTCGCGTTTCGACCTTCCCACATCCTGAACATGCGAAAACTGGTGCAGTCTTGCATGGTCGTATTTCCTCATGCCGCGAGAGTCGACGTAAATCATGTGCTTCAGACGGCTCAACTGCTCCTGCACGTCCAGAATCTTGTCAATCTGCTCCTGATCCTCGACCACGGCCAGACATGCTCCGCAATGATCGAGAACATAGGCCATTTCATCGGCCGCGCTATCGTGATAGATCGGTACGGGAATCGCGCCAACCATTTGCGCCGCAACCATGCTCCAGTAGAAATGCGGGCGATTGCGTCCGGCAATCGCTATAAAATCGCCTTCACTGACGCCCAGATCCAAAAAGCCGATGGCAAGGGACTCGATTTCCCTTTCGGCTTGCGACCACGTCCAGCTTTGCCATATGCCCAGATCCTTCTCCCTGTAGGCGGGTTTATCGGCATATGTTTCCGCATTCCTCCTCAGGATCGCAGGTATGGACAAATACTGCGATGACGCATGCATTGGCTCTGACACTTCCACTCCTCCCTTGTCGGCAATATCCCACCCCTGCCGCGGCATTGCGGATTTCACCATTGGTTTAAATGCATTATAACATGGCGCACCGCTGCCAGCTTATATAATTTTTCCATATAGCGAACACTGCAAGAATGTAAACATGCAAATCTCCCACAGGAGACTTGTCCCACGCCAACTTTTTGATTTTTGCATTGACATGTTGCATTTTCCCTGCCTGTTCGCGTTGCCTTTGCGCGCGAATATTGGCTTCCGCGTTTTTTCCCATTTTTCTCCGGCTGTCCCTCTCTGGATGCGCATTGTTTCGGCATGCCGGTTCGAAAACTCGCCGCATCCGGCCCCTTTCACCGGGAGGCTCCCCGGGGCTTTCGCCTTTCGGATGTCGAGGTTCGCCTGGCAACTCCCGGGGGGCGACCGCTTTGGGACGCGCTGATGGACGCGCGCCAGACCCGCCGGCAACGGCCCGACGAACCGGGCCGGGGCATTGGCGACATTGAGCGTTGCGCACCAAAAATGAAATCCGTCACCCAAGCCGGCGGGAAACAGCTCCGCTCCCCGTTACGCAACCTTGTCGAGTTGACACGCCAGCCGGTAAAAAATTCAGGATTTTGGAATTGCCGGCATATCAGACACCCGGCACTTCGCCACCGGTGTTCCCCATCCTTTTTTTCGCCAGCACGCAATATTCCGCATTCAATTCAAACGCGATGCAGTGCCTGCCATTTTTCAAGCACGCCTCAATTGTCGTTCCCGAACCGCAAAACGGATCCAGCACGGTTCCACCCTCCGGACAACTCGCCCTAACCATCCTTTCCACCAGTTCCAGTGGCTTTTGAGTCGGATGGTCAAGGCGTTCGCGATGCTGGCGGTGCAATCTTGAAATACTCCAGACATCCTTTGGGTTATATCCAACCTCCAACCATTTTTTTCCCGCAAAGACACTTCTTGATCTGGCTTTTTTCGTTTTTTCGTCATAGGGTATGCGAACCGCATCCAGATCAAAAAAATAGTCTTTAGACTTCACAAAATAGCCAATGTTGTCGTGGACCGATGAAAAGTTTCTGGTGCTGCCGCCCATGCTTGGGACTCTTCTGTCCCAGATGATTTCGTTTTTCATTATCATCTTTTTCTTGATCATCGAGAAGATTTCAGGTGAGTGGCGCCAGGTTGCGAATATATATAGCGCCCCGTTTGGCTTCATTCTCGGAATAATCCCGTCCACCCAGAGTTCCGTCCATTCAAGAAAGTCGCGCTCGTTCATCTTGTCGGATTGATTGCCGTAATCTTTTCCCAGACGGTACGGGGGATCCGCCACAACCAGATCAATTGAATGCGGCCCGATCTTGTCCAATCCCTCGAGACAATCCATGTTATACAGGGTGTATTCACTCATTGCCCGGCACCCTCAACCATACATCCCGACATTCAGGTCGCGCTTTCAAACCGCGCATCCAGACGGCAATGGTCTGGCGCATTCCAAATCTCCGGGCATCGAAAGCCGAAACCACCCGCATTCCCCAATCTCAATGGAAATCCTCGATTTACCGCTCAACGGGTTCAGCGCGCACAGCTGAAAATTTGAACTCCGGAATTTTGCCGTATGGGTCCAGAGCCGGATTCGTGAGTATGTTCGCGGCGGCTTCCACAAAGGCAAACGGGAGAAACACCATATCTGGAGCAACGGCCCTGTCGGCGCGGGCCATAATTTCCACGCTTCCTCTTTTTGTCGTCAATCGGACCATTCCACCGGGATTGAGACCCATCCGAGCAAGCGTGGAGGGATTCATCGAGCAGCTTGCCTCGGGTTCCACGCCGTCAAGCACTTTGGACCTTCTCGTCATTGTGCCTGTATGCCAGTGCTCAAGCTGTCGGCCAGTTGTAAGAACCATCGGGAAATCCTCGCTGGTGGTGTCGGCGGGCGGGATGATGCTTGACGGCGTAAATCGCGCCCTCCCGCCAAGTCGCGGAAAACCGTCGCCAAACAGTATGGGCTGTCCGGGATCTTCACGGGAAAGCGACGGATACGTTACGGCATTTTCATTTTCGAGCCGATCCCAGGTTATATTTTTAAGCGAGTTCATGTTGAGCTTCATTTCGTTAAAAATCTCGGCGGGACTTTCGTATTTCCAGGGCATGCCCAGCCTGTTCGCAAGCATGACAATAATTTCCCAGTCCCGGCGGGCCTCGCCGGGAGGCGGCACCGCCGGACGCCCCATCTGAATTTGCCTGTTCGTATTGGTTACGGTTCCGCCTTTTTCCGCAAATGCCGAGGCCGGAAAGACAACGTCCGCATAATTTGCGGTCTCGGTTAAAAAAATGTCCTGCACAACCAGGTGGTCAAGCTTGGCCAGCGCCTCCCTTGCATGTTTCAGATCCGGATCCGACATTGCGGGGTTTTCACCCAAAATGTACATGCCCCTGACCTTTCCCTGATGCACCGCATCCATGATTTCCGTCACTGTAAGTCCCGTTTCCGAACTGAAATCGTCCGAATTCCACACCTCGGTAAAGGCGCGCCGCATCTCATGATCGGTAACCGTTCGGTAATCCGGAAGATACATCGGAATCAGGCCTGCATCAGATGCGCCCTGAACGTTGTTTTGCCCCCGAAGCGGGTGAAGTCCGGTACCGGGACGACCCACATGTCCGCACATAAGCGCAAGCGAAATCAGGCATCGAGCATTGTCGGTTCCGTGGACATGCTGGCTTATCCCCATGCCCCAGAATATCATTCCCGCCCCGGCCCTGGCGAAATCTCTTGCCACAGCGCGAATGGCATCTTCCGGGATGCCGCATATATGCTGCATGTTCTCGGGAGAATAATGCGCCAGATGCGCTTTTTCGGCTTCCCAGTTTTCCGTGTGCGAATTTATGTAGTCAAGGTCGTAAAGTTCCTCCTCGACAATCACATTCATGATTGCGTTGAGCATTGAAACGTCCGTACCCGGCTTGAACTGAAGCATGTGCGTTGCAAAACGCCGCAAGCCGATGCCTCTCGGGTCCATGACAATCAGCTTGCCTCCGCGTTTCGCGAACTGCTTGAAATACGTGGCGGCGACAGGATGGTTTTCAACGGGGTTCGCGCCGATCAGAATGGCCACATCCGCATTCTCGATCTCATTAAAAGTCACCGTTACCGCGCCAGATCCGATATTTTCCATCAATGCGGCGACGGAAGAGGCGTGGCAAAGTCTGGTGCAATGGTCCACATTGTTGTGCCCAAATCCCTGGCGGATGAACTTCTGGAACAGATAGGCCTCTTCATTGGTGCATTTGGCGCTGCCAAAACCCGCCACCGAAGCCCCCCCGTTTTCGTCTTTTAGCCGCTTGAGACCGGCCGCGGCGAAATCAAGAGCCTCCTCCCAGCTCGCCTCTCGAAACACCTCGCTCCAGTTTCCCGGATTCACGTTAAGTCCCTTTGCAGTGGCGTCATCGCGCCTAATGAGAGGTTTGGTCAAACGATGCTCGTGATTAATGTAATCGAATCCAAAGCGCCCCTTTACGCATAGGCGGCCTTCGTTCGCCGGTCCGTCGAGTCCATCCACATATCGGATTTTACCGTTTTTCACCTTGAGGCCTACCTGGCATCCCACTCCGCAGAAGGGACACACGCTCTTCACCTCATTGTCGTAGTCGGCACTGTTTCCAACCTGTTCCTCATTGATCGCCGCGGCCGGCATGAGAGCGCCCGTTGGACATGCCTGCACGCATTCGCCGCAGGCGACACAGGTGCTTGATCCCATTGGATCGGCAAAATCAAATGCCGGCCATGCGTCATGGCCCCTTCCCGCCATGCCAATCACGTCATTTACCTGAACCTCGCGGCATGCCCGCACGCAGAGGCCGCACTGAATGCAGGCGTCCAAATTCACCCGCATGGCAAGGTGGCTGTCGTCAAGAAGCGGTATGCGCTCCTTCTCCAGCGCCGGAAAGCGG
The DNA here is from genome assembly GCA_026709325.1 of Roseovarius sp. Lineage (GTDB taxonomy): Bacteria > Pseudomonadota > Alphaproteobacteria > Rhodobacterales > Rhodobacteraceae > JAPOTF01. Next base: position 24,479 of record JAPOTF010000166.1, read on the forward strand.
CTTTCGGCGACACCCGCATGATCGGCCATGTTCCAGAGATGGCTTGACCGGTCCCGGGCCCGCTCACGTTCCGGCTGATCGGCGAGAATCATCTCGATCACCATCCGGCGCGCGCTTTCGGCCCGCGCGGAGTTCACGTTGACGACCATGCCCTCTTCCACGGACCTGATGCATGACGCCACAAGCGCGCGTTCGCCTTCAACCTCAACCATGCAGGCCCGGCAGTTTCCATCCGGTCTATATCCGTTTGCGGGCTTGTGACACAGGTGAGGGATTTTTATTCCGCGGCCATCGACCGCTTCCCATATTGTCTGCCCGCTCCGGGCTTCGGCATCAGCGCCATTAAGCTTGAACCTGATCGTCTCGGCCATCAATTCCACCCTCCCCGACTGCGGGTATTGTGATACCCGGAATGGAACGCTTTACCTTCTCAATCCCGACACCACGCCGCGTGTTTGCGCCACTTCACTTCCCGTCCCGCGGCATGGCAATTCTCCGCGATATTTCAAAATGCGCATTAACATTATCTCTTTTTGCGTGATACGGACACATTGAATGAAATCCGGTCAGTTGCGGAAGATCGACGATTTGCATGCCAAGTATTAACCGACGTTCCGCCCGTAAAAACTCCCATTTTAAACCACAAGCCTGCAAGACAACACGCTGCGGGTATTATGCCTGCCATCCAGATATGACCCATATCAATAATGCCGAGTCCCTTGATTTAGGATATCAAGATATGTTGAATAGACAAAAGTCTTGTTCCGCTCTTTGCCTGTTGTTTCGCGAACCATGCCCAGATTTTCCAGAGATTTTAGGTTTCTCATTACTGTGGGTTGAGAAAGTCCGGTTTGTTTTTTGATATTTGCCGTGTTGGTTATGGGATTGCGCTGTAAAAAATCATGTATGGTGACTATAGCGGCACCCGAAGAATTGGATTTTTTTATATGCTCATTATCATTCAGAAAAAGTTCCACAATTTTTGTCGCGGTTTGATGAGCTAAATCAGCTGTTTCCGCAACTCCCGTCAAAAAGAATTCAACCCAGGCCTCCCAATCTCCGGTATTTCTAACAGCTTGGAGGTGATTGTAATATTCATGTCGATTTGCCTTGAAATATAAACTCAAGTAAAGAAGAGGTTTGATCAATATGCCTTCATTGCATAGTATCAACGTTATCAGCATACGTCCGAGACGGCCATTGCCATCAAGAAAGGGATGAATTGTCTCGAATTGAACATGTGTCAGCGCCGCCTTGATCAGCACTGGCATTGGAACCTTATCATCATGGAGAAATTTTTCAAACGGATCCAGAAATTCCATTAGTCTCTCTGGAGGCGGGGGCACGAATTTTGCATTGCCAGGTCTTGTACCGCCAATCCAGTTTTGAGATGTTCTGAATTCACCTGGCTTTTTATTCGCTCCGCGATTGCTGCTTAACAGCTTGCCGTGAACTTCCCTTAAAAGACGCAAGGAAAGCGGAAAATTCTTCAAGCGTTCCAAACCATGATCCAATGCGGAAACATAGCAGGATACCTCCTTGACATCGTCTATGGGAGTTCCGGGTGCCATGGAGTTTTCATATTTAAGCAAATCCGAGAGCGTGGACTGGATTCCTTCAATCTGAGAAGACAGCACGGCTTCTTTGCGGACATACATATATATATGAGCAACGATGGATCTGGTAAAACCATGCTCATGCCATCCAGACGTCCGATCGCAACTGTTGCCTTTTCAAGCAGGCCATATAGTCTAGACATGTCCAATGGCGGGTCGGGTGGCAGTGGCGGAGGCAGGAAAGCCCTGTAGCGCTCTCCGGCAACTGCAGAACTTTCAATGTAACTTCCAAGCCGTTTATCATTATCGGTCAATGGACATTTCCCTTGATACATGTTTATTGCTTGTCTGTATTGCCTTCCGTTGTTCGCTGCAAGTATTTAAAAACATATTTTCCAAATAATGTACTTTATATGAAATTAAAAAACATAAATAGAAAATTTTGTTTTTTTGTTAAATTAAAGAACATGGATGATTGCAATATATGCATTAGGTACATAAAATCGAGAATATGTTCTTTATGATGGAGGGCGCACGATTCCGCGGCGTCGCCAAACACGACCGCATCGGCCGCCGCTTCCATGCCGTCAGGAGCAGCCCGCGGGGAACGGTGCCGAAACGAGGGCGCCCGAATCCATGCCCGGCTCTCCGCCGCCGTTAAATGCCCGGTTGCCGGCGAGAGCCATCGGCTCCGCTCCCGCCATAAGCCACTTGAAGGCGCCGTCGGGGTTTTCGCATGTGAAATGCTCGCGGCGTCTCCCGCCACGTCTCCGACTGCAGCGGCGCATTTGCCGGGCGCCGGGCCCGCGGGTCGCCGCAAACATCCGGACGGGCCATCAAATGCGCCAGATGCTTTTTGGACAATGTCTCGACCGCGGCCGCGAACGGTTCCCATGCCGAAACCTCGAAGCCGGGACGCGGCAGCCTTGACGTGACGACACGACGGGGGTTTTCGTGGAGTTGGGGACAAATCCGATATTGAGAGCCACTTCCCCTTTCGACCGGTTTTCGGGCGCTTGGGCACCAGCGCCGGGCGCCGGCGACGCCTGTCCGGAATCTGGCGAACCGACCCGAAACCCGCCTGAAATCGGGGAAACCGGCTTCAGACCCATGAATTTGCCTTTTCCGTGTCAAGTTTGGCATGACAAATGCCGTGTTTGCCGCCATAATCGCCGGTAATTTTGCAAGGCTCCATTAGACAGGAAACGAACACATGAAAGTATATCTCGCGCCAAAAACGGTCTCCATAGCCACCGCGATTCTGCTGGAGGAAACCGGTCTGCCATATGAACCCGTTATGCTCGACTTTTCCAAAGGCGAGCAGATGCAATCCGCATATCACGCCATCAACCCGAAAGGCCGGGTTCCGGCGCTGGTTCTGGAAAACGGCATTCTCACCGAAACGGGAGCAATCCTGGAGTTCATTGCCGCTCAGGTTCCGGATATGGGACTTGTTCCGTCCGATCCATGGAAATCGGCGCAAATGCGGGCCGTCATGTATTATCTGGCGTCAACATTTCACGTGAATCACGCCCATAAAATGCGTGGCTCAAGATGGGCGAACCTGAAAAGCTCGATGGAGGACATGACCTCCAAAGTACCGGAAACAATGCGGGAAAGCTGCGGCTATATCGAGGAAAACTGCCAAATGTCGCCGTTCGTGACCGGAAGCGACATGTCCGTTGCAGACCCCTGGTTGTTCACCGTGTGCACATGGCTCAAAGGTGACGATGTGGATATACGCGACTTTCCCTCTCTTGCCGCGCATTACGACATGATGATGTCTCGCCCGTCGACCGAAAAAGTCCGACAACTCGGACTGATTTAAAAAGCCAGATTTCCAGTTGCCCCGTGCCGATTTTCACCGGCGCTCTTCGCGGATTTTTCGTTCAGGCGAAAACCGGGAAACTCGCCGGCAGTCCGTTGCAGTCGCGCAAATGGCCGCAATTATCAAACGGCCAAATCATGGGTTGCGCGACACCGGCAAAATTTGGCGTATTGAGTACTGGACTAGATTTGTTTTCTTGGGTAATTAATCATTCCATGTGATGCGGATGGCAATTCGCAGCCTAATGTCTCACCATGGCCGAATTCGGCCGGAAAATCTGGAGAATAAAGCTTGTCGAATATAGAGAATATTGAAGGCACCCGCAGAGATTTTATATATTACGCCACCGCCGGTGCTGGTGCAGTGGCCACAGGAGCCGCGGTTTGGCCGCTTGTAAATCAGATGAACCCCTCGGCCGACGTTCAGGCGCTCAGTTCGGTTCGCGTTGATGTGTCCGGAGTTGATCCCGGAACCCAGCTGACCGTGAAATGGCTCGGAAAGCCAGTTTTCATTCGCCACCGCACTGGGGCGGAGATTCACAAGGCCAAAGAGCAGGAGCCCGACGATTTAAGTTCACTTCCCGATCCGCTGGCGAGAAACGCGAATCTTGGCGATGGCAAAGCGCTTGCCACGGATGAAAATCGCGTGATGCCCTCACCTGAAGGGGAGGGTGCCGGCGCCTGGATTGTTCAGGTGGGCGTGTGCTCGCATCTGGGATGCGTTCCGCTTGGAACGTCCGGCGATTTCGGTGGCTGGTTTTGCCCATGCCACGGTTCGCATTATGATCTTTCAGGTCGAATCCGAAAAGGCCCGGCACCGGAAAACCTCATTGTTCCGGTTGCGCAATGGGTCGACAACACAACAATTAAACTCGGTTAAGGGAGAGGCAGATGTCCGGCATTCCTCATGACCATTACGAGCCCAGGTCAAACATTGAAAAATGGCTTCACTCCCGGCTTCCAGTAATCGGCCTGCTTTACGGCACCTTGATGATACCAACCCCAAAGAACCTTAACTGGTGGTGGATATGGGGGATTGTTCTGGCATTTTGCCTGGCTCTGCAGATTGTAACCGGCATTGTTTTGGCAATGCACTACACGCCGCACGTGGACACGGCATTCGCGTCAATCGAGCACATCATGCGCAACGTAAACAGCGGACACATGATCCGGTATCTTCACATGAACGGGGCGTCGCTGTTCTTCTTTGCCGTCTACATTCACATTTTCCGCGGCCTTTATTACGGCTCCTACAAGCCCCCGCGCGAAATCACATGGATAATCGGCATGTTGATATATCTGCTTATGATGGGCACAGCCTTCATGGGGTATGTTTTGCCCTGGGGACAAATGTCGTTCTGGGGTGCCACTGTTATTACGGGACTTTTTGGCGCCATTCCATTTATTGGCGAATACATACAGACATGGCTTCTAGGTGGACCCGCCGTGGACAACGCGACATTAAACCGCTTCTTTTCGCTGCACTATCTGCTTCCATTTGTCATTGCCGCGCTGGTGATACTGCACATTTGGGCTTTTCACACCACGGGCAACAACAACCCAACCGGAGTTGAAGTGCGCCGGGAATCCAAAGCGGAGGCCGACAGGGACACCGTTCCCTTCTGGCCCTATTTTGTCATAAAGGATTTGTTTGCGCTTGCAGTCATCCTTGTGGTGTTTTTTGCCATAGTGGGTTTCATGCCAAATTATCTTGGACATCCGGACAACTACATCGAGGCGAATCCGCTGGTAACTCCCGCGCATATTGTACCCGAGTGGTATTTTCTGCCATTTTACGCCATATTGCGCGCGTTCACCTCGGATGTATGGGTGGTTATGCTGGCGAACTGGATCACCGGGGGAATAATCAACGCCAAGTTCTTTGGCGTCCTTGCAATGTTCGGGGCCATTGTGGTCATGGCGCTGGCGCCGTGGCTTGACACTTCAATGGTTCGCTCGGGACGCTATCGACCAATGTTCAAGTGGTGGTTCTGGCTGCTTGTCGCCGATTTTGTCGTCCTGACGTGGTGCGGCGCGCAACCTGCGGAACCTCCGTATTCCACCATTTCGCTTATCGGTTCAACCTACTGGTTTTTTTACTTTCTGATTATCCTGCCACTGCTTGGGGTAATAGAAAAACCGGAACCGCGGCCATCCACCGTCGAGGAAGACTTTGACCACCATTACAGCAAGTCCGAAACCCCTGCGGAATAACAAGGAGTTAATGAATTGCTCAAGAAAATCGGCATCGCCGCCCTTGCGGCACTGACCTTTTCCGGAACCGGCGCAACCGCCGCAGGCGGATCGACGCACATACATGATGTGCAATTCTCGTTTGAAGGGCCTTTTGGCAAATTTGATCAATATCAGTTGCAGCGCGGCCTGCAGGTGTACACCGAGGCGTGTGCCAGCTGCCATGGCCTGCAATATGTGCCGCTTCGCACGCTCGGCGATGAAGGCGGCCCGCATTTTTCAGAAGACGAAGTCCGGGCGTACGCCGCTCAAAACTTCACTGTTTACGATCCTGAAATCGATGACGACAGGCCCGCGAGACCAACCGATCACTTTCCCGGTTCCAACCTGGAAAACGCTCCGGACCTAAGTCTGATGGCCAAAAAGCGCGCGGGTTTTCACGGCCCCTATGGAACGGGCCTTGCACAGCTTTTCAAGGGTACGGGAGGCGCGGAGTACATAGCCGCGATATTAACCGGCTACGAAGAAGCGCCCGAATGCGCTCCCGACGATTTCGAAGGGGACTACAATTCGGCGTTTCCATCTGGCGGATATCCGGACGAGTGCAAGATTTTCAATGAAGAGGGCATTGAACTTGGCCGCAAAGCCCCCGGTTCGTGGATTGCCATGCCTCCACCGCTTTTTGACGAACAGATTGAATTTGCCGACAATCACGACAACACGGTTCATCACATGGCGGAGGATGTTTCGGCGTTTCTTATGTGGACGGCGGAGCCCAAAATGATGGTCCGCAAGGAAGCCGGCCTCACCGGCGTCATTCTTCTGATTCTTCTGTCCGCTCTGCTCTATCTGACCAACAAGCGCCTATGGGCTCCTCTGAAGAATCGGAAAAGCCCGTAACCATCCCGGCATGAATTAATCTCGCCGAAACTCCCTGGCAAGCATGGGATATGTTCAAGATCGGCGAGACGTTTTGAACACCCTGTCAAGTATCCGCTTTAAACATACCGGGGATATTCACCCGCAGGCTCGGGTCGAACGCCCAGCAGCGTGCGGGCCGAGCGCCGGTGGAGACGACGGCGAACAGATGAACGGACTCTCCCTACGGTCCATGTGTTTCCTGGCATAGCCCCGGTTCCGCACGTGTTACGAGGGCCACCTCCAGCGCGGCCTCCGTCTCTTGGGCCTTTTCGGCCATCGTGAACACGAAGACAAACACCTGCCCACCCGTCAGTACAGCCATGTTGGCACGGCCGCGACTTGAGGCATTCTCCGAGCTCACATCCACACCGATGGCCCGGAAACACATATGCCGCTGGCCGGCATACCAGGCCTTGTAGCGGGAGAGGTCGCCTGTGACATGCCACTGGTAGGGAATGCTGGCCAGATAGGCCAGCAACTTGTCATTCAGTAATTCCCACTAATTTTTTATTTATGTTCTGCAATGGGTTGATCTGACCGCCGAAAACATTTTTTCGCGGACTCTTGGCGACTTTTTGTTCGGAATCCGGCATTTTGTGGCAAAACAGGCAAAGCCGGGCAGGAACATGACAAAAAATGGCGGGAATTGCCATAGCAATTGCAGTACCTTGTTCGCTGTTAGATGGGAAAACCCCTTGTCGCACTTTGTACCGTGGTTTGTTGGGAGCCACCCTATTTGTGTGGATTGATCCAAGCGATGATTTTCAGGATCATTTCGCAGTTTTCCTTATTATGTCGATTGAAAATCAGCTCATGATGAGCAATGCCGTTATCTGAAATCCT
>JAPOTF010000143.1 GCA_026709325.1 Roseovarius sp.
AAAACCGGCCTCAGACCCTTGAATTTGCCTTTCCACTGCCTACATCTCACATGCGAAAAGCCGCTTTTTCCATGACATTCCCACATAATATTGCAAGAGGCTCTATAATTTCAAAAAGGCGACCAGAAGATCGCCTCTTTCATTCTTATCGATAATCGTCATTTTTAAAGCCTTTAATCTCCTCAAGGTCAAACCGTCACAGTATGTTACCATGAACGTGACAGGTTGATCGCACACCATATCCTGAGAAAAAGATGCACAATCAGCGTCTTAGGCCGAACTCTATCTCAAAAAAAATCGATGAAGTTCGATTTAAGGAGTAGCGGGTACGAGTAGTACAGCCATTGGCACACCGCATTTGAAGGTTACCTAAAAATTAGCTTGCGGGGAAGTCAGATTATGTGTGCGGCGCTCAAAGTGATCCAATTTTTCCGCACCGACTTCAGCGGGTGTTTTGCGGGGATTGAAATTATATGAAGTAATGCAGCCATCCCCGACTTTACGCCACATTGGATTGTTCAAGGACATTTGGCATTGCGCCATAAAGCTTTTTCCATCCACGTGAAGGCATACGGTATTACCCAGTTCAACCCTTTCACCTGTTCTGTCGGTGCAATAGCAGTCCACGGTTTTGCCGTTATAGATGCCGTCGGCATATGAAGGTAAAGCCAAAACAAGCAGTATAATCCAAATTCTCATGGTCGGAACAATAGCGCAAATGCCATGCGCTTGACCACAGGAAAATAATGTTTCAATAGGGTTAATCATGTTGCCAATGGAAAAACTAAAAGAAATCAAAAAGCGCTTTGGTTTTGTTGAAGCGCAAATGGCCACTGGTGGAGATGATATCGTTCGCCTTGGTCGAGAATATGCGGAACTGCGCCCAATCGTGGATCAGATACATAAATACGAGTCGACGCTTGATGAAATCAAACATGCCAGAGAAATGCTCGAAGACGCGGAACTGCGCAAGCTGGCGGAAGAGGAACTGTTCGGGCTTAAGTCAAAAAAAACCGAATTGGAATCCGCGCTTCAAAAAATGCTCGTACCCAGGGACGAGGCTGACGAGCGGTCCGCGATAGTGGAAATTCGCCCCGGGACCGGTGGTGAAGAGGCGGCATTGTTCGCCGGGGATTTGATGAAAATGTATGAACATTTTTCACTTGGAAAAGGCTGGTCCTTTGATGTCATGCAATCCAGCGAAACCGAACTGGGCGGTATAAGGGAGGTCATTGCCAATGTCAGGGGAAAAGGGGTTTTCGAGCGCTTGAAGTTTGAGAGCGGCGTTCACAGAGTGCAGCGCGTTCCCGAAACTGAAAGCGGGGGGCGAATTCACACATCGGCGGCAACTGTCGCGGTATTGCCGGAGGCCACCGACGTGGACATCAAGATTGCCTCCAAAGACATAAGAACGGACACAATGCGGAGTTCGGGCGCGGGCGGACAGCATGTAAACAAAACGGATTCCGCAGTTCGAATTACCCACTTGCCCACTGGCATTGTCGTGACTAGCTCGCAAAAATCGCAGCACAGGAATCGCGAAATCGCAATGCAGGTGCTGATGGCCAGACTTTATGATCTGGAACGGGCCAGGGAACATCAAAAACGCGCCTCCGAGCGCGCGTCCCAGGTTGGTTCCGGGGACCGTTCTGAACGAATAAGGACCTACAATTATCCCCAGGGACGCGTAACCGACCACCGGATTAATCTCACTCTCTACAAACTTGACCAGTTTATGCACGGCGATCTCGATGAAGTCATCGACGCTCTGGCGGCGAATGCTCAAGCGGAACTGCTGGCGCAATTTGACAGATGACAGTTCAGCATGCCCTGCGGCAGGGGGCGATTACGCTTCAAAAAGCGGGAATTGAAACTCCAGTTCTAGATGCCGAAAAACTAATGGCGGCATGCCTGGGCATCGATGTGGGGAGACTGGCGTTGCATTTGAGCGAACAACTCACGGAAAAATCGGCAACTGATTTTAATTTATGTGTTTCGGAAAGAGAAACGGGTAAACCTGTTTCGCAAATACTTGGATGGCGGGAATTTTATGGTCGAAGATTTAAAATCAATTCAAAGGTTCTGGATCCAAGGCCGGACACGGAAATTCTTGTGGAAACGGCACTTTCTCACGATTTTTATAGCTTTGCAGATTTGGGTACGGGATCGGGGTGCATATTGCTGACCCTGCTTGCCGAAAGACCGCACTCGACCGGAGTCGGCACGGACATATCCGAAGCGGCTTTAAAAGTTGCGGAGAAAAACATGAAATTGCACAATCTGGAAAATAGATGCGCACTGATCCGCGGAAACTGGTTTGATGCAGTGGACAGGCAGTTTGACCTTGTTGTATCAAACCCGCCATATGTTTCGCGGCAGGAAATGAAACTCCTTTCAGTTGAAGTTTCCCATGAACCAAGGATCGCTCTCACAGATGAAGGAGACGGTTTGGACGCTTTCAGGAAAATCATTCCGCAGTCTCCATGTTATCTGCGTCCAATGGGACGGCTGATGGTGGAAATCGGGTGGAAGCAGGGAGACCCCGTTTCAGGCATGTTTCATGAAAGAGGTTTTGCCGATGTTGCAGTTCATTCCGATTATGATGGAAGGGACAGGGTTGTTTCGGGAGTCTGGCCAGGATGAAATAAAATTGCGAGAATGCAATTATTTTTTAAATTAATGACCATAAGCACTTGCAAGACTGTGCCAGGTGTGCTTAATATTGATTAAGTCTCGGAGGAACACGTTTAATCGCCACCCAGACTGACTTCAAGCCATGCCATTGGAATAAAGGCACTTATTGGCGCAAGGAGGCGCCATTTGTTACAGGCTAAGAATCAGAAACAGTAAAGAAAATTTGATCATGAGAGTATCAAAGTCGCGATCGCGCAATAAGGGCAACCGCAATCGTTCCACTATGGGAAATGTCATAAACCGAGTATTCGACAGTTCCGGACCAGAGGGCAAAGTTAGGGGAACGCCTCAACAGATAATTGATAAATACAACCAGTTGGCGCGTGACGCCCAATTGGGTGGCGACAGAGTGGCGACGGAAAATTTCCAGCAGCATGCGGAACATTATCTGCGTTTGCTGAGCGCCGCCCATAAGGAACAAGAAGCACGGCGCGAGGAGCACGAGCGGTTAAGTCGCGAACGGCATTCTGAAAGGGAAATGGAGCGAAATAAGCGCCAGGATCACGGCATAAATCCAGATGGTGTCGCGGGTTCGAACGTGCCGGATATTGCCGATACCAATAATGGTTCCGAGAATTCCATTCAAACGCAAGATGCCGGCCTAGTGGATACACCGGAAAGCCAGTCTGCAAAGCAAAGGAGGAATCGGCGGCATAGAAAGGAAAATTCATCCACTACCGAAGAAAGCAGAATTGAGCGCCGGGAAATCGAGACTGCAGCGGAATAAATTCAGATGTTCTGGCTTCATGATTCGGCAATTGCTATTATGAAGTAAATTATATCATTAAAAACCACTATTGTCCCAACATGTAGTCGAACAACAGCAATTCCCGCTAGCGGCATTTGAGCCTTTTTTCAGTCGACATGGCGTTTTGCGGGTTTCAGGCGCGCATGGGCGATTGTCCGGAGCGACTGCCCGGGGCGGTTTTGAACGGTTTTGGCGGGGTTGAGGGTTGGAACGGGCGACGATGCGCGGAAGCGCCTTTGCCTCCACGGCCCGTCTCGGACAAGGACGAACC
>JAPOTF010000142.1 GCA_026709325.1 Roseovarius sp.
ACTTTTTGTCTGGTTTTCAGGAATTCCCGCACCTGTGCGGCAAAAAATCATTTAATCCCGCATTTCCCGAGTGATTGCGTGATTTAGCTTCGTCTGATTTACTTTTCATGTTATATTTCAGGGTGTTGAGTGAAGACGGGGGCTGGAGTGACGGATCGCCTTACGGGTGCGGTTCCCGAGAGGGATTGTCGCCTCGATTTTGACCGTCGCGTTCCGCTCGAGTTCCATGGCTCCAAGATCGGCTCTGACAGCGGGTTACCCCTGTTTCGCGAGTTGGATGAGACGCTCGGCCCACATGATCTGGCCGCCCAATCTCTTCGTGACACGCGGCGCGGGCAAAACACCATTCACACGCTCGCTGGCTTGCCACGGCAATCGACCTTTGGCAGGCTTGCAGGATATCCGGACGTCAATGACGCGGACCGACTGTCCCGTGATCCGGTGATGCGACAGATTGTCGGCGTTCGCGCGGTTGATGGCCAAGCGGCTTCAACCAGCCAGATGGCGCGGTTTGAGACGGATGTTCCGACCTCGGCGCGCAACTGCGCCGCCTTGGCGGAGCTTTCAGGGCAGTGGATCGACGCCATGCATGACGCGCATCCGCCCAGTTGGATCACGCTGGACATGGACGGCTCTGTCAGCCCCCCACGGCGATCGGGAAGGCGCGGCCTGGAACGGTCACTTCGGCTGCAAGTGCCACCACCCGCTTTTTGCGTTCAACCGGTTCAGGGAACTTGAACGCCGCGCCCTGCGCAAGGGCGATGCCGTGCCGCAAGAAGCCATCGCACATCTGCTGAAGCGCCCCGTAGGCCGTCCGCCCAATTATGTGCGCCGCTTCCACCATGACTTCGAGTATCAGGCGGCCTCATGGGACAAGGTCCGGCGCGTCATCGCCAAGGTTGAGTGGCGCCCCGGTGATCTGTTTCCGCGCGTTGGCTTTGTCGTCACCAACCTGCCGATAGAGCCAGAGTGGATCATCCGCTTTTATAATCGGCGCGGGACTGCCGAGCAGCACATCAAGCAGGGCAAATACGCAATCAACTGGACGCGCCTGTCCTGCAAGCGGTTCCGTGACAATGAGGTCAGGCTTCGGCTTCACGCCCTGGCCTGTAGTCTCGGCAACTTCCCGGAGCGAGCCGACTTGCCCGAAGAGGTCGCTGACAAACATCCAAAGCCGCCTGATCAAAATCGGGGCGCGTGCTGCACGTCATGCCCGCAAGATCACCTTCCAGCTTGCCGAAGTTGCCGTGCCGCGCAACGTGTTCGGGCAAATCCTGGCCGCCATCCACGATCTCAAGCCGCCACCAAGGCATGCATGACGGCCTTAACCACAAGACCCGTGCAAAAGCGGCTCCGCAGGTGTGTCCGTTCGCGGCCCAAATGGGGCAAAATTGGGGCAATACTGCGAGAGAGTGCCCACGACGACCTAAAAACAGGCCTTCTCGGAGGCGACACGACGGTTGGGATTGAAAACAAACCCAAAGTTGGCAAAGCTGGTCCCAGGATGACGCTGCCTGGGAAATATCGGTTGAGACGAGGGAATACGCGAACATGTTGACGTTCAACTCAATTGACGTGGAAACCGCTAACGCTGATCGGGCGAGTATCTGCCAAATCGGCATCGTGCACATTCGGGATGGCCACATCGAAGATCAGTGGCAAACCTTGGTGAATCCGGAGGACTGGTTCGATCCATGGAATGTCTCGCTTCACGGAATCGACGAAAGCACCGTAAGCCATAGTCCTACCCTTCCCGATGTTCGTGACGAGTTGCGCGCTCGGCTGCGCGGAACCATCTTGGTCAGCCACACCTCGTTTGATCGAGTTGCATTTGAACGCGCGATGACGAGGTATGACCTTGAACAACTCCAGGTCGCTTGGCTCGACAGCGCCATGATCGCCCGTCGGGCTTGGCCAGAGAGTTACGGCCGAAGTGGTTACGGTCTCAAGAACATTGCCAAAGACCTTGGTATCTCGTTTACTCACCACGACGCACTTGAAGATGCAAGGGCCGCCGCAGAAATAGTTCTCCACGCGTGCACTTCAACAGAGATCGACATTGAGGGTTGGATACGTCGGGTTGAGCGTCCAATCTTCCCTTAATCCTCCAGTTCGTCTTCAAGTTCGGCAGTATCGGTTAAGCGAGAAGGAAATGTGGAAGGAGCCTTATACGGCGAAACGATCCTATTCACAGGCGCGCTTAGCCTTCCGCGAAGGCAAGCAGCAGACATGGCCGCGAAGGCGGGATGCGATGTGGTAAACAACGCCAGTAAAAAAGCCACGATGCTTGTCGTGGGTATACAGGATGCCGGTAAACTGAATGGCTATGACAAGGGCAGCAAACATCGGAAGGTGGAAGCGTTGATTTTGAAGGGTTCTGAAATTCAAATTCTCTCCGAAAGAGACTTCTCCGAAATCGTGGACATTGATACGCAGTCTCCCTCGCCCTGACAAGAAACACGCACTCCTCGCCAAAATCCATCGACCGACAACACTTCACATTAGGAACAGATACAAATGACAATGTTCACCGGATTTGACGAGGCGGTTGTGGTTGATGTTGATTAATATAGGTTTTTTCATGGAAGAAGGCATGGCTTGCGAAAAAAAGCGGGCGGGAATTGCTGTCGACCATATTATTGATATATGCAAAATCATCATGTTATGATTAAACTCATGGTAGGCACCATAACATATGAAAATGTATGGCAAGGCCTCTTGGATGTGTCGGGCTGCCGGGCATTGTTTTGCCTTGAGTGAAAAAAGATATGTATGCTGGGCATATGGATTAAGGTTTGCGCTTGCCTTTGCCGGGGTTGGAGCGCTTGCATCGTTATTGGAGGAATCCCCCGCATGGCTTGCGCCCATAGCAGGCGCCATGATTGTGGCGTTTGTCATTGTTGATCTGCTTTGGAACGGCTCGGATAGTGTTGCTCAACTAAAAATCGTCAACCGGGATCAGGCCACGCCTGAAACAAGATATCGATCTCTATGGGATCAAACCCGAAACGGAACAATCACCGATGAAGAAGCATGCGCGAAAAAGGATGAGCTATTGGAAGCACTTAACGAAATAGCATCAAATGTTGATATCATTATCAACGAGAAAATCAGCCAGAAGGCGCAAGAGCGCGCATTCAAGGTGGAAGAGCTGCGCCATGCAACGTGAAGGCGTCATTCCCCAAAACAGGGGGTCGCCACCAAGATCACCATCTCCGAAGCCTCCACTGCACCTCAACGTCCAAAGCAAAAGTAGCGTTTGATTCCAGTTCCGACACAAGCCATTCGGTTTTCCCGAAGACCGGGCGCTGATTATCCTTTAATGGTTTTTTCCAACGCATTAACCGAGATTGCCCGCCTTAATGCGGTACATGTGACGCGACATCATCGTTTCGGCGGAACTCAATACATATCGTCCCAATGAGCACCGTTCGGGAACATGCGCTCCCGATTGGGCCATTTCGGGTCTTTTCCCGCGACCTTAAGTATATCTCCGTTTGCAATGCTTCGGTTGGCGCGGATTTCAAGACCGCCCGTGATCCCTTGACGTTAAATCCTTCGCTCGCGCGGCTCAACATTCGGCTTCCGCACGGCTTTCCGCGCATCTGCAAAAACATTTATGCAATCGAGTTTAGGGCCTGTCGGCAATTTTCCCGTTTCGTGCGGTTCTCCCTTTCAGCAAGCGCCATCAA
>JAPOTF010000028.1 GCA_026709325.1 Roseovarius sp.
GACATCTTTCATGTGATATTCCGCATCCTTGATCCATTGGGATCAAACACTGGCCCAGAGAATATCTTCGCCGAATGGAATTCCCCGGCGATGTCGACATCGACGGACTCCCCGTCTTCAACTTTGCAATTGACAATTCCGAGCGCGACGGGACGGTTCACCCTATAGCCAAATCCGCACGATGTGATCTGTCCGGCCACGCCGCCACCAAAGTATATGGGATCATGGCCCAAAGGCTCGGCCATGACATCATCAAAAAGAAGAGAGGCAATTCTCCTTGTTGCTTCACGCCCCATTCGGTCCGTTAGCGCCTTCGCGCCGATAAATCCTCCGGATTTGCGCAGCGCGAAGAGCAAACCCGCCTCGAGAGGTGAAATGTCGCCGTCAAGTTCATGCCCAATGGCGCGATAACCCTTTTCTATTCTCATTGACGTCTGGGCGTAAAGACCCGCCGGCGTTGCTCCGGCGGACGTGAGAGCGGCATACAGTTTTAACGCATCTTTGCGATTGCAGGTGATTTCCCATCCCGCTTCACCCACATACGACATTCTCGCGGCGCGCATCTCCAGACCAAGAGCGTGAAGGCAACCCGTTTTGAAATACCCCAGACCGGCAAGGTTTCGCATCCCGGCCTTAATGGCCGTGTCAATTGCATTCGGTCCCATCAGGCAAAGTACGGAATAGTCTTCCGTAACATCTGAAATTGTCACGTCAAAACCATCTGAATGGTTTTTCAGCCATGACCGGTCGCGTTTTACGGAACCCGTTCCCGTGTAAAGAACATAATGGCTGCTCGATATCCTGTGCGCGGTAAGGTCGCTTTCATAAGTGCCACGCTCGTTAAGCATCGCCGTGTATATTACGGAGCCTGGCGGCCGGTCCAGGTTTCCCGCGCAAACCCTCATTAGAAAAGACTCCGAATCATTTCCCCTGATTTCCAGTTTTCCGAACGAGGACGAGTCAAAGACCGCCGAGCGGCAATGTGCCGCCATGACCTCGTTTTTGACATTTTCAAACCAGTCGGGCCGCGAGAAGCGCGGTTCGGGCTCGGAATCGCAGCCAAAGAAAAGCGGCCGCTCCCAGCCGAAAAACTGCCCCATATGCGCTCCGGCCGCCCTGTATTGGGCGTCCAAAGGCAAAACCCGCAGGTCTCTTGCCGTGGCAAACTGTCTTCCCGGATACGAAATTTCATAATGCCTGCCAAGAACTTCCGGCACCCGCTCCATCAGGTGTTCAACGGAATTGAAAACGGGAGCGAATCGTTTGGGGTCGGCCCCGGAAAGATCGCAGGCCATGGAGCCATTGACAATGCAATGCGCCAGATTCATGCCCGCACCACCTCCCGAGGCGACGCCAACCGAATTCATTCCGCATCCAAGAAACAGCCCTTTGGTTTCGGCGGTTTCTCCCAGCATGAATGTTCCGTCGGGAGTAAAGCTCTCCGGGCCGTTCAACAGCATCTTCACCTCGGCGTTTTCGAGTACCGGAAGGCGATGGAGGGCATTGATCATCATGGGCTCAAAATGATCCCAGTCCTCGGGAAGCAAACCAAAGCCAAAATCGCCACCGATCCCTCCGGGAGGGATCGCCTTGCCAACCGGTTCAAAACAGCCAACCAAAAGTCCGCCGCTGTCGTCGCGAATGTAAAGACCGCCATCATGATCTGAAAGCGTGGGAACATTGCCGCTGATTCCATCCACTGGTCTTGTAAGCAGATAAAAATGCTCGCACGGCCACACGGGAACGTCCACGCCCACCTTGCCGCCGATCTCGCGCGACCACAATCCCGCGCATATCGCCACGGCATCGCAACGCACCGTTCCCCTTGTGGTTTCAACTCCCCTCACCCGTCCATTGGCAGTGAAAATCCCCGTTACACTCACATGTTCATGAATCCTCGCTCCGCGCCCGCGCGCAATTGACGCCAATGCGCTGCACAGATCTGTAGGGGACACTCTTCCATCATCCGGGGACCAGACGGCGCCAAGAACATCGTCCGCATTCATTAGCGGCCATCTTTCGAGAGCTTCATCCGCGGTGACGTATTTTGCCTTTAATCCATATGCGCGGGCAAGGGATTCCTGCATTTTGATGTGGGTCAGGCGATCGCGACAAGTTGCTATGGATAGCGAACCCTTTTGTATCCAGCCAACCGATTTGCCGCATTCCCGTTCCAGTCCGGAGTACAACTCAACTGAATACTGGATCATCCGCGTCAGGTTTTGCGAATTGCGAAGCGCTCGAACCTGTGCGGCGGAATGCCACGTTGTTCCAGATGAAATCTCGTTTCGCTCTAGAAGAATTGCGTCGCTCACTCCCATTTCCGCGAGATGATAAAGCGTGGAGCAGCCCATTATTCCGCCGCCAATTACAACTACTGAGGAATATCCGGGAATATCTGATTTGTTCATGATGCCGTTTCTTTGTACGTTGCGGAAATATCATGCGCTGTAGTTTCATAACCGCCTGTGGCGGTTTTTTTGAATCATCTTCATCGAGCTCGCATAATGCAAGACTAAATCCAGGCATGCTGGCAATTCCCGCTAATTTTTTTCTCCTAGACATTCAATGGCTTAAGATGTTTTTTTGAAAAGTTTTTCACAGATTTCCCACCTGGTTTTGCAAGGAATTTTTGGGCTTATGCGACAAAAATACATTTAATATCAGTTTGTTCATCGAAGAAGGAATGGTTTGCGAAAGACAAAACCTGGCCGAAATTGCTGAAAGATGGGGTGGAGTACTTGACAGAAAATATAACTAGTCTATTCTCCGGACCACTAGACCAATAACCAGCGTTGAAGTTTAGGGAGAATGTTTGGTGGATGTGAGATCCCTATTGGCTGAAAGTCAGATCGGTCTCGGAAAACTGCCTCGGCAGTCAATGAAAGACATGGTTGCTGAAAAGCTGTCTCTTTTGATCGCTTCGGGCCTGCTGGAAATCGGCGACTCCCTCCCCTCGGAACGTGATCTCGCGACTGCACTCGGGGTTAGCCGGGAGACTATTCGAGGAGCGATTCTAATTCTGTCAACGAAAGGAATACTGTCTGTGACGCAAGGCGCCAGAAGCACCGTCGCTTCAAATGAAATCGATGCTCCAGGACTTCTAGGCGCGATGGGTTCGAGTAACATGAGGCAGTACTCTTTAGACGACGTGCACCAGGCCCGTCTGAAAATCGAAGCCGAGGTTTCGCGCCTGGGCGTGAGCGGGGATAGCCTGAGCAAAAGCGATCTGGTTCGGCTCGGAAACCTGATAGTGGCTCAAGAAAAAGCAACGAAAGACCCGATCCGCTTTTTGATTTTAGATCGAGAGTTTCACACAATCATCTATCGCGCTTGCGGCAATGAAGTTCTCTCCGATATCGCGACGACGCTTTATTCCTACCAACTCGACCATCGCCGTAAAGTGGTGACAAAGCCGGGCATTATCGCGAGAAGTATCGGCGACCATCACGCGATACTTGCCGCTTTGGAAGCGAGGGACGTCGAGAGGCTTTGCGCCGCGTTCAGGGTTCACGAGCGGCGCATTTACGAGACTACACGTCAACTAGAGAAATAAGTCACCTACAACCATCTGAAAGGAGAAACTCCATGATTACAAGAAGATATCTAACCCACGTCGCCACGGCAGTACTGGCCGCAGCCACATTTGGAGCAACCATTCCGGCGTCAGCGCAGGATAAGGGGGAACTGGCATACATGACGCCGGGGCTGGACGTGGCTTTCTGGCGCTACCTATCCGAAGGCGTGAAATCCGTGGCGGTGGAGAACGGCTACGGGTTTACTGCCCTTGACTCCACAAACGATCCTCAGACCCAGCTTCAAAACGCCCAAGACGCGATCGCACGCGGGGTCGTCGGCATCGTGTTGTCGCCGACTGACTCGTCAACCGCCCCTACAGTTCTGGCGCTTGCCAAGGATGCCGGCATCCCCGTCGTCATAGCAGACATCGGAACGGATAGCGGCGAGTTCGTGTCAGTTATTGGCTCGAACAACTACGAAGGGGCTTACGGAGTGGGAAATGCCCTGGCGGCTGCAATGACTGAAGCCGGGAAAGCCAACGAGACCGTTGGTATCGTGAGTATCAGCCAGGCTCGCCTGAATGGTCAGGCGCGCACCAAGGGCTTCAAAGACGCCATGACGAAAGGCGGTGTTACTGGTGATGCGGGACTGCAGCAAATGCAGGCTTACACCGCCGAGGAGACATTCAAGTTCACGCAGGACATGGTCACAGCCAACCCAAACATGGGCGGCATGTTCGTTCAAACTGACGGCCCAACTCTCGGCGCGCTGCGTGCCATTAAGGCCGCTCGGAGGGATGGGGATATCATGGTCGCCGCATTTGACGGCATCCCGGAATTCGTTCCACTCCTGCAATCGGGCGAGTTAATTGTTTCTGGAATGCAGCAACCGTACCTGATGGGCGTGCGTTCCGCAGATGCGATGGTCGAACATTTGAACGGCGGCATGCCAGATAAAGAAATCACTGTTCCAATACTAATCGTCACATCCAGCAACATCGGGGAATTGCTGCCGACGATCAAGGAAACGGTCTTCGCAAACGAGATTGAATAAGCATCAAAAAAAACCGCCGGAGCGCATGTTACGCGCTCCGGCGGTTTGAGAGCGATCTTTATGCCGGCAATGCAGCCTTATACCCTGGAGCATGTTCGAAGCGCACCCCTTTTGACCGCCCAAAATGTTACGAAGCGCTTCGGCAGTACGCGGGCTTTAACGGATACGTCACTGGAAATGCGATCTGGCGAAGTTCTTGGGTTGCTTGGCGCAAATGGAGCCGGCAAATCAACCCTATCGCGGATCGTGTCTGGTCACATCCGGCCGACAAGCGGCATTTTGACATTCGATGGCGACCCATTGGAGCTGGGATCCACCCGTGATGCTTTGCGGGTGGGCATCGCTCTTGTGGCGCAAGAGACTTCGCTCGCCCCCGATATGTCCGTTCTGGAAAATATCTTTCTTCCCGGTCTTGCCACACCTGGGCGTCTGTCGTATCGGGACATGCGCCGAAACGCCACTGAAATTTTGGCGGCACTGGGGCATGATCACGTATTGCCTCTCGACGCTGAAGTACGAACGCTGTCAGCCGCGCAGCGCCAGCTTGTTGAGATCGCCAAAGCGTTGGCATTGGATGCGCGCCTTGTCATCTTTGACGAACCCACCGCCTCGCTCTCCGCTGCGGAAGTTGACCGACTATTTGACATCATTGCGCGTCTGCGCGACGATGATCGCGCACTTGGTTTTGTTTCTCACAGGCTGGAGGAAATATTCGCGATCACCGACCGCGTGACGATTTTGCGCGAAGGCAGAGTGGTCCTCGAGGACGCGGAGACAGGTTCGCTTAGTCAGAATGATATTATCCGGCACATGGTTGGCCGGGACATTGGTACAATTTACTCCAAGCGGAAAATGAAATCCGAAGGGACTGGAGAGACGGTTTTCGAGGTCCGCGGGCTGCGCTCAATGCCGTGGGTCCGAGACATTGGTTTTTCCGTGCGACGCGGTGAAATCCTTGGCCTCGGCGGATTGGTCGGAGCAGGTCGATCCGAAGCAGTGGAGGCCGTCTGGGGTTTGAGACCAAGGCAGGCTGGCGAGATTCTTGTAAATGGCAAGCCGATAAAAATAAAGAAACCCGTTGATGCGGTTCGCGCGGGCTTGGGGTTTGTCGCTGAAGACCGCCGCGCGCAGAATATCGTCCCAGACTTCAACGTCCGCGAGAATCTCATGATCGCCCAGATGGGGAAAAACCGTGGTTTTGGACGCGGTTATGGTCAGAAGGAGGCGCGTGTTCGGGAGCTTCTTATGGAACTGGAACTGCCGTTAGACCGAATGGACCAAAGTCTACTCAATTTTTCGGGCGGTATGCAGCAAAAGGTTATCATCGCGCGCTGGCTGTTGATCGAACCGGATATTCTAATCTTGGATGAGCCAACCAAAGGTGTCGACATCGGAACCCGGTCATCGGTCTATCGACTGCTCCAGGCCGCAGCGGAGGACGGGCTTGGCGTGATCGTAATCTCATCAGACTTTGAAGAGCTGCTTGGCCTTGCGGAGCGCATTGTCGTTGTCTCCGACGGATTAAGCATTGCAGATTTGCCGGCCGACGGCCTTTCGGAAGACAAGCTAGCTCTCATTGCAGCGCCGCGAACGTCGACCGCGCGCAATCAGGCGCTTCTTTCGTCTCTGGTCAACGCCTATGGCGGGGAAGCATTCTGGTGCCTTCTTGATGAAGAACAAACGATCTGTCTTGCACGCGCGGGTGCCGAGCTTACAGGAATGCGTCCCGGACAGGCGTTGAAAACGGAAGAGACCTCCATTCCGCGCGCCATTAGATGCTGTGGAGATGATTTTATTGGTGAAGGCAGTCTTCAAACCCTGCTAACTCAAATGACAGATACGCGTGGCCATGACCTGGGCTGGATCGGTTTGACTCTCCCTGAAGGAGGAGATCCTCCAGGAACTGCATTGATACGATCACAGATTATGGATTTGAACCGCGGAAATGAGGAAGAAAGATCGTGACCGATAGAACAGGCACCGACAACTCAAAGGTAAAACTGGGAATATGGAACGGCCAGGCAATCGTGCAAAGTCTTGAAATCCGCATGCTGGGTTTGGTGCTCCTTCTTGCGGTCATCCTGTCTTTTTCATCGGAACACTTCCTGACCGAGCGAAACATCTTCAACATTCTAGATCAATCTGTCGTGATTGGGATCGTTGCCGTCGGAATGACATTTGTCATCCTAACGGGTGGCATCGATCTTTCAGTGGGCGCGGTCTTTGGATTAACGGGTATTTTCCTGGCGCTGTTTCTGCAAAACATGCCCATTCCCGTGGCAATTGGGTTGGCGGTGTTGGCAGGCGCCGGAATCGGGCTGTTTTCGGGTGTTTTGGTGGCTGTTTTTGGCCTTGCCCCATTTGTGGTTACGCTCGGCGTCATGGCCATTGGGCGCAGTCTTTCGTTTATCTTCTCGGGTCAGCGGAGCATCTCGGGACTACCGCCAAATCTCGATTCAATCGTGTATAGTACTTTTCTTGGGATACCGGCGAACGTGTTGTTCCTGATTGGGGTTTATCTGATCGCCTGGGGGTATCTGACCTACACCAAGGGCGGAAGAACAATTTACGCAATCGGTTCCAATTTCGAAGCGGCACGTGCCGCCGGGCTGCCCACATTGTTCTATTCGATCCTGCCTTACATGGTCTCCGGCGCATTGGCCGCTGTTGCCGTGACCTTCAGCCTTGCGCAAGTCATGTCGGCGGATCCATTGGCGGGTAATGGTCTGGAGCTTGACGCGATTGCGGCGGTCGTGATCGGGGGAGCGAGCCTGTACGGCGGACGTGGATCAATCATCGGCACGCTGTTGGGGGTGCTGATCATGGTTATGATCCGAAACGGCCTAAATTTGATGGGCGTCTCTCCATTTTGGCAGGGCACCGCCATTGGCTCAATCATAATAGTCGCCTTGCTGGCGGAACGAGTGATCAACTGGCGCTCGCGCCAAAACTAGGGAAATTGAAATGCCTCAACCATCACGTGAAATTGCGCTTTACGGCACTGAAGAAGTTGTTGCACCTCCGCAGTTGTTGACTGCCGGTGATCTGACGGCGGAGCTTGAGACCGGCAATCTACGCTACATTCGCTGGCAAGGCGAGGAAATTTTGAGAGCGGTGTCTTTCATCGTGCGAGACAGGGATTGGGGTACGTATAATCCCGAGATCACCGAGATGGCCGTTGACGAATGCGATGACTCCTTCGCGGTAACTTTGAAAGCAGTGGCCAAAGACTCGGAGCAGAGTTTTGCTTATGAGGCGCGTATCGAGGGCAGCGGCACGGGCAAATTGACCTTTCATGGCGCCGGGCGCACCAAGGGTGGTTTTTTTACAAATCGGACCGGATTTGTGATACTGCATCCGATCGACGGTGTATCGGGCGCTCCCGTGACCATCGAACACACCAATGGCGACATAGTGGAAAGCGCTTTTCCCGAGATCATTGACCCGGTACAGCCGATGATGGACCTCCGGGCTCTGACCCACCGCACCCCAAACGGCATACTTGTTCGGACTTCGATGGAGGGCGACACCTACGAAATGGAGGATCAGCGCAATTGGACCGATGCCTCCTACAAAACCTACGTTCGTCCATTGGCTCTCCCCTGGCCGTACAAAATAAGGCCGGGCGACGAGATTAACCAAACAATCACTGTTGAAATCAGCGGTTCAGCTGGTAAAGGCAAGGATTTTGGCAAAGTTCCGCTTTCGGCAGGAGACGCGCTCGGTTCAGTTCCTCCGATAGGTCTTGGCTTGCGGCCGGAAGACACCGTCACCGCGCTGGTCTCTGCGGACACGCTGCGCGCTCTTAATCCCAGCTATCTTGTTCTACATCACGATCCGCGATCAGGCCACGATCAGGCCACACTTTCGGCAATGCTGGAAGTGTCTCGGGCCATCAGCGCGGAAAGCTGGCTGGAACTCGTTGTCGTGAACACCGACGACGCGCAGGCGGAAAAGGAAATCCTTGCGGTTGGAGAAATGGCAGCCACTCTTGGCTCACCTTTTGAAACGGTCATTGTTTCTCCAGCTTCTGATATGAAGTGCACACTCCCCGGATCAGTTTGGCCGGAAACACCTGACGCGACAAACCTTTACAAGGTCACTCGGAAAGCCTTTCCAAAAGCGCGAATTGGCGGCGGAATGTTCTCCTACTTTACCGAGTTGAACCGAAAGCGCCCGCCTACGGACTCGCTTGATCTGGTCAGTTTCACAACCTCGCCCACGGTGCATGCTGGCGATGACCGGTCGGTAATGGAAACCCGCGAAGCCCATTTTTCCATCATCAAGTCCGTGACTGAGATATCCTCAGGGGTGCCATGGGCGGTGGGTCCTTCGGCAATAGGCATGCGTGACAATCCCTATGGTTCCGCGACAAAGGAAAACCCCGAGAACATTCGACAGGCGATGAATTGGAACGATCCGCGTCAGCGTGGTTTGATGGGGGCCGCCTGGACGCTGGGTTACGCAGCTGATTTTGCAATCGGTGGCGCGGCCGCAGTGGCGATGGGAGGCTGTACCGGACCATTTGGCGTTGTTGCATCATCAGCGGCATATCCACAGCCGTGGTTCGATGATCATGGCGGGCTTTACCCAGTGTTTCACGCCCTGCGCGGCCTTGCAAGGCTTAAAGGCCGTACAATGCATTCACTTGAAGTACCCGCTTCGGCGGTCATTTCAGGGCTCGCCGCACGCTCCACCAACGGATCAACAACATATTGGATCGCAAATACCGAACCAGAACCCGTTACAGTCCAGATCGCGGAATCAGAGTCAGTGGAAGTTGCGGTTCTTTCCGCCGCAGGTTTCATTGAGGCCGCAGCATCCTTTGATTTCATGGACCGATTGGTTCCGCATTCCAACATGATAACGCTGGACGCTTTTGCGATTGCACGCATCGAAACGAAAGCTTGAACATGCATCTATTAATAATCGGCGCGGCCGGGATGATTGGTCGCAAACTCACCGAAAAAATATCTTTAAGCCAAAACATCGGCGGGGTTAAGCTAGATCGAATAACACTTGCCGATATCGTCGCTCCACAACATGCCGCGGATTTCGCGGGTGAATGCCAGACACTGCAGATGGACTTTGCCGAAGAGGGAATGGAGGAACGTCTTATTGCGGATCACCCCGATATCATTATTCACCTGGCCGCGATCGTTTCCGGTGAAGCTGAAGTTGATTTCGAGAAAGGGTATCGTGTAAATTTTGACGGGACGCGCTTGCTTTTTGATTCCATCCGACGGATCGCGAATTACACGCCACGCGTGGTTTTTGCCTCGTCTTTGGCCGTGTTCGGCGCACCTTTCCCAAATAAAATTCCAGACGATTTCCACCTCACCCCATCGACCAGTTACGGCACTCAGAAGGCGATGAGCGAACTGCTTTTGGATGACTACACACGTCGCGGGTTTTTTGACGGGATCGGGATACGGTTACCTACAATTTGCATACGCCCCGGAAAACCAAACAAAGCGGTTTCGGGCTTTTATTCAGGCATCTTGCGCGAGCCATTGAATGGACGGGAAGCGATCCTACCGGTGTCTGAAGACCTTCGCCACTGGTTTTCATCGCCACGCTCTGCAGTCGCATTTCTTGAGCATGCGGCGACGATGGATACCGCGGCCCTGGGCAGTCGACGCAATCTGACAATGCCCGGTGTTTCAGTAACAGTTAGAGAACAAATCGAAGCCCTTAGACGTGCCGCGGGAGAAAAGGCGGTTGCTCTGATTCGCCAAGAGCCGGATCCAGCCATTTCCGCAATTGTTTCGAGCTGGCCGCAGGATTTTGAGGTGACTCGGGCAAAGGCGGCCGGTTTTACGGCAGAGACATCAATAGATGAAATTATCGCGGTGTATGTCGAAGAAGAATTAAGGGGTCGTGAATTCAATTCCTGAACGATTGGATCGGGCGTATATCACAAATTTTGGTTAAGCGGCGGCGATATGTTCCGCCTTGCATGATGCAAGTCATGCCATTGCGTATTTGCCCGGCAACTCTTCAGTACAAGAAGCGCATTTGCACCCGGCTTTGACCAGCGCGACCCCGATTTCTCACGGCGGCTTCCGGCAAGTGTTTTGCAACTGCATCCTGACTTCGACGTTTTTTTGGAAAAACTTTTATTTTCAGTTGCTTGAATTTTGCGCCAGGCACTGCATTTGACGTTTCGCCAGAATTCAGCATCAGCCCCCAATCTCCTGGCGATGGTCTTGCCGATTTCAAAAGGGCGGGTGGTTAATTCCAGACCAACGGTTGCATAAATGTCCTTTACCGCCTTGCCGGGCACGGATCCGCCTGCCATTCAACACGCCCGCGGGACATTGCCTTAAAACCCGTTTCAAAGGAGCATGCAGAGGCTGTAAATCGATATAGATATGACCGGCCAGCCAATGGCGTGCAGCCAAATGTTTTTTTGGTTGCAATTAAATTCGCGTTCAATATTGTTTGATTTTAATGACAGGCAATGCGTTATCAAGGCAATTCCGTCTTGCGTGTCATGGAATGAGAAAACTGAAATGCAAAACTCCAGAGGGGGAAAAATGAAAAACAGTCTAGTGTCCGCGCTTGGCGGTCTGGCGATTGCGGCAGCGTCGACAGGCGCATTCGCGCAGGAATGCGCAAACGATGCCTGGAACAAGGTAATGGAGCGCGGCAAAATTGTAATTGGCGTAAAGGCCGACTACAAGCCCTGGGGATATCGAGATGAAAACGGCAATCTTGTTGGAATGGAAATCGATATGGCCATGGAAGTTGCAAGCGCGATGAATGTCGAGGTGGAACTGGTTCCGGTTCAATCATCGAACAGAATGCAGTTTCTGGAGCAGGGAAAGGTGGACATGTTCATTGCCACCATGTCCGACCGGGCCGACAGGCGCGAGATTGTCGGCATTCCCGGGCCAAACTACTACACGTCCGGCACAAACATCATGTCTCCAAAGGCCCTGGGGTTCAAGGAATGGGAGGAACTTAGGGGAAAGAAGGTTTGCGGCAAGCAGGGAGCGTTCTACAACCAGATTGTCGAGGAACGCTACGGCGTGGAGATCGTGGCCTTTACCGGCAATGCCGAAGCCAAACAGGCCCTGAGGGACAAGAAATGCGTGGCATGGGTATATGACGACAGTTCCATTGGTTCCGATCTGGCATCGGGCAATTGGGATGAATTTGAAATGCCGCTGAATTCCGAGGATGACAATCCCTGGGGACTTGCGGTTCCACTTGCGGAGGCAAATTGCGTTTTCGGCAATTTCATGTCGGGAATGCAGTATAACTGGCACCGTTCCGGCAAGCTAATTGAACTTGAGGCCAAATGGGGCATCAAGCCGACCCAATATCTCGCGAATCAGGCGGAACGCCATTCCGACTGGCTGTCCAACTGACACTTATCATTTGCTCCCGCCCGGAATGCGGGCGGGAGCAATTTTAAATGCATTCGCGTTAATGGAAGATTTCTTCCGACAACTGGCCGATGACGCACCGCGCTGGAACTTCATATGGATGTATGACGACCGCCAGCAGGGCAAGGTTTTGTCCGGCCTTTGGATGACTGTCAAACTCAGTATACTATGCCTTTTGTTCTCTGTTGCAATTGGACTGGTGGGCGCATGGCTTCAGGGAGCGCGGTCGGTCATTGCGCGTACCTTCGTGCAGGGGTATATTCAGTTTTTTCGCAACACCCCTCCACTGGTGCAGCTGCTGTTTTTCTATTTTGCGCTTGGACAATTCACGCCCGTTGTCACCGGTGACGACGGATGGACCGTGGAGCCAGTAATATCAAATGTTGGCTGGGCGGTAGTTTCACTCAGTTTTTTTGCGGGAGCCTTCAACGTCGAAATATTCCGGGCCGGCATAGAGGCGGTCCCGGAAAGCACCGTCGAGGCATCCGAATCTCTTGGATTTACCCGACTGCAGACATACGTCTACGTCGTTCTGCCCCTTGCATTTAGAGTTTGTCTGCCGGCGCTTAACAACAATCTGGTAAATCTGGTTAAAACCACGACACAGGCCTATGCCATCGCCGTGCCGGAACTGCTCTATCATTCGGTGTCCATCTGGAACGACTATCCATCAGCGCAATATCCCACAATGCTTCTTGTATTTGTCTCTTATATCGTTCTCGTGGCCATATTGGTGTTCGGAATGACAAAATGGGAAAGTTCCATGAAAATACCGGGGTATGGAACATGAGGCGGATAAAAGGCGTCAACGCTCCCGCCACAGGCAACCTGCCGGTTCTCAAGCCATTTGATGCGCACAGGCATTCCCCGGATGGCTATATCTTTGTCCGCTGGCTTGCCGCATTGCCATGGTGGACGCCATTTGCGCTTCTACTGATCATGATTGCATGGCCGCGATTCGCATATGCCCAGGACGGCTACGATCTAGGCGATGCATTCGACGCCCTCTGGCGCTGGATGCCATTTCTTGTGAAATCGGGATTTTTGTTTAACGTTCTCATATCGGTTCTCGCAATGGCCATAGGCACCGTCGCCGGAGCCGCTCTTGGACTTGGGCAGATATCGCCATCCCGCATGGTTCGCGGCGCATCCTGGTTCGCCACGCAGCTTTTCCGAAATTCTCCGTGGCTTGTGCTTCTTTTTATTGTTCTTTTGGCATTGCCGTTTGAAATCGAGATATTTGGCAAAATCATTCGCATTCCCGACTGGATGAAGGGCGTATTCGGACTTTCACTGCCCGTGATGGCGAATATTTCGGAAGTTGTGCGGGGCGCCGTGCAGTCAGTTCCCACCGCGCAGTGGGAAGCCGCCGAAAGTCTTGCATTCACCCGAAGGCAAATTCTTTGGCAGATCATTCTGCCGCAATGTTTCAAACGCATGATTCCGCCATGGATGAACTGGTATGCAATACTTACCATGGCCACTCCCCTTTGCTCTCTTTTGGGCATTGAAGAACTCATAACATTGTCAAGACAGGCGATGGAATCAGAGGATAACCATCCGGAATTGCTGATGCCGTTTTTTGGCTTCGCGCTGATCCTGTTCTTTGCCTACTGCTACCCGATAGCCCGCTGGACAATCAGCCTGGAAAGAAAATATGCGGTGAAATTATGACATGGACATCCGACCAACCCATTGTTTCGCTTAAAGGCGTACACAAGTCCTTTGGCGAACTTGAGGTTCTCAAGGGCATTTCCCTTGATGTAATGAAAGGCGAGGTAATCTGCATTATCGGCCCCTCCGGATCAGGCAAATCCACACTCATCAGATGCATTAACGGTTTGAACGAGATACAGAAAGGATCAATCACCGTTGAAGGCCAGGAGGTGCACGACCCGCATCTGGACAAGCTGGAACTAAGAAAAAAGGTCGGGATGGTGTTCCAGCAATACAATCTCTTCCCGCACAAGACCGCCATCGAAAACGTGATGATGGCGCCTGTACTCGTATTGCGACAGAATAAAGCCGAAGTGGAAACCCGCGCCAGGAGGCTTATGGCGAAAGTCCGGCTTGAAGGCAAGGAGAACAGCTATCCGGGAGAACTGTCGGGAGGTCAGCAGCAGAGGGTTGCCATAGCCCGCTCACTGGCCATGAATCCCGATGTCATGCTGTTTGACGAGGTTACGGCCGCTTTGGACCCCGAAACGGTCAAGGAGGTTCTGATCACCATTCGCGAGCTTGCCGAAGAGGGCATGACATGCATTCTGGTCACCCATGAAATGGGATTCGCGCGTGAAGTTGCCGACCACATATATTTTACCGACAGAGGCGTAATTGTTGAGCATGGTCCTCCGGGAACTTTCTTCAACGAGGCCAGCGACCCTAGAACGCGGGAATTCCTGAGCCAGATTCTCTGAAAAAGCCCATATCCGTGTTTCACGAGCAGGCATCCGTTTACATTTTCCCGTATTTTTTCAATGCGGATTACCGACTCAAATGACCAAATTTCAAATATCGCATAATGGCAATTGACAAATTCCCGGCAAACGTAAATTCCCGATCTGCATTCGTGTTTGAACCTAAAAAACCAAACTGGTATTGAAACGACGCCATGGTTCGCAAATTAAAGGGGATAAAACAGTGGACATAGCCACACTGCAGAAAGAACACCCGGGTCACTGGCGCAAGGCGGCGGCAATACGGGCGTTAACGCTTGATGCCGTTCATGCAGCCAATTCAGGTCATTCCGGCATGCCAATGGGCATGGCCGATGTCGCCACCGTGCTATTCGACGCGCACCTTAAATTTGACGCGTCCGCTCCCGAATGGCCAGATCGCGACCGATTCATACTATCTGCCGGGCATGGATCAATGCTGCTTTATTCACTGCTTTATCTTACCGGATATCCAGGAATGAATTTACGGGATATAAAAAACTTCCGTCAGTTGGGATCGGTTACCGCCGGCCACCCGGAGAATGTCATGCACCCGGGAATTGAAACGACGACTGGACCACTTGGTCAGGGTCTGGCCAGTGCGGTGGGATTTGCCATTGCAGAGGAAATGCTGCGCGCAAGGTTTAAAAAGAGGTTTGTCGACCATTACACCTATGTCATTGCCGGGGATGGGTGTCTGATGGAGGGGATAAGTCAAGAGGCGATAAGCCTCGCAGGCCATCAGGAACTGGGCAAGCTAATTGTACTATGGGACAACAACAACATAACCATCGACGGCACGGTTGATCTGGCGGACCGCACTGACCAGGAACAGCGTTTCAGGGCTTCAAGATGGGAAGTCATGAATATTGACGGGCATGACCCTCTTGCAATCAATCAGGCGCTTCATGACGCAAAAAAATCCTCTAGCCCAACATTGATAGCATGCAAAACGCATATTGCTCTCGGTCATGCGGCACAGGACACGTCCAAGGGGCATGGAGCGCTTACAGACCCCGAACAGATCATGGCGGCAAAGCAAGCTTATGGGTGGCATTATGGACCCTTTGAAACACCTTCCGAAATAAAAGCCGAATGGGAGGAAATCGGAAGACGCGGCTCAAGCAAACGCCACGGCTGGGAAGACAGGATGATGCGGTCTGGCAAGCGCATTCAAGCCGAATTCGCCAATGCAATGAATTCCGCATTGCCCGTTTTGTTTGACAGCAAGATCAAGAAAATAAAAACGCGGATTGCCAAAACCAAACCGAGAATCGCCACCCGGAAATCTTTGGAAATGGTGCTAAATGAAATCAATCCCATATTTCCGGAAACCGTTGGCGGCTCCGCAGACCTGTCCGGATCAAACAACACGCGCTCGGACGACATGGAGGTATTCAATCCCGCATGCCGCAAAGGGCGCTACATTCACTACGGCATTCGCGAACATGCAATGGCGGCGATTATGAACGGCATGGCGCTGCATGGGGGCGTTCGCCCATATGGCGGGACATTCATGTGTTTCACCGACTACGCCCGACCGGCCATGCGACTGGCCGCGTTAATGAAAATTTCAACCATATTCGTGATGACCCATGATTCGATCGGTCTTGGGGAAGACGGTCCAACTCACCAGCCTGTTGAGCATCTTGCGATTTCACGGGCCACACCCAACACCATGGTTTTTCGGCCATGCGACACTGTTGAAACCGCTGAAGCGTGGGAAATCGCTCTTAAGTCGGCAAACACGCCTTCCGTGCTCTCGCTTACGAGACAAAGTCTGCCAACTTTGAGAGTCAAATACGCCAGTGAAAACCGAACAAAACGCGGCGCATACATAATGGCCGATGCAGTTGGAACACGCAGAGTGTTGTTGCTTGCCACCGGCTCGGAAGTTCACATTGCAATGGCGGCTCGCGAGATTCTTCACGCGGAGAACATTGGAACACGGGTTGTCTCGATGCCCTGCTGGGAACTGTTTGAGCACCAGCCATTTGAATATCGAAAAAAGATATTGCCAGGAAGGAATTTGGTCCGTGTTGCCATTGAAGCGGCCGGCCGCACTGGCTGGGACCGTTGGCTTAGCGGAGAAAGGGGCAGGGAATCAAAATCCGATTTCGTGGGCATGGATGGATTCGGGGCATCCGCCCCATCGAATGAGCTATTTGCGCATTTCGGCATAACGGCGAAAGAGGTTGTCGAGAGAGTAAAGAGGCTTCTGTGATGGTTTTATTGGAATTGTACACTTGACCAAGCCGACATCGTCCGCTCCGCATGCATTTTCTCGGGTCGGGAGGATGGATGTAGCCTACACCGCGATCGCCAGCGCAACCCGAATTCACCGCCAACAGCATTCTCCGGCGCCGCGCTCGACGCGCAACCCCTTCAAACGCCAGTTCAGGTCTCGCTTGCCGGCGCTCCAAAACCCAACTTCAAGGGCGCGCTCCGGCGCATCCATGTCGCTCTTCCGGCAGGTTGCCTTTAGATCGAAAGAAAGATCCGGCGCGCTCCTGCCTTCTGGCGCGAGCCGCCAGCTCATGCCGACCCATTTTCAACATGTTTCCCATTACTGAAGGGTTGATTTGAAGGATTTTGGGATTTCCGGTTCGGATGCGGTTTTCCGAATAGCGTTTTACAGCAACAAGTTTTTGCTCAAGTATATAATACCCTTTTATTGCCGAATTAAAGCGGGTGGTTCCATTCGGCCCATATCTGCCGCAAGGGCATAATGGAACAGGCCTTGAATCATTGATTCCTTCTTCCGTCAATTTTGAGTTCATGTCTTTAACATGCCATCAAAGTCGATTATATCGCCCTCGCAAACCAAACATGCGCAAAGTAAAGAATCGTCATGACTGTAAATGTTGGAATTAACGGATTTGGACGAATTGGCCGATGTGTTTTGGCTCATATAGCAACAAGCGGCCGCGATGACATAAGAGTGGTAAAGGGCAATGCCACTGGTCCGATTCAAACCATGGCGCATTTGATCAAATACGACTCTGTTCACGGCCGTTTTCCAAACGAAATCACGTTTAACGACAGGTCTCTTGATCTTGGACATGGTGCAATCGAAATGTTTTCGACCTATGACATTGATGAACTTGACTGGTCCGGGGTTGATGTCGTTCTTGAATGCACCGGAAAATTCAATGACGGAAAATTGGCCGGAAGGCATCTTGAAAGGGGCGCAGCCAGGGTTCTGCTTTCCGCTCCCGGTAGAAATGTTGACAGGACAGTTGTTTACGGTGTGAACCATTCAGAATTAAAACCTGGAGAGAGAATGATCTCCAATGGTTCATGTACCACCAATTGCCTCGCCCCAATTGCAATGATTCTCAATAATGAGATCGGCATTGAAAGCGGGTTGATGACGACAATTCACGCCTACACTGGAGACCAGCCCACTCTCGACCGCCGCCACAAGGATCTTTACCGCGCAAGAGCGGCGGCAATGTCAATGATTCCCACCTCAACGGGGGCAGCCAAGGCCCTTGGTGAAGTGCTGCCGGAACTAAATGGCAGGTTGGACGGATCCGCCATACGGGTACCCACGCCAAATGTTTCCGCAGTGGATCTTGCATTTATCGCAAAGCGCAACGTTACTGTCGATGAAGTAAACATGGTGATGCAAAAGGCGGCATCAGGATCAATGAAAGGGGTTGTCGCCTACGACCCGGAGAAAAAGGTTTCCATAGATTTCAACCATACCGAGGAAAGCTCAATTTTTGCACCAGATCAAACCAGGGTGGTTGGAGAACGACTGGTTCGGGTATTGGCATGGTATGACAATGAATGGGGTTTTTCATGCCGAATGGCCGATGTTGCAGTTGTCATGGGATCATTGTGTTGACAATCATGTTCGGAATGTCATTCATCAGTTATAGGATTGCCAACTGCAATGGCCTTAGTCACAGTCTGAAATCATTTTATCAATGCGGATTCCAATGCATTTGACCAAGACTAAAGCAATTTCCGACAACTTTTTCCCTAAAAGCATTTAATGAGCCGCGAAGTCTCTTGAAAAATTTTGCAGGTCCTTTACCTGATTTTGAAGGGAATTTTTAGACTTATACACCAAAAAAATCATTTAAAATCAGTTTTTCACGGAGCAAGGCATGGTCTGCGAAAAGCAAAGGCCGACGGGAATGACTGCCGGGATTATGATTGCACTTGACCGGAGGTTGGCGCATGGGCCATTTGCGAATGGTTTTAGACTCTACTGAAATTTTCCCATTAAAGGCTTGACCACCGAGTCTGGCACGAATTGCCCGATATCGCCATTCAAACTCGCGATTTCCTTGACAAGTTTGCTGGCAATCACCTGACGGGGCGCATCTGCCATCAAATAAACGGTTTCGATCTTGTCGTCCAGTGTTCGGTTCATGCCGGCCATTTGAAACTCGTATTCAAAATCCGCAACCGCGCGCAATCCGCGGACTATCAACGTTGCGCCAACCTCGCGAGCGCAGTCGATCAGCAGGTTTTCAAACGGGTGGGCAACTATTTCCATTCCCTTTAATCTGCTTATGTGCCCGCATTCGGCTTCAACCATTGCCACCCGCTCCTCAAGGGTAAACAATGGCCCCTTGGTCCGGTTGATCGCAACGCCGATTACAAGTCTGTCCACAAGCGAGCAGGCCCGGGTGATTATATCCGTATGACCAAAAGTAATGGGATCAAATGTTCCTGGGTACAAGCCTATACGCATTAACATGCTCCATTATATAATTGCGCATTCAAAACATTTGAATGCAGCCATATGCAACCGCCTTTTTATTCACGATTGATTTAATGCCCCATGATCATTCCCTGAAGCGCGTCTTTTTCCATGGAAAGTTCCATGAGTCTGGCTTTTACAACATCGCCGATTGTCACAATGCCAACAAGTTTGCCCTCTTCCACAACTGGCATGTGGCGAAACCTGCCATCTGTCATTTTAATGAGGACGGATTCCGAAGTATCCTGTCGCTTGCAGCATACCGGATTCCTGGTCATTATATCCTCCACCTTATCCTTCAAACAGCCTTGTCCGCGAAGAGCCATGGTTCGAACGATATCTCGTTCAGATATAATTCCCCGAGCCGATGCGCCGTCACTTGAAACGACAAGCCCCCCTATTCTTCTTTCAGCCAAAATTCCTATGGCTTCTTCGATTGTTGATTTGGGATTAATTGTGAGAACACCGTCGTTCCCCTTTGATTTGAGGATTTGATGCACCAGCATTCGAGACGCTCCAGTATTATCCGTTTTATATTCCACTAAAGTTATTAATTTATTATGTTTGGCACAACCCCTTAAAGAAAATCCCGGCAGTTTCCCATGTGCCGCTTTATCGACAATCGGCATGGAAAAATTTTGTCCGTTTTTGAAGAAAGCGATTGAACCCCAATTACGTTATATTATAATGTAACATCCGCAGTTCGCGTGAATGGGATTGAAAAATGAAAAAACGCGGCGAAACATTGCAGGACAAGATGCCTTAAACCATGCGCCGACATGCCGAACCACTTTCAGCCTGCGATATCCTTCCAGAACCGCGCGAAACCAATGCAAAAACAGCGTCGCCCACTGTTTATGGAGCCTTGACCGCGTTAACTAAACGGGTGGGCGTTAATTGTTTGGAACCGCTTGACGCCCATATCGTCTGTCAGCGCGACTCGCGGAAACATGCGTCCATCTTTTCAATCCGCGGCGATTGCGGGTCAATTGAGGAAAATGCTGCACTGAACCTGACATCAAAACTTTCATCAGTCATAAAGCAGACCGGATTCGCCGCCACGCGTCATATGATCAAAGTGCACGGAACATGCGCGTCCCGCGGAACAAGGCGGGTTCCGCAATGAGTTTCGACGGCAAGACTCTTCGATTACTCCTGATGGGCGCAGGATCTCGCCTTTCAATTGCATTGCTTATCGCCGCCCTTGTCTGGCTTGGATTTCTATGGGCCACAACCACACCGGGGACGGTATGACGGCAGTGCTCGCATTTCAAAACCTGACTTTGGGCTACGATCGCCTGCCGGCAGTGCATCACCTGCAGGCAGAGATTTCCAAAGGCAGTTTAACCGCGGTGGTTGGACCCAATGGCGCAGGAAAATCGACCCTTCTCAAGTGCGTGACAGGTGCATTGCAGCCTCTTGACGGACGGATAGAGATCAATGGATTTTGCAAAGACGACATTTCCTATTTACCGCAGCAATCCGAGATAGACCGCAGTTTTCCAATTTCCGTGATCGACCTTGTGGCCATGGGTCTCTGGCGTGAAATAGGAGCCTTCAGCCGACTTGGACGGTCAAATCGGGCGCGTGTTGACGCAGCCATTTCCGCTGTGGGACTCA
The DNA here is from genome assembly GCA_026709325.1 of Roseovarius sp. Classification (GTDB taxonomy): domain Bacteria; phylum Pseudomonadota; class Alphaproteobacteria; order Rhodobacterales; family Rhodobacteraceae; genus JAPOTF01. The sequence goes on from JAPOTF010000028.1 coordinate 20,742, forward strand.
CGGGTTTTGAACGACGTCCAATAGGTTCCCTGTCGGGTGGCCAGGCGCAACGCGCGCTGTTTGCGCGACTCCTGCTGCAAGACGCCAAACTGGTTCTTCTGGACGAACCCTTCACGGCGATTGATGCCAAAACAATGGCCGACCTCGTAAATGTCATTAAGCGCTGGCACAGCGAAGGCCGAACGGTGCTTGCCGTTCTCCATGACGTTTCCACTGTTCGAGCGCATTTTCCGCAAACCCTGATGCTGGCGCGCGAGCTTGTGGCGCATGGTCCGACCCGGCAAGTCCTTACAGCCGAAAATCAGTTCCGCGCTCGCCAAATGTGTGAGGCCTGTGCCAGCACCCCACACGTCTGCGGCAGGAATGTAGCATGATTTGGGATGCCTTTTTCGCGCCGTTTGCAGATTTCGGCTTTATGCGCCGCGCCCTGCTTGGCTGCATCGCCGTTTCGGTGGGCGCCACGCCGATTGGTGTTTTTCTGATGCTAAGGCGGATGAGCCTGACTGGCGACGCCATGGCACATGCCGTTTTGCCCGGCGCGGCCATTGGCTATCTCGTTTCCGGTTTGTCACTGGGCGCGATGACCATTGGCGGACTGATCGCCGGAATGGTTGTGGCGCTTGCGTCTGGCTTCGTGGCGCGGGCAACGATCTTGCGTGAAGATGCAAGTCTAGCCGCCTTTTACATAATTTCACTGGCGCTTGGCGTGCTCATCGTATCGACGCGCGGCAGCAATGTGGATCTGATGCACATTCTGTTTGGCACGGTACTGGCGCTGGATGATGCGGCACTCATTCTGCTGTGTTCCTTTGCAAGCCTTTCCGTAATTGTCCTATCGTTTTTTTTTCGACCCCTGGTTCTCGAGTGCGTCGATCCGCAATTCCTTAAATCTGTCAGCAAACTCAGCGCCGCCACGCATTTCACCTTCCTTGCCCTGGTCGTTATGAATTTGGTCGCCGGGTTCCATGCGCTTGGAACTCTGATGGCGGTTGGCATAATGATCCTTCCCGCGGCCGCCGCCCGTTTCTGGTCTGACGTGACTGGCGGGTTGATCATCTCGGCGGCGCTCATTGCCATAATGTCGAGCCTTATCGGCCTGCTTTTGTCTTTCCACTACAGCCTTCCCTCTGGCCCGGCGATCATTCTCGTCGCCGGCATTGTCTATGGACTGTCAATCCTCCTCGGTCCTGCAGGAGGAATAATGGCGCAAACTCTCTCACGCCAAAACCATTAAACCTGAAAGGAAAAAACATGACATCTCGCCGTTCCCTTCTTGGCTCTGCCAGTATTGCAGCCGCCTTTTGCATGGCGCAGCCAATTGCGGCCTTGTCGGATGAACCCGTTCCCGTTGTAGCCACCTTCTCCATAATTGGTGACATGGTGGAAAGAATCGGTGGCGCGCATGTGGCGCTGACAACCCTTGTAGGACCGAATGGCGACGCCCATGTTTATCAACCGACGCCGCAAGCGGCCCGGGCAGTGGCAGAGGCGGATATCCTGTTTATGAATGGTCTCGAGTTTGAAGGCTGGCTGGAACGCCTCGCCGAAGCGGCTGACTTCAAAGGATCAACAGTCACGGTCACAACCGGCATTGAGCCGATTGCCTTTGATGAGGATGATCATGAAGAGCATGAAGAACATGAAAAGCATGGCCATGAAGAGGAGCATGACCACGATCACGAAGAGGAGCATGCCGAGGCCGAGCATCATGATCATGGCCATGAAAAGGAGCATGCCGAAATCAACGAGCACGACGAGCACGGCCATGAGCATCATGGGCACGATCACGGGGCATATGACCCGCACGCATGGCATAGCATTGAGAACGCGGTTGTTTACGTAGACAATATAACTGCGGGTCTCGCAGAGGCCGACCCCGCCAATGCAGGCGATTACCACGCCAATCGCGCAAGCTATGTGAACGAACTTAACGCGCTCGCAACGGAAGTCAAAGCCATGATGGAGTCCGTGCGAGACGACAAGCGCACGGTGGTTACCTCGCATGACGCCTTTGGTTATTTTGCGGATGCCTACGGTCTTTCGTTTACAGCGCCTCAGGGGCTGAGCACGGAAAGTGAGGTTTCAGCGGCAGATGTGAGCAGATTGATTACGCAAATCCGCGAAGAAAAAATTTCCGCCGTCTTCGTGGAATCCATTACCGACAACAGGATATTAGAGCAAATCGCAAATGAAACAGGTGCGGCAATCGGTGGTACGCTCTATTCTGATGCGCTCTCGGACAAGGACGGCCCGGCATCCACATATATCGATATGATACGCCATAACGCGACCACAATATCGCAGGCGCTAAGTCGCTAAAAACTGCTCAGCTGTCCATGTGAAATTGCCAGCGGATTTTCTCATCATGGCAAAACAACTCTGCTGAACATCCTTCTTGAAGGGAAAGTTTCGAGGCGCATCCCGTCATAACAGGTGAATTCGATGATTTGACTTGGATCGCGATCATGGCGCGAAATCAGCGAATGTGACACGCAATGCGGTTTGGCGCCACGTCATACCCATTGCATGCGACATCGCCGAGATCACGCGAAAATCGCGCAAAGACCACCCGAGCATAAAAATGTCGCTGCAATCCGCCGCTGTGAATTCCGACGCTGCAAAGACAAGCTCAAATGCATTTGTCTCTTTATCATCCATGTTCGATTCACTAATATGCGCAGCAATTTCCAGGAGGGATCCAATGCAGGAATTGACTCATTTCATCAATGGCAATCATGTCAATGGTACATCGGGGCGTTTTTCGAATGTCTACAACCCGGCAATTGGGGAGGTGCAGGCGCAATGTCCAATGGCAAGCGATTATGAAACAAATGAAGCGGTAAAAGAGGCAGCAAAAGCGCAAGTCGCCTGGGGTGCCACAAACCCGCAACGTCGCGCGCGAGTAATGATGGCAATGGTTGGCCTGATCAACCTCAACATGGAAAAACTCGCCGAGGCGCTTAGCCGCGAGCACGGCAAGACTTTGCCGGACGCAAAAGGGGATTTGCAGCGAGGACTTGAAGTTATCGAGTACTGCATCGGGGCTCCTCAAATGCTTAAAGGCGAATACACGGACGATGCCGGTCCCGGTATAGACATGTTTTCCATGCGACAGCCGCTTGGAGTTGTGGCGGCAATCATGCCTTTCAATTTTCCCGCAATGATGCCTCTCTGGCATGTCGGCCCCGCTCTTGCCTGCGGCAATGCAGTGGTGTTGAAACCATCCGAACGCGACCCGTCGGTGCCGCTAATGCTGGCTGAGCTGTTTGTCGAAGCGGGATTGCCCAAAGGTGTGTTTCAGGTGGTAAACGGGGACAAGGAAGCCGTGGACGCCTTGCTTTGCAGCGAACTGATTCAAGGTGTTTCCTTCGTGGGATCCACGCCGGTGGCGCAATACATATACAGCCGCGCAACGGCAAACGGCAAACGCGCGCAGTGTTTTGGCGGTGCAAAAAATCACCTTGTGGTAATGCCGGACGCGGATATTGATCAGGCTGCGGATGCACTGGTGGGTTCCGGTTACGGCGCGGCCGGTGAACGATGCATGGCCGTGTCCGTGGCCGTGCCGGTAGGCGAGGAAACCGCTGACCGGTTGATCGAAAAACTTGTGCCGCGCATTGAAAGGCTTCGCGTGGCTCCCTACACATCTGGTGACGATGTTGATTTTGGCCCGGTCGTAACCCCCGAATCAAAAGAGCGCATCCTCGATCTCATCCAGTCGGGGGTCGATCAGGGTGCCGAACTTGTGGTCGACAACCGCAATTTTACCTTGCAGGGATATGAAAACGGCTTTTTCGTCGGTCCTCATCTTTTTGACAGAGTTACTCCGGATATGGATATCTACAAAAAGGAGATATTTGGCCCCGTGCTGTCATGCGTGCGCGCAGGCTCCTATGAGGAGGCCATCGGCCTTGCAATGCATCATGAATACGGGAACGGCGTGGCGATATTCACTCGGGACGGCGATACCGCCCGCGATTTCACGCATAGAATAAATATCGGCATGGTGGGAATAAACGTGCCGATCCCCGTCCCCCTCGCCTACCATACATTCGGCGGTTGGAAAAAGTCGATGTTTGGAGACCTGAATCAGCATGGCCCGGATTCGTTCCGGTTTTACACGCGGACCAAAACCGTAACCGCGCGCTGGCCTTCAGGCATCAAGGAAGGTGGAGAGTTCAACTTCAGGGCAATGGAATAGGATGCCGCGCATTTTATCCTTGCCATCAACTTCATAGCTAATGCCGCCGTTATGGACGAACTGGCCATTGGGTGACCGGCATCGTCCAGCAGCGAACAAAAGATTCGGGAGAACCCGGAATGGACACATCTACACCGGAATTCACAATTGGCATTGAAGAGGAGTATCTGCTCGTAAATCGCGACAATCTGGCTTTGCAGAATGCGCCACCGGAAATGTGGAAAGCCTGCGAAGCCGAGCTCGAGGGCCAGGTTTCACCTGAATTTCTCAAATGCCAGATCGAAATCGGATCAAAGGTTTGGCCCGGAATTGAAGAGGCTAGAGAAGACCTTAAGCGTTTGCGCGGCAGCATCAGCAAACATGCCGCGAAGTACAACCTCGTTCCCATTTCCGCTGGATCTCATCCATTTTCCGACTGGCGTGATCAGCACCATACCGATAAGGAGCGCTACAACATCCTGTCTTCAGATCTGGCTCTGGTTGTGCAGCGCATGCTTATTTGCGGCATGCATGTGCATTTGGGCATCTCTTCACCAGATCGCAGAATAGACATTATGAACCAGCTAAGCTATTTTCTTCCTCATCTTCTCGCGCTGTCGTGCTCTTCTCCGTTTTGGCTTGGAAGAGACACGGGACTGGACAGCTATCGTCTTTCCGTATTCGACACCATGCCAAGAACGGGAGTGCCTCCAAACATGGTGAGTTTTGGCGAATACGAAAAATCCATTTCGGACCTCGTTGAAATTGGCATTGTGGAGGACAGTTCAAAAATATGGTGGGATCTGCGGCCTTCGGCGAGATTTCCAACGCTGGAGGCGCGCATATTTGATGTCCAGCCAAGACTCGAGCATGGACTGTCGCTGGCGGCCTTGACCCAGGCAATTGCGCGCATGCTGTGGCGACTGTCAACGCAAAATCTGAAATGGCGGATTTACGACACGTTTCTAATTACCGAAAACCGCTGGCGGGCGCAGCGATATGGGATCAACGAAGGCCTGATAGATTTTGGAATCAACAAGATCGTGCCCGTATCCAACCTTGTTGAAGAGCTTCTTGAACTGGTCGAGCAGGACGCGCGCCATTTCAAATCGGCAAATGAAATCGAGAAAATACGTGAAATCGTTAAACATGGCAACAGCGCGGACCGGCAGAGAGAAATCTACAAAGAGCGAATTTTTTCGGGCGATGAAAACAGGCAGGCCCTAAAAGCCGTGGTGGAACATTTGATTGAAGAATTTCATGCGGATTTATAGGGTATCCCCAAGCACGGTAATCGGAGCGATGCGGCATATTGAAACCCATGCGGATTCATCATCGAAATTCACCTGCCTGATCTCGATGGCAGCCCTGAAATGAGCATTTGCGGCCATGTAGTCACTAATTGCAATCCACGGGAGCCACTTGAATGAATTTTGGCCTTTCGGAAGAACAAAATGCCATATTTGACATGGCATACGCCTTTGGGCGGGAAAATATCGCGCCACATGCCAGAGAATGGGAGCTTGCCGGCACCATCCCAAAGGAGCTATGGGCGGAAATTGGCGAACTTGGTTTTGGCGCGCTGTATGTTTCCGAAGAGTCGGGGGGAACTGGACTCGGCAGGCTTGACGCCACACTGGTTTTCGAAGCCCTGTCCATGGCCTGCCCATCTGTGGCCGCATTTCTCTCGATCCACAACATGTGCGCAAAAATGATCGACAGCTATGGCGATCAAGAGATCAGGCAGCGGGTGCTGCCAGGCATCATCCGCATGGACACGGTTCTGTCCTACTGTCTGACCGAACCCGGTTCCGGGTCGGATGCATCCGCCTTGAAAACGCGCGCCGAACGCACCAATGAAGGTTACATTCTAAATGGCGCAAAGGCCTTCATATCCGGTGGAGGATACTCCGATGCCTATGTAGCCATGGTCAGAACAGGCGGTGAAGGTCCAAAGGGAATTTCCTGCATGTATATTGAAGACGGCGCCCCCGGACTTTCATTTGGAAGTATGGAGGACAAAATGGGATGGCGTTCACAACCAACCGCGCAAGTCCAATTTGACGATTGCAAAATTCCATACGAGAATCTCATCGGCCTGGAAGGCAGCGGCTTTACATATGCAATGGCGGGCCTTGATGGTGGAAGACTCAACATTTCCGCCTGCTCGCTTGGAGCCGCGCAGCATGCAATGAACACGACCCGGGACTACATGAGAGAGCGCCACGCATTTGGGAAATCCATTTCGCAGTTTCAGGCGCTTCAATTTCGACTGGCGGATATGGAAACCGACCTGCAGGCATCGCGCGTTTTTTTGCGACAGGCCGCCTGGAAGCTTGACACCGGCGCCGGCGATGCGGCCAAATACTGCGCTATGGCCAAAAAATTCGTTACCGAGGCGGGGTCAAGGATTGTCAACCAATGCCTTCAACTTCATGGCGGCTATGGATATCTCGCCGATTACGGCATTGAAAAACTGGTGCGCGACCTGCGCGTGCACGAGATTCTTGAAGGCACAAATGAAATCATGAGACTTATAATTTCCAGACATTTGCTGGCGGAGCGATGAGCGACGTAACAATTCGAACCTGCGGTGTTGCCGGAAGAATTACGCTTGCCCGGCCACAGGCGCTCAATGCCATGACATACAATATGTGCATGGCAATCAAAGAGGCCATAACAGACTGGGCTGCGAACGACAGCGTTGAAATGGTCATAATTGACGCCGAAGGAGACAGGGCCTTTTGCGCGGGCGGAGACATTCAGGAAATATATGAAAGAGGCGTGAGGGGAGATTACGAATACGCGCGAAATTTTTGGCGCGAGGAATATTCCATGAATGCAATGATTGACGGCTACCCCAAGCCATATGTTGCGTTCATGCAGGGATACGTAATGGGCGGCGGAGTGGGAATCTCCTGTCACGGCTCCCACCGCATCGTGTGCGAAAGCACCAGAATTGCCATGCCCGAATGCGCCATTGGACTCGTTCCGGACGTCGGCGGCTCTCACATTCTTGCAAAGGCGCCGGGCCATATGGGAAAATATGCCGCGACAACCGGTGCCAGACATGGTCCCGCCGACTCGATTTACGCGGGTTTTGCCGATACCTACATACCTGCCGAAAAATGGTCCGGGATCAAGGAGTCGCTATCTCGCTCCGGCAATCTGGCGCTGATATCGGAGGCTGCGGAATCGCCGCCAAAAGGCAGATTTGGCGAACTTGCGGAAGCCATAGACAGGCACTTTCGCGGTGAAACCCTTGCTGAAATACTCGAATCGGTTAAATCCGAAAAATGCGGTTTCACCAGGGAAGTCCTTTCAGCGTTTTCACGCAATTCCCCCTTGTCCATGGGATGCGCGATCGAAATCATAAATCGTCTTCGCAATCACGCGCCGAATATTCGGACCGCCCTTGAACTTGAATACCGTTTTACGCATCGCTCAATGGATGAAGGCGATTTTCTTGAAGGCATCCGGGCCGCGGTAATCGACAAGGACCGTTCTCCAAAGTGGAGTCACGATCTTGAAGATCCGCCAAACGAGAAAATATCAGGCATGCTGAGACCATTTGAAGACCCCATGCCCAAATTTTAAATGGAAAGGTTGCCGAACATGAGAATCGGTTTTGTTGGACTTGGCAATATGGGCGCTCCAATGGCGTCGAATTTGGCTTCAGCCGGACATGATGTCATTGGATATGACACGGCAAATGTCGTGGTGGATGGCGTTGCGGCCGCGGATTCGGCACCGCAGGCGGCACGGGACGCCAAGGTTGTAATTACCATGCTGCCGGACGGGAACGTCCTGCGTAAAGTGGCGGAGCAGATTGTTCCGGCAATGGACAGGGGGTCCGTCTTGCTCGATTGCTCCACCGTTGATGTCAATAGCGCGCGCGATGTCGCGAAAATGGCAACGGCCGCTGGCCTGCTGCCGCTTGACGCGCCCGTGTCCGGTGGAATTGCGGGAGCGGCCGCGGGCACGCTCACATTTATGGTCGGCGGGGATGAAACCGGTTTGGACATTGCCGGAGAACTGTTTCAAATCATGGGAAGCAAAGCTGTTCATTGCGGTCCCTGCGGCAATGGTCAGGCCGCAAAGATATGCAACAACATGATACTGGGCGCGACAATGATTGTCACTTGCGAGGCCTTTGCCCTTGCGGACAGACTGGGCCTTGACCGGAAGGCAATGTTTGATGTCGTTTCCACATCGTCCGGATACAGCTGGTCAATGAATGCCTATTGTCCAGCTCCCGGCATAGGTCCAGTCTCGCCTGCCGACAACGGATACAGGCCCGGTTTTGCCTCCGAGCTTATGCTAAAGGACTTGCGGCTGGCCAGACAAGCCGCCGAAAGCGTTGATGCCGACACCCCGCTGGGCAAAGAGGCAATGGAACTCTACAGGAAATTCGTTGAGGAAGAGGCTGGTCACGGAAAAGATTTCTCCGCCATGCTGCCAAGATTTGAAGCAAGAGGTAGCGTCTAGTGTTTAGTTCAAAACAAAAATTTCCTTTTGCTGATTGTGATATTGCGGTTCCCGGCGCGACAAAGGCTTAAGGGCGCGTTCTTCGACTCGCTCGACGAGTGCATCGGGGCAATAGATGGCTAAATGGAACACCACAACGCCAATATCGCCTAGACGTTTCGCTGGAGCGGGAATTCCGAGGGCCTTGAAGAGAGGCTCTCAGGGGCCTAGAGAAATGGAATTAAATGAATAATTCTATCCACTAGCGCTCCACCGCCATTTAAATTATTGCCTGCTGGCTGGATCGGCCCGATTGAATCTTTGGCTGATAAATCCATGCCATCCAGTCAAACGCGATAAGCCCTTTATCTCCCCTTTTTGCACCGCGGCGTTTCCGCGCGAGTCGCAGTCAAGTCGCCTGGGAGCGCACGGATCCGATCAGGATCGGAATGCCCCCAGATCCCCTTCTTCCGCGAATGGCCAAGAGCGGCCAGACGCCCCCAAAGCTTGTATGCCTGGCCATGGATATCGGTAATTATGTCAAGCGTTTCCAAAAGCGTTTTCACGCGACCCGAGCGGATAAAGCGGACTGAAGCTCTGGCGGAATATCTCACGAATGTCCGACGCCGGGCATCTCGCCGGTGGGCTGTGCTGGAGTTGGGCGCGGGCCTATCTGCTCAAATAGATCTCGCCACTGCTCTGGCGCGCGCCGCTTCGAAATATCAACGGTGGCGATCGCAAGAGGCAGTCCGGAGCCTTTCACAGTCCATTGACGCAGTACGCCTTCCGGTTCCCGCAAGGCTTCATGGTGTGGATAAAGGAGCACAAGTCGCGGTCTGGATTCGCAGGTCGCATAGCGATGGCCGTAGGCCATCATCTGATAGATGTCTGATTGAGCAACGGCAAGCCTCTTCTTGTCGGCGGGATTGAGCCGCTTCCACTTCGTATCGATGATGACCGGTTCACCTTTATAATCGATGACAATGTCTGGGATCATGCGGAAGAGCTTGTCGCTCAACGCATGATGCTGAGCATGCTGTATATAAACGCCGCTTCCAAGTGTCTGGCGGGCACGGCGCGCAACATACCGTTCAAACAGGTCGTTCATTGGGAATAGCAGCGCCGTGCCGGTCGTGTCTCCCGAAGTCGTGTTTTGCCAGTGGCCGCCAAGCAGCAGTCGCGCCAAGGGTATGATGTCTGCGAACGCCGCCGCGCTTCGGTCAAATTGAATTGGTTCCGCAAATGGGTTGCGGGATCGGCCAACATCTCGAAACACATCGAGGATTATCTGCAGGCGCCTTTGCGTCTCGGAACTCCGGCTGATGCCAAGCAAGCGCAGAACCACCGCCTTCAGCAGACGGTTCAGCGGCGTGTTTTCAGAGAGTTCATCAAACTCGCAGAAGAGCTTTGTCGGGGCGACAGGTCGCTTGGCGAGCTGTTGCCCGATGTTGATGGTGCCGCGCACATAAGGAAGGTCATCCACATGCCGCTTGTATTGCCTCTGCAGCCCACCCTTCATCGCTTTCGCCAGCTTGCGGGCGAAGAGCATAACAAGCAGTTCAAGAAGGTCACGCCGCTGCGTCTGCAGATGCGCCAGCTCACCGTCTGAAATTCGAAGATCGTTTACAACGGAAAGCATCCGTATGAGAGCCAGCCGGCTCTCTGAACCTGTGCCGTCGATTTTTGGAAGGATTTCCAAAGATCGGCCCTGGCGGCTCAAGACCCCGCAGACCTGGCCCGCTTTGAGGCCTCCGGCAATGCGATTGAGTACCGCGCCTTGGCCCCGTCTGAGATCCTTTGCGGCTCTTTCGGCACTCCTCAGAAATGCCTCGGCCTCATGGTGGCGAAGCCCATTGCCGCTGATTGGGAAGACGTCCCACTCGCGCCTGATCAAAACCGATTGCCGGCTGGCTGTTTGGTTCATATGCAGCTAACCTGTCT
>JAPOTF010000008.1 GCA_026709325.1 Roseovarius sp.
CGCGGAAGCCTTCCGCACCCTCGCCGAACCGTCTCCAGATCGGCCGGCCGCGACGTCTCGGCGGGCGGATCGGCGCGTCCGGACGGTCGCCCGCCTGTGGACAGGGCTGTGGACGGATTGTGGAAAACCGAATCCAGGGGTGAAAAAAAACCGCAAAAAAGACCAAATTCCAGTAATTCCCGCTAATTTTTTTCATTAAATTATTCAATGGCTTGCGAGGTTTTTTGAAAATTTTTTTCGTAGACTTTTTGTCTGGCTTTGCAGGAATTTTTATACCTGTGCGGCAAAAAAAATCATTAAAAATCAGCTTTTTCATGGAGAAAGGCATGGTTTGCGAAAAAGAAAAGTTAGCGGGAATGACTGACCAAATTCCCGCTTGACTCAAAACATGGATGCTTCTGAAGATATGATTGAGGATGCGCTCGCTGTCTTGGAGAATTGGCCCGCTTGCAGTTTCATACCCGAACCTGGTGTCGGAACTGACGGAAGCATTGCGCTTGAGCTTTATGATGAGGATGGTTTTGTTCTTGGTGGTGTCGGAATCATTGGTAAGAGAAACGCCATATTCTCGATTGTTCACAATAAAAAAGTTGTTTGCACAGGCCGGTTCGACACAACGGCGCCAAAGGACATAGGTCAAGCTCTTTCGCAATTCAAAGACCATTTGGGTTAATTGAGTTCATTTATGGGTGCCGATGCAAGGCGAGTCGCTCTTGATCTGTTTTGCGAGCATGAACTCGATGTAGAAGAACTCGCCGCCCGCCATCCGCAATGCGGATGTGAGGGTGCGCAATCTTCAGCTGGAAGTCCTGGTCCCGTAAAACATGAAGAGAAGGTGCGACTTTTCCTGACTTCCACATCTGATATCAAAGGAAAACGCCATGCTCAACGCAAAGAGAGACCTTTTAAGCCTCAGTCCTTAAAGAGAGCATTTACCACAGAGCTGTCGGTGGTGCGCTTGACTCACTCATCTGCCAAGGAACTTGAATACAGTGCGTCTCTTCTTCACAATTACCAATCCGAACGTGAACCGATGTATGGTGGACTGCTTTCCGTGGTAGATTTTCCGGTCTCTGCGGTCCGTATGAATGTTGACGGTTTAGGTGCCATGTGTGTTTTTGAAACGCCGTGCAAGGTTGAAGAAGATGGATCGTTCAAAAGACCCAGCCATGCCGATATTGCAAATTCGGCATATGGGTTGACCAAAGAAGAAAACATGGCAAAGCGGCAGATCATCTACAACCAGATTGTTGAGCACGGCACGCAATGTCGCGTTGAAGACGTGGACGATTGCAATTTGATTCCGTTTCTGCCAAAAATTGTAAAGGATGAGGGTTCTGCTCAATAAATAAGTGACGGATTGTCTTGAGAAGGGATTGACGTGATTTCGGTTGGTTTGAGGCGACTTTTCGACTTAGGTTTTGAATAGGTTTAATTCACTATAACGGTATTTATAGGAAACTTTTTAAGGTCAAAAAACAGGGTGTTTGAGGTTGATTCCGGCTCAGTGCGAAATGACACTCTAGCGTTTTTGGGCGCCCTTCTGCGCCAGCGGTATCCACCTGTGAACAGGATGTGGGTCCAGCCGAGTGGCGTTCTTGGATGACTTTCACGGTTCTTTCAAGGATTGAAGGGCGGCACGACCGTAAGCGGACAAGCGGTATTGATCTGGGTTTTAGCCCAGCATAACCGATTCAGCTCCTTTCGTGCGTAAAAGGCCCATTACGCACGAAGGGGGTCAAAAACGGCAAGATTTTGACTTTGGCGGGGGATGTTTTGAGAGACGTGTTTGTTCCGTAAATATATTCCGATAATCATTGATCGGAGAAGCCCTTTGTTTGGGGACTTATACACTTAAGTAACAAATTATTGATTCAGAACTGGGATATGAATTACCAAATTCGATGAAACCAGAAAAGTCGAATGATTTTTCATGTTCGGCCGAAGCGGTGGTCGACAACAAAAAAGGGCGACCGAAGCCGCCCCGTGTGCCTGTGTGTGCCAGATGGGAATCGTTGGCAGATGGGCGAGACTGTCCGGACTCAATCCGGAACTGTCAGCACCCCCGTTACTGGTTACGCGCCGGGTCGCATGCTCGTATTAATTCCTCCAGCTACCGCTGCTTTGACTTTGATAAGTGGGTTGATTGGAATTGTTTTGTGGTTGGTTCAGCGCATCGAAATATTCGTCGACTGCTACATTAAGTTCTTCCTGTGTCAACGGGTCGCAATGCGTGTTCAATTCGGTAGCAGGATTTTCACAACGACGAAGTTTATCAACATTCTGATACTGTATTTTAGAATAGTATTTGGCAACTCCTAACACTTGCGTCCCTTTTATGCATCTGGCCTTTATGTGACAGTTCGAATGTTTCATGTGAAATGCTTCTTCATTACTATACTTAAGGAAAAGAGCATTTATTGTATACGAATCCCAACGAACCGATTCTGCTCTACAAGCCTGTTCGGTGTAAGCATACGACTTACGCCACTCTTCAACACACAGCTGATTACGTCGATCAACAGATGTTAGGTACAATATCAGGGCCAACGGGTTCCGGATCCGGTGAAGAAAAACCTCCTACATGCTGTGCCGCAGAATTCTGTGCTGAAAACAGCACAAATGTTGAGATTACTAAAAAACATCCGACCCCGGCGCATAGTTGATGAAGTGTCTGTTTCATGATGGTACTCATTTCAAAGATTTAGGTCTGGTAAAGATTGGATCGGGGGTGGGCGCGCGGTCATTCACCGTCATTCACCAAACGTCTGGCCCGTATACCCCTCGCCGTACTTCTCGTCTTCGTAAGACTGATGTTCGTTGGACTCATGCTCCTGCGGCGTGGCATCGATGATGGTCGCGGACGTTACGCCACTGATCTTCCATTTGGAATTCGGATTGGGTCTCCAGTAGCCCGCGTTCCACCTTTGAGGAACCCAAACCTCAATTTTCCGTATCCGGATGTTGAAGGTCTCGTCGCCCTCAACGGCGGCGTCCTCGAAGGTCGGCACCGAGATCGTCACCGGACTTCCGCTCCAGGCCTGGACAAAGTGCGCCCAGGAATGCGCCGTCTGGTAGTCCGTTCCCTCAACCGCCGTGCCGCCGTCCGTGTCATACCAGATGCGGACGCGGCTGGACGCGCCGTTGCCCGATTTCGGGGTTGCCGTGATCTGGAACCGCGCCGTCTCGCCCTCCGTCACCGTCACATTAGCTGCATGGGCCGCATACCCGGCTGACATCCATCCAACCAGTGCAACCAGTGCGACCCGACCGGCGCCGGAACACGAGCCCGATAAAGAGCTCCGGACACAACCGACCCACAGATCTCGCAGAGATCCCAGACCTCTCAAGCTCATCCATCCACACATCTTCATGCTCCCATTCCTTTCCTGATCCGGGTTTCTATCTCGGGTCCGCAGTGTTCTTATCGCCTGTGCCGGCACAAGGGCCAGCACCGCGATGGCCGCGCAGCCTCCGATCCCGGCGCAGAGTCGATGAAGTGTCTGTTTCATGATGGGTCTCCTTTCAAAAGATTGGGTCGGGTAAAGATTGGGGCCGGCCATCCGTATCGTTCCGTATCGTTCGGCGGGCTGGGGTGCGACTATCTCCGGCCCGCGTCTGCCGGCACGCTATTGTGG
>JAPOTF010000068.1 GCA_026709325.1 Roseovarius sp.
TGTGAACATCCTGGACGCGTTGCTGCCCGAGGCGGGGGCCTTTTGCATCATGGACAGCGCCTGTCTCGATTTCAAACGTCTGCATCACATGCGCCGTCATGGAGGTTTTTTCGTTCCCGGAGCCGGGAAGAACGCAAAACCCCGTCGTCTGCATTCCAGCCCCGTTGACCGCGGTACGGGAGTGATCTGTGATCAGGCTGTCAGGCCGGCGGGCCATCGCGCGTCCATCGGGCATCCCGATCACATGCGACGCGTCAAGTGTCGCGACGGGGATCGGGGAAAAACACTCGCGTTCCGAGCCGGCGGCCTTATTATGCCGCCCCTCGCCATTGCGGAACCGCGTCGGGCGCGATGGCAGGTCGAGTTGTTCTTCAAGTGGATCGGGCGGCATCTTCGAACGAGGTCTTTTCCGGGAACGTCCGCCAATGCGGTCAAGACGCGAATTTGGATCTCGACCACCGTTTATGCGCTTGCGGCCATCATCGGGAAACGCTTGAATTGCGGGCGGAGTCTCCACGCAATTCCGCAAGTTTTGGACGTGACGGCATTTGAAAAAGTTGAACTGAATCGGCTGCCTGATGGACCCCAATGCGGATTCCAATCTGAGGCGCCCTCCAGCCATTTGAGTCTATTTGATTTTTAATGGAACATTGGTGATTCTGCATATGAAAAACACAACTTTCGAAACGTTGGAGTGCAAAAGTGCGCCACATCCCGATCTATGTCTGGCCATGGTCAATTTTTTGGAGAAACCCCTTGATTTAATGAGTGGGGAATCTAAAGCTTTCGGCGGGAAATGTGGAAAAATTGCGGAAAGGGTAGAGAAAATTGTCTGGAAAGATAACGCAGAAGGATGTGGCAAAAGCCGCCGGTGTTGCCGAATCGACAGTCTCGCGCGCATTGGCTGGAAGCGGCCAACTTGCTGAAGGAACAAGGCGGAAGATTACCTCCGAGGCTGCCCGGCTTGGTTATGAAATCGCTCCGCCCGAATTTCCGACAACGAGTCGCCGGGGCATCATAGGTGTTGTTGTCTCGGCACTTCACAATTCGTTCTATCCCTATCTTTTGGACCGTCTTCATAACGAACTTGACGATCTTGGCTTCGACATGGTTCTGATTATCGACGAGATCACACGCGACCAAGCCGGGCGCAAACTGCGTTCGCTGCTCGATACGCTGGATGGCGTCATTGCCACCACCGCCACAATTGGCTCGCCAATGGTTGAGTTCCTAAAAGAATGCGGCATGCCCACTGTTCTGGCGATCCGTTCCAACATGCGTAATGATGTCGATGTTGCGGAAAGCGACAATTTCGTGGCCGGTGCCGAGGCATTGAACCATCTGGTGTCACTGGGTCATCAGCGGATCGGTTTTCTAATGGGTCCGGCATCGACATCAACGGTGAAGGGTCGCCTTGAAGGCGGGCTGTCTGTACTGGAAGAAGCCGGTATTCCGTTTGATCACAAGATGCTGTTTCACACTGAATTCACGCATGAAGGCGGCTATTCCGGCTTTGTGCAGCTCACGCGCGCGTCGCAACCGCCAACAGCCATGTTCTGCGCCAACGATGTCATTGCCATCGGTGCATTGGATGCCGCGCGGAAGATGGGTCTGAGCGTGCCGCGAAACGTGTCGATCATCGGTGTAGATGATATACCAATGGCCAGTTGGGGCATGATTTCACTTACCACCATCCGCCAGCCGATTGGAAAAATCGGCTCCATGGCGGCGCAGCTGATATCTGAAGCCGTTCGCAGCGACACGGTCAAACAACCGAAGCAGCACATCTTTCCCATGAGTTTGGTCGTGCGCGGCACGACCGGTCCGGTTCACGGCACCTGATGCTCCAGCAACGTTGAAATGATTGATTTCTGATGGTTCAGGAAGCGCATTGCATTTTTGCCTGGCTCGCCTGTGCTTTTTGAAAAAACAGACAATAAAAGCCCTTGAACTTCGGCTTTTGCCTCTCTCGAGGTTCAAAACCGGGGACGACCACATCAGACTGAAATCGCCATACCCAACAATGCAATGATTTTGGAGTACCAGAGCCATAGGCGAGATTCCGCTTTTGATCCATTGCCACTGTATTTGCCTGCATGCCAGGGCCCATGCATGTCGCCTTAACAAAAGGGTATTTCACGCGAAGTTCCGGATAACGGGGAGATTTTGCCACATGTCTTTGAAATCAATGTAAATCAACACGAGCGGAAAGGTCGCTCCATCGAAATGGACCGCATTTTTTCGAGTTGACCTGTCTGGCCATCGCCGATCTTAAGCCAATCCAGCGTTGTTTTTCGCATGTCCAATGGCCGGATTGTCATGCAGAGCCGATTTCGGACAGGATCGGTGTTTTTTGACCGCGTTGCAGCTCGCATTTAGTTTGCCCATCGGTATGCGATTGTTCCAGGCGTTGCCGACATTTTTGAACGACGCATTTGCTTTTTCGTGCATGACCATTCGGATCCGGGTGATCGCGGCGGGTTGCGCAAGTTTCCCGAGTCTCGCGTCATGCCTGGTCATGTCGCGGTGAAAAGTTCGACGATCTGGACTCGGCGCGAATCGGCAATTTGCATATGCCGGGCTGGGACTGTTGTCTGGCGGCTGTCGTTGCAATGCGCACCTGGATCAGGAAACGAGGTTGCGAACTTCAGGGAGTGGACCCCGGACCGGACCTTGCCGCGGGAATAACCGATTGGGCAATGGCAGAAAGACATTAAAGTCGCCTTATGCAAATTGGATGGTTGCGAAAAGTCGCTTCAAATCCCTGTAAAGTTCGACCTGAAAGTGCAATCGGGTTTCGGCCGCTTGAAGGCATTGCAGACCGATTTGAATTTCATCGGCGGATTATGACGCAACCGCATGTCCGCATGGCAAAACACTTCAAACTATAGTTTTCGAACCTTAAGGCGGGTTATGCGATTTTGCTTTTTTTCCAGGACTTCAAAACGGAATCCGTGATAGTTGAACACCTGGTTTGGTTCTGGAATTATCTGGGCCTCGTGTATGACAAGACCGGCAATCGTGTTCGCCTCCTCATCGGGAAGCGCCCAGTCCCTGGCGCGGTTCAGGTCGCGTATTGTCATGGACCCATCGGCAATAACCTGTTCACTGTCGATAATTTCCAGCGCGGGCTTTTCCTGCTTGTCAAACTCGTCGGTGATGTCGCCGACAATTTCTTCAAGAATATCTTCAAGCGTGATCAATCCCTTCAGAACACCATATTCGTCAACGACAAGCGCAAAATGCGTGCGCCTGCGAAGAAACTGCCGCATTTGCTCGTCAAGCGTGGTTGTTTCAGGTACGAAATACGGTTTCTTGGACAATTGACCGATTTCAATCTGATCAAGTTCTCCCGATTCATCATCATTTGAGGCCAGCAGTTTATACAATTCGCGCGAAATGTCCTTGGCGTGAACAACGCCAATCACATTTTCGGGATCCTTGTCGAAAACGGGCAGGCGCGAAAAACTGCTCTCGAGGCATTTTTCGAGAATTGCTTTTGGATATGCGCTAGCGTCGATCATTTCAATCTGGCTGCGATGAAGCATGATTTCCTCAACCGTTCTGTCGCCAAGATCAAGGG
>JAPOTF010000077.1 GCA_026709325.1 Roseovarius sp.
TCAAGTCTTTTGCATTGGCCGCCAATTTCATTATACCGGCATGGCTATCAATGAGGTGACCATGAAAATCGGAATATTGCTAACCGGCCACGCGATCAAAGAAATTCAGCAGACTCTCGGTGATTATGACAAAATGTTTGCCCGGCTTCTTGGTGATCGTCAATTTGAATTCCAGACCTATGCCGTTGTCGACGAACATTACCCTGAAAGACCCGACGAGTGCGACGGCTGGCTTATTACCGGATCGCGCCATGGAGCCTACGAGGATCATCCATGGATAGCGCCGCTTGAGCAATTTATACGCGATGCATTCAAAATGAAACGCCCAATGATAGGCGTCTGCTTTGGGCATCAGATAATCGCGCAGGCATTGGGGGGAAAAGTGGTCAAATTTAACGGCGGATGGACCATAGGGCGCACTGAATACATTCTGGAGGGCAATCGAGTTAATCTAAATGCATGGCATCAGGACCAAGTGATTGAATATCCGCCAATGGCCAAATTGGTGGGCACGGCGGAAAATTGCGCAAATGCCGCGCTTCTCTATGACAATTGCTTTTATACCATACAGCCTCATCCCGAATTTTCATCAGATGTTATCAAAACTTTGATTGACTTGCGGGGTAAAGGCCTGGTTCCAGACGAAATCCTTGCTGAAGCAAGCAGCAATTTGAACAAACCCATTAACAACCGGGAATTTTCCGAACAAATGGCGAATTTTTTCCTTCAAAGATATCCACGAAATGTGATAGCTTAGAATGGAATTCCGAATTTTCTTGAAACTCGCACCACCGACTGATTTAAAAAATGCCCATCTGCGCATTTGGAACGCAACTTGACCTAATTCATCTTTAGTGAACCGATATCTGAATGACAGAGGACTATTCAAAAGGGGCGGCATGGATCAAGGGCGAGATCGTACCCGTTTCAAAAGCCGCAATTGGCGTTACGGACTGGGGACTAACGCACAGCGACATCGCCTATGACGTTGTTCCCGTATGGCAGGGAGCTTTCTTTAGGCTGCCGGACTACATTGCCCGATTTCTCGAGTCAGTGGAAAGCTGCCGCATGAGCATTGAACAGTCCCCTGACCAAATACAACTAAAACTGCATGACATGGTCGCCAAATCGGGGCTTCGCGATGCCTATGTGGCGATGGTTGCATCACGCGGAACGCCCATTATACCGGGATCTAGAGACCCGCGTGATTGCGCTAATCATTTTTACGCATGGTGCGTGCCATATATACATGTGATCAAGCCGAAAATCGCGGAAGCGGGAGCGCGAATATGGATTTCAAGCAAAATCCGCCGCATTCCGCATGACAGTGTAAACCCCAGAGCAAAAAACTACCATTGGGGAGACTTTACCCAGGGACTTTTTGAGGCCCGGGACCGGAATTTCGACACCGTCATTCTGGAAGATCATCATGGCAATGTTACGGAAGGACCGGGATTCAATGTATTTGCTCTAAAGAACGGAACGATTGTTACACCGCTAGAGGGTGTTCTGCATGGGGTCACACGGCGCACGGTCCTTGAAATGGCTAGAGAACAGGGGCTTGAAACCTTGGAAGGAAAACTGTCTGTTGAAGAACTTTTCGAGGCCGATGAGGTTTTTTTGTCAAGTTCCGGAGGAGGTGTAATTCCCGTGTCCAGAATTTGCGATCGACATTTTTCCAATGACGCGGCCGGTCCCGTGGCAATGAAATTGCGAAAGACATA
The DNA here is from genome assembly GCA_026709325.1 of Roseovarius sp. GTDB lineage: Bacteria > Pseudomonadota > Alphaproteobacteria > Rhodobacterales > Rhodobacteraceae > JAPOTF01. Next base: position 1,725 of record JAPOTF010000077.1, read on the forward strand.
TTTCAAGCTTCTGGAAGACCCATGCTACAGAAACGAGATAGATTACGGCACCTTTAATTAATTCGCTTTAATCATTGCGGCAAGGATAGCCACCAACCCTGACAAACTGCCGGAATTTTAGTTCAACGCGATTTGCAATCCTACAGTGGAATGCCAAGCTGAAGCCTGTTGCTCCAACTGTCTCCATATTTCGGAGCGCAAACATTGCGGCAGAAATCAAAACCCGCGATGTTGCTTTTTACCATGCGCATTATTCACTACCTGATCAAATTTCCGGACGCCAATCCACAACCTCAACCATATCCTCAAGATAAGGATAGGATGAAGTCATCGGCTTGAAAATGCTCTCGCGCAAGATCTTGCGCAAGGCAATTGCCATCCTTTCAGGCATATCCTGTAAAATGTTTCTTCTTGCAGTGAGACTTATGGTTCTTGTCAGTGGCTCCATTGGCAGCCTTGCAACATCGATTCGCCGTATGAATCTGCGGGCTCTCATAAGCGCAAGTGGCGTGAGAATTGTCCAACCTGCGCCCTGTTCCACCAAAGCCAGAATTGCATGATAACTGTCGAGCTCAAATCTGAATGGTATGTTTACGTTGTGACGTGCCAGATGCGACATCAAAAGCCGGCCCATGTAGTGACGCTGGGTGTATTGAATCAGAGGATGCCGTCTCAACTGCCGAAAAACATCCTTTTTCAGGTCCAGCGTGCCTTTTGGGGCCGCCACAACGAATCTCTCCCGCAACAGTGGATGAACCTCCGTCCAGTCATGCCCGGTATCAAGTTCCGCCGCCACAACCACATCAAGAACTCTGGAATCAAGGAGTTCGTGAAGATAGTGACTGGCGCCAGTTTCAAGAAGAAACTGGCAGCCCTTTAATTCCCCCGCCATATGTGTAAGGAGCTTGGGTGTCACATCCGCTTCAAAATCCTCGATCATTCCCAGACGGAATCTGGTTAGATTCGACATGTCCGACATGGCCAGTTCAGCGCGCGCCTGCGAGGCCTCATTGAGAATTGCCTGAGCCCGGGGCCTTAATATTTCTCCTGCCGGAGTGAGGCTTACGGGTCTGGCATTGCGATTCAGCAAAGTTGCGCCCACCGCGCTCTCAAGACTGGTCAGTTGCTGACTGACGGCCGAAGGACTTGCTCCAAGCCTTCTCGCCGCCGCAGATATCGAACGCTCATCGGATGCGGCCAAAAAGACTTCAATGCCCCAAAGCGTAATTCTGCCCGGGCCGTCGACCATCTTCTGTTTACTCTGTTAATTTTGACAGCTGATCTTGCAATTCAGCCAATTGCTTCTTGATTTGACCAAGTTCACTTTCGTTTTCTTCATTTCGAGAATCCGAATCTTTTGCCCGATCTTTCGCATTATCTCTAGAATTCAATGTCAGCGTATTCAAAAAAGCCTCTTGCTGCATGCGTAAAGCCTCCATGCCGGGCATGGCTGCGAGAGGATTGGCTTTTGCCATGTTCTCCATAATTTGATTCTGACCCTTTTGCAGCATTTCAAAACTCATGGAGAGAAAATCCGGAACAAGCGATGTTGCCTGCGTGGTGTAACTGCGCACCAGCTCATTTAATATGTTAGCCGGCAGTATTTTTTCACCTTTGCTTTCATGTTCCACGATGATTTGCAGAAGGTATTGGCAGGTTAGATCATCTCCAGTTTTAAGGTCTGTAATTTGAACCTCGCGCCCGTTGCGAATAAATGCGGCTATGTCCTCAAGCGTGACGTAATCCGATGTTTCCGAATTATACAATCTTCGGCTTGCATAGCGTTTTATAAGCAATGGTGATTGTGATTTTTCCACAGAACATCTCCCCTTTCCCCTTAATGCTTAATAGCATG
>JAPOTF010000041.1 GCA_026709325.1 Roseovarius sp.
GGAAGATTCCGTTCAATACGGCAATTGCCACAGATGTAATTCGTATATCCGAAGACAAAATTTTCTCTGGCGGAGAATACGGTCGCGATGGTTCGCAACAGGCTGTTTCGCGCATAATGGCGCCTGCAAAATCCGGTTTTGCTTCCGCGCCAGTACCCAATGCGGAATCCCGGGACGAGGTGCGCCAATTAAAACCTGTCAAGCAATCTTTCAAGATATTGCAGTTCCATATCGGGACGTTGCATTTCACCGGATCGGCGCCTTATTTCATCCAGTATTTCACGGGCGCGCCTATATGTATCCTCGCCCTGAAGCAAATTGTCCCGCGTCCCGGCATTTCTGCCCAAACCGGGCCTGCGCCCAAACGGATCCGTTCGCTGCTCGCCAAATTGGCCAAGCGCCTGACCCTGATTGTTCCCGCTGCTGTTCTCTTCGGCGAGAGCCTGTCCAAGATTTCGCATGCCCTCGCGCAACTCCTCCATCGCCTCCGCCTGCCGGTCAATCGCATTTGCAACGTCATTGTTGCGCAAAGCCTCTTCGGCGCCGTCCATTGCATCGCCTGCGCGATCCAGAGCGTCGCGAGCCGCTCTGCCAGCCTCCCCGTCAAGATAGGGCAATCCTTCGCGCTGCCTTCTCAGCTCCCGGCGCAATGCGGCCTGCCGGTCGGCCAGTCCCAGACGGCTCTGTCCCTCCTCTTCCGCAAGCATGCCTCCTTCGCCGGAGCCCTGTCTGTCGCTTCTTCCCGCCCCCTGCCCCTCATGGCTTTGACCTCGGCCCAGTCCACCGCTCTGTCCCTCGTTCATTTGGTTTTCCCCCGCCTCGGCGTTGGGATTGAACTGTTCCTGGAGATTCCGGAAGGCCTCGTCTGAAAGGCCCTGCTGATTGCGGAGTGTTTCAGCAAGTCCCTCCATGGCCTGTTGACCCGCGCTGGGTTGCCCGCTTCCGCCTTGAGCCATCTGCATGTTTTCCATCATCCGCTGGAATTCCTCAAGAGCCTGCTGCGCCTCGGCGAAACGGCCCTGTTCCATCAATTCCTGAATGCGGTCAAGGAAATTCTGTATATCCCGCTGTTCCAGCATTTGCGAACTGTCGGACATCTGCTGCTGGTTCAATTCACCGTTTTGCATGGCATGCCGCATTCTCTGCCGCATGTAGTCCCGTGTCGCGTCGCGCAGTTCCTCCATCAAACGGGCGATTTCCTCGCTGCTTGCGCCATTCCTCATCGCCTCTTCCAGTCTCTCCCTGGCGGCGCGCAGCCTTTCAAGCGCATTGGATATGTCGCCATCTTCAATTTTTAGCGCCAGCTTCCACATTGCCTCGGCAACTTCATCCCGGTTTTCATTGGAAAAGCGCCCGCTTGAGTCATATGATTCCAGTTGCCGCAAGATGTATCGCAACCGGGTGTAGTTTGCCTCATTCCGGAACAGCGACTCGTCGGGCATGTGCGAAATCGCCCTCAGCAGTTGCGACACCCGTTTTGAATTCTCTTTCGACCACAGAAGATCGCGCCTCAGTTCGACAACAGATGCCGCAAGCGGATCAAAGAAACGGCGAGCGGGCAGGTGCATGGCTTGCCGCTCGCTTGTTCCAATCTGCCCAAGAGCGTCGCGAACCTCCAGCTCCAGGACTACCGGAAGATGCGCCCATGCATTCGCCGAAAGATTTTCAACCAGCTGTTCCTCAAAATTTTCCCGGCTTCCAACAATGGGCATTGGCAAATCGAGAACAATGGGATCACGCGGTTCCGGTTCAACCGACAAGCCGTGAGTGCGTTCCAGCCTTTCGTGATCAAGAAGGAAAGTCGCCGTACCCGAAACGACTCCGTAATCGTCTCCGGCAGCGAACCGCTGACTCATCTGCCCGTCAAACGCCGTTTCCAGGTCGCTGGGCAATATCTCCACATGCGGAGCTTCGTCGACAATGGCCGAAATGCTCCATTCCACTACGGAAGAAAATCCCTCCAAACGCAGCATGCCATCGCCGGAAACAAAAAATTCATGATCCATGTCGGTGGTCGCATGATCCGAGCCGCTCGAGACGGTTTCCGATACGGTTATGGCTCCCGGCTCTCCATAAAACCTTAAGATCACTCTGCTCATCATGGGCACATTTAAATGTCGGGACTGATCCGCGAGATACAGCGAGGGAAGCCCCGTGTGCTCAGGTGGCTCTATCCATCCTTCCCATGTGGAAACCACAGCCGCCGCGGCATTCTCGCCGCGATTTGAATTCGCAACTGTTTCCACATGCGAGATGGAGCCAAAAAGAAGAGCGATAGACAGGCACATAAGCGCGACATATCTCAATCCCAGGGGATCTTTCTCCGACAGTCGCAGATTTGGAGCCACGGCATTGGCCTTCTCGGCCCGTGCCGCCATGAGCCTCATCTGGGCATGCCATACCGCTTCGGAAGCGAGATCCCCTTTGCCAATTGCCTGAACGTCGGCAAGCATGGAAAGCGGTTTCCCGTGCAGCGAACCGTCCATTCGCTCGATTGCCTCCCGCCTTAAAGGCCAGCGAAACCTTAAAACGCCGTATAGCGCCAGCAGAAGCAAACCGGTTATCGACACGCCTGCCGCAATCCTGAACGCTTCCGCTGGAACCAAATTCTGCAGCCCCAATATCGGCACGGCCATTGACATGGCCAGAAATGTCCATAGCGGCCAAAATGCCTGAATCGCGCGCTCGACAAGAAGCCCCGCCCAGGTTTTTGCGAGCGGGTGTCGCAGTTGCTTTAGCACCTTGTTGAGATATATGTTGTTCCGTTTCATGTTCAGTTTTCGCTTCAGGCGGTATCGGCGGCGGATATCACAGCCATACTGGTATGGTATCCCTTTTTATCATTTCGTCAATTGCGGGCCGCTCTCTTATTATCGCAAATTGATCGCCTTTTACCAAAACCTCTGGAACAAGGGGACGCGTGTTGTACTCGCTTGCCATCACCGCACCGTAGGCTCCAGCGGAACGAAAAGCCAGAAGATCGCCCTGCGCCACCCTGGCAATCTTTCTGTCTCTTGCAAACATGTCAGAGGATTCACATACGGGACCTGCAATGTCGTAACGCGCAAGCGCCTCTTCCGAAGGGGACTCTCTTACCGGAACAATGTCATGGTAGGCGTCATACATGGCGGGCCGGATCAAATCGTTCATTGCCGCATCAAGTATGAGAAACTCCCTGTCTTCGCCGGATTTCACGTAAATCACGCTGCTGACCAGAATCCCCGCATTGCCCACAACCAGTCGGCCTGGTTCAATTTCAATCTCGCAGTCAAGATGACCAACCGTCTCCTTCACCAGGCGTCCATATTCAATTGGCAACGGTGGCAAGTCGTTTGACCGTCCATAGGGGATGCCCAGCCCGCCACCAAGGTCAAGCCTTCGAATGTCATGTCCATCGGAACGCAGCGTTGCGGCAAGTTCAGCCACTTTTTTGTATGCAAAGCGATAAGGCGCAAGATCGGTCAGTTGACTGCCGATATGCACATCTATGCCTACTACATCAATCCCTGGCAATGAAGCCGCCTCCCGATAGACATCGCGGGCGCGGGAAATCGGAATCCCAAATTTGTCCCGTTTTCTGCCCGTGGCAATTTTTGAATGAGTTTCGGCGTCCACATCCGGATTGACGCGAATTGCGACAGGCGCCCGGACTCCCAAACCCAGGGCAACCTCATTGAGCGCATGCATCTCCGGTTCGCTTTCCAGATTGAACTGCCGAATCCGGCCTTCAAGCGCAACTCTCATTTCCTCACGGGTCTTGCCCACACCGGAAAACACAATCCTCCCGGCTGGCACTCCGGCGGCAACGGCGCGTGAATATTCTCCCGCCGATACAACATCCATCCCGGCTCCAAGATCAGCCAGCGTTTTGAGAATTGCCTGATTGCTCGCCGCCTTCATCGCATAGCAAACCAGATGATCAACTCCGCTTAAAGCCTCGCCGAAAAGATTGAAGTGCCTGGTGATCGTGGCTGTGGAATAACAGTAAAACGGTGTTTTAACCATAGCGGCAATTTCTTCAACAGGCACACCTTCCGCATGCAGCGAACCATGGCGATATTCGAAATGATCCATTTTAAACGTCCGTCAACCCAGTGGAGAACAACCGCAACCATGTGCCCATCCAATGGCCCCCATTCAAATGAAAGCCGATCAGGGTGGCAGAGTCGTCATTTTATTATGGCCCTTCCAGAGCCGACGATCAAACTCCCGCGCGCAACCGTTACCGCCGAAGACACTGAGACATCTGATGTGCCGGCGCTGATGGAACCGCTTATCGTTGGCCTGACGGGTTCGCCATCCACGCCGCATCCAGCCAAAAAGACGATCAGCAACATTCCAGCCGGGATTCTCATTTTAAAATCTCCTTCCATCTTGAAATCTGCTCCTTCACTCTTGACGGTGCCGTTCCGCCATAACTTTTTCTCGAGCAAACGGAATTATATACACCCAACACGCCATATGCATCCCCTGTTATATCGGGATAAATGGATTTCATTTCAGGGAGAGAAAGATCATGCAAGTCGCATCCCTTTTTTTCCGCCAGCGCCACCAGCTCTCCGGTTACATGATGCGCCTCTCTGAACGGCATGTCCAGAACCCTCACCAGCCAATCGGCAATGTCGGTTGCTGTACTGAAACCGTCGCCCGCGGATTTTTCCATTGCGGCCCGATTTGCCGTCAAGTCCCGCACCATTCCCTCCATGGCCGCAAGCCCCAGCATCAGGCTGTCGGCAACATCGAAAACCTGTTCCTTGTCTTCCTGCATGTCCTTGGAATATGCAAGCGGCAAACCTTTCATGACTGTCAGCAAAGCCAGATTCGCCCCGTATATTCTACCCGTCTTCGCTCGAACCAGTTCCGCGGCATCGGGGTTTCTCTTCTGGGGCATGATGCTCGAACCCGTGGTAAACCCGTCGGAGAGGGTGACAAATCCAAACTGGACGGAGGACCATACCACCATCTCTTCGGCAAGCCGGCTGAGATGCATTGCGCATATCGCCGATGAGGACATGAATTCCAGCGCGAAATCCCTGTCACTCACCGCATCAATGCTGTTCGCGCAAGGCCGCTCGAATCCCAGCTCCCGCGCCGTCATGTCGCGATCGATTGGAAAGGATGTGCCCGCGAGCGCGGCAGCCCCCAGCGGACATTCGTTCATCCGGTTTCTTGCATCTTGAAATCGCGAAATGTCGCGCCCGAACATTTCGACATAGGCCATCATGTGATGACCCCACGTCACCGGCTGCGCCGCCTGCAGATGGGTAAATCCCGGCATTATCCAGTCAATGCCGGCCTCGGCCTGACCCAAAAGAGATCGGCAAAGCGATTCGAGAGCCTTGACGGCATCATCGGTCCGGTCCCGGACCCAGAGCCGGAAATCCGTCGCCACCTGGTCGTTGCGGCTTCTGGCCGTGTGCAATCGTCCCGCGGATTCACCGATAATCTCCCCAAGTCTCGCCTCCACATTCATGTGGATGTCTTCAAGTGCAGTGGAATAATCGAATTTTCCACTTTCAATTTCGGACAATATCGCCAGCAGGCCTTCCCTCATCTTTTCCGAATCTGTATTACTGACTATGCCTGTGGCGGCCAGCATGGCGGCATGGGCCCTTGAACCGGCGATATCCTGCGCCGCCAGTCGCCTGTCGAAATCAATGGATGCGTTGATTGCCTCCATAATCGCATCCGACCCGGCGGCAAAACGGCCGCCCCACATGGGGTTTGAGGTTTTACTGGTCATGTCAATATTCCTGAAGAGAGGCCTTATGAAACATATTATGCTTTTTGCACTTTACATGTCGCTTTCAGCCGGTGCAAACGCGGCATATGCCGATTCCGCCGATATCTCGGCCCTGCGCTCTGGCGACATGAAAAAGCTTGTCGTGCATTCCACGCCCCTGAAGACGCCGGAAACCGGTTTCATCAGCGAAAACGGAGATGTCGCCAGTCTGCCGGATTATCGCGGCAAAGTCGTTCTTGTCAATTTCTGGGCGACATGGTGCGCGCCATGCCGCAAGGAAATGCCCGAGATTTCCAAATTGCAGTCAATTCTTAAAAGCGGCGATTTTGAAGTTCTAACCATTGCGGTGGGACGCAACACGTTGCCCGCGATGCAGAGGTTTCTCAAACAGATAAACGTCGACAACCTGCCACTGCATACAGATCCCAGGATGCAGCTGTCTCGCGCCATTGGGGTGTTTGGATTGCCTGTTACAGTCATTCTGGACAGATCCGGAAGGGAAGTGGCAAGACTGCAGGGAGACGCTGACTGGTCGTCGGAAAGCGCGATCGGTATCATCACCGCATTGATCGAGGCATAGACTCCCCTGCGGCGACTCTTTGGCATGGCTCTTGTCTGAAAGGCCGGATTGAATTATTTCGAAACCATGCTTGATTGTACAGCCGATATTCACCCGCTTTTGTCAGGGGCTCCGTCCACAACCGAGTTTCGAAAGCTTCGCAAGCGCATAATCCGCCAGACACGCGAAGCCATTGAAACGTATCACATGGTGGAGGAGAACGCCCGGTGGCTTGTCTGCCTGTCGGGCGGCAAGGACAGCTATACCCTTCTGGCGGCTCTGTTCGAGCTTAAATGGCGCGGTCTCCTGCCGGTGGACATTCTTGCCTGCAATCTTGATCAGGGCCAGCCGGGATTTCCCGCAACGGTGATTCCCGATTTTTTAACCGCAATGGGCGTCAAGCACAGAATCGAGTATCGGGACACCTATTCCGTGGTGATTGACAAGATACCCGAGGGACGCACGTATTGCGCTTTGTGCTCCAGACTCAGGCGAGGCAATCTATACAGGATTGCCCGGGAGGAGGGCTGCTCGGCAGTCGTTCTGGGGCATCACCGGGACGACATTCTCGAGACGTTCCTTCTTAATCTATTTCACGGTGGAAGACTGGCCACCATGCCGCCAAAACTGGTGAATGAAGAGGGAGACATCATTTTGTGCCGACCACTCGCACTTGTTGCGGAGTCCGATTGCGCCCGTTTCACAAGAGCAATGGGCTACCCTGTTGTTCCATGCGATTTATGCGGTTCCCAGAATGGATTGCAGCGTCAGCAGATCAAGGCGATGCTTGATCAGTGGGAGAACAATCATCCCGGACGCCGGCAGAAGATGTTCAAGGCTCTGATGAACGCCAGACCTTCACATTTGCTTGACCCGAGGCTATTTGACTTTGCGGGAATTGAACGGAAAACTGACCTGGCGGATTGTGAACCGCCCGGGTTTCCGCATGTTTGCTGATGGGGATTACGGCTGGTCGGAAATGTCTATGCAACCATTTAAAGCATCTTTTTGACAATGCCTCTTGACCTTTTGCCACGCAAAATGTTGAACCCCGAAACAATCACTATCAGACAGGTGGCCTTCGGCAATGGATGATCAGAACAAGAACCTCGTAATTGCGATGGCGCTGAGCGCCATGGTCTTTATTGTCTGGATGGTGTTTTTTCCGCCGCCCGAACCTCGGCAGCAGACCGTCACCGATACAACGAACGGCGGCATCGGGCAGGTTGACGACATCGACCTTGCCGCCGCACCGGACACTGCCGGGACAGACAATGTCGAGCAACCGGAGCCCGTCGAGGAGACCGAAGGGCATTCCGCGCAACGCATTTCCATAAACACACCGACTCTCTCGGGTTCCATATCGCTTTTAGGCGGTCGCATAGATGAACTCCTGCTTAAAAACTATCGAGAAACATTGGAGCCGGACTCCCCGATTGTCACGCTGCTATCCCCGTCGGAATCCGAACACGCCTATTATGCCCTGTTCGGCTGGGCTCCGGGAGGCGAGCTTGATGCGGATGATGTTCCCGGCGCCAACACCATCTGGAACGTGCGGAGCGGAACCGAGCTTACGCCTGAAACTCCATTGTCGCTTGTCTGGGAAAACAACAGCGGCCTCACCTTCCAGCGAGACATTTCGGTGGACCGGAAATCAATGTTTACAATTGCCCAGTCCGTTAAAAACAACTCGGGGTCGCAGGCGGTACTCGCCCCATACGGCATATTGGCGCGCCATGGCGAACCGCAGGATCTGAAGAATTTCTTCATTCTGCATGAGGGCGCAATTCAGATTATAGACGGTGAACTCAAGGAAACGGACTATGACGATTTCGATCCCGCGGGACAGCATCGGGACATTGTCGTAGAGGAAGATGGATGGACGGGATTCACCGACCATTACTGGATGACCACGCTTATACCTTCAGACGGCCCCGGAACAAAGATCAGCACCTTCATGGATCCGCGCAGGGAGATATACCAGACAACCGCCAAACAGAGAACCCGGACGGTTTCAACCGGTGAAACCGCCATTGTTGAAACCAGACTGTTCGCGGGTGCCAAGGAATGGGAAACCATCCGAAACTACCAGAACGATTCGGGTGTCCACAAGTTTCTCGATTCAATTGACTGGGGCTGGTTTTTCTTCCTGACCAAGCCAATCTTTGCCCTGCTTCACTGGCTTAATGTCGAGATAGGCAACATGGGATGGGCCATTATAGCGCTGACCCTTATCATCAAGGCCATTCTCATGCCGCTGGCCTACAAGTCGTATGTCTCCATGGCCAAAATGAAGGAACTTCAGCCGGAGATGGAGAAAATAAAGGAAATTGTCGGTGACGACCGCAAAAAGCTCCAGCAGGAAATGATGGCGCTCTACAAAAAGGAGAAGGTCAATCCCGCTTCCGGATGCCTGCCGATTTTACTGCAAATCCCCATCTTCTTCTCGCTGTACAAGGTTATATTTGTCACGCTTGAGGTTCGGCACGCGCCATGGGTGGGATGGATCAAGGATCTGTCCATGCCCGATCCGTCATCGATCTACAACCTCTGGGGCATCCTTCCATGGGCGGGCCCTGAACCGGGTTCCATAATGGCTCTGGCGTTTATCGGAATTCTGCCGCTTTTGCTGGGCATTTCAATGTGGCTGCAGCAGAAGCTGAATCCCGCGCCCACCGACCCGACGCAGCAAATGATTTTCGCCTGGCTCCCGTGGGTGTTCATGTTCATGCTTGGCAGCTTTGCCAGCGGACTGGTAATTTACTGGATTGCCAACAACACCATTACGTTCATTCAGCAATATATCATCATGCGCAGTCAGGGATACAAACCCGATATTCTTGGCAACATAATCGCGGGTTTTCGCAAAAAAACCAAGGTTAAAGACAAATGACCGGCACCGTCGCCGCCTTGTGGCGATATCCAATCAAGGCCCATGGTCGGGAATCCGTTGAAACCATGGTTTTGACCAGGGGGCAGACAATTCCATGGGACAGACGCTGGGCGGTATTTCATGAAATGAGTGACGCCGATGGCGGCAAATGGGTGTCTTGCGTGAATTTCTCCCGAGGCGCAAAGGTTCCCGCGCTGATGGCAATTGAAACGGCATGCGACGGGGAAAGGGGAACCGTTAGACTTTCCCATCCCGACAGGCCCGATATTGAGTTTAATCCGGACCAGGATCAGCAGATGTTTCTTGACTGGGTTCGTCCGCTTATGCCCGCAAACAGGGCTCAATCGGTCGGAATTGTCCGCGTTGAAGGACGTGGAATGACCGATACGGATTATCCATCCGCAAGTTTGCTGAACATTGCCACGAACAACGCCGTGGCAAGGGAACTGGGCAGGGAGATTTCCCCTTTGCGCTGGCGCGCCAATATTCACCTGGAGGGCTTTTCCGCCTGGGAGGAGTTCGACTGGATCGGGAAAACGGTATGCATCGGCACCACGCGTCTTGCCATACGCGAGCGGATCCGGCGGTGCCTTGCCACAGCCTCCAATCCGGGCACCGGCATACGGGACGCGGACACTCTTGGCGTATTGAACAGCCGCTTTGGTCACCAGGATTTTGGCGTATATGCGGAAATTGCCGAATCCGGGGAAATACGCGCGGGAGATTCCGTAGAGGTATGTTAAATGGCTTTGCCCTACCCGGTTGCCGAGGAGCCTGACAGGCATTCCCTGGAAAAAGGCCGCAAGCTTTTTGCCGGACCGGTGGAATTTATGAAGGGAGTTGCCGACTTGTCCGGGCTTCCGCCCGCCGATTTGCCCGAGGTGTGTTTTTCGGGACGCTCAAATGCGGGCAAATCCAGTCTCATCAACGCCCTTGCCGGACGAAAGTCTCTTGCTCGCACCTCAAACACGCCCGGCCGCACGCGGGAAATCAATTTTTTTTCGCTTGGCTCAACCCGCCATCTCGTGGATCTGCCCGGCTATGGCTATGCAAAGGCTCCCCCGGACAAGGTTAAACGCTGGCAGCATCTCCTAAAGCAATATCTTTCCGGACGCGCGAATTTGCGAAGGGTTTTCGTTTTGGTTGATTTTCGGCATGGGATAAAGCCGGTGGACGAGGAAATCATGACATTGCTTGACAAATCGGCCGTGACTTTTCAGTGCGTTCTGACCAAGGCCGACAAAGTCAGGGTATCTGAAAGGGCGAAAATTCTGTCCCGGACTCGCGCGCGGCTTTCCTCCCACGCGGCTTCATACCCGGAAATCATTGTGACCTCGTCGGAAAAGGGCGACGGCATACAGATTTTGCGCTCCGTTATCGCCTCCATTGAATAGCCGGCCGATGACTTTCATGCATATCAGGGTTCATGCCCGCGTCCCGCCCGCAATCAATCCGGAACTCGATTCTTCGAGCGGCCCCGGTAACGTATTGGCTTGCAAGAGGCCTGGCATCACGTGATAAGCCTTCCGAGAAGAGGACTTGAAAATGAAAAAAACCGAAATCAGCCAGGACTGGATTGCAACGGCGCGGACGCTTTCAGAGGCTTTGCCCTATCTGCAGAGATATGATGACGCTATAGTTGTCATTAAGCTCGGAGGCCATGCGATGGGAAGCGATGGCGGCATGGACGGCTTTGCGCGGGATCTGGTGCTCCTTCGGCATGTCGGGGTGAATCCCGTTGTTGTACATGGTGGCGGGCCCATGATCAACGAGATGCTGAACAAGCTTGGCATTAAATCCGAATTCATCGACGGAAAGCGGGTCACGTGCGAAGATACCATGGAAATCGTGGAGATGGTTCTTTCCGGCCGGGTGAACAAGCGCATCGTTCAGGCGATCAACAAGCAGGGAGGCAAAGCCGTGGGACTGTCCGGCAAGGACGCAAGTCTATTGACATGCGAGCCTTCAAATCCGTCGCTTGGAATGGTTGGCGAGCCCTCACTGGTGAATCCATCGATTTTGCACACGCTGTTTCGCGACGATGCGATACCCGTCATCGCGCCGCTCGGCAGCGGAAGCGATGGCCGGACCTACAATGTCAACGGCGACACTGTTGCGGGCGCAATTGCCGGCGCTCTCAAGGCCGATCGCCTGCTGCTGCTGACCGACACCAGTGGTGTTCTGGATGAAAATGGTGAAGTGATCACCGATCTTTTTTCAACGCAGATTCCAAAACTTGTTGAAAGCGGCGTGATAAGCGGGGGAATGATTCCCAAGACGGAAACAGCCCTTAAGGCTCTTGAGGAAAGTGTGAGGGCCGTGGTGATTATGGACGGTCGCGCGCCGAATGCGGTGCTTCTGGAACTTTACACCGAACATGGAGCGGGGACTATAATACGGATTGGCTGACCGCCCGATCTATTGTCCGACAGCGATCATGCCTTAAGTTTAGAAACATGGAACATGAATCCCTCATCCGATTTGGAGTGTTTATCACGCTTTTCGCCATACTCGCGGCAGCCGAATCCCTTGCTCCCCGCCGCAGGCGCACGCAACCGCTGCACAGGCGCTGGATAACAAACTGGTCGATTGTGATTCTGGATGCCGCGACCCTTCGCCTGCTTGCCCTGGCCCTGCCGCTGCTGGCCACCGGCGCGGCTCTCGACGCCGGACAAAACGGCTGGGGCATCATGAACAAATGGGATGTTCCCCTCTGGATTGGAATACCTGTGACTGTGCTTTTATTTGACTTTGCCGTCTGGGCACAGCATCTCCTAACCCATAAAATTCCGATTTTGTGGCGGTTCCATAGAGTTCATCACGCGGACCGCGACATTGACGTCACCACCGCGATCCGCTTTCATCCCGTTGAAATTGCATTTTCCATGCTGCTTAAGATAGGATTGATATATGTGCTCGGCCCACCTGCGGTTGGAATTGCGCTTTTTGAGATAATCTTGAACGGAACCGCGATGTTCAACCATTCCAATCTCAAGCTCCCATTGCCATTTGACGCGTTTCTCAGACGGATTCTTGTAACGCCCGACATGCACCGGGTGCATCATTCCGCGCGCAGAGACGAGCATGACAGCAACTACGGTTTTGCGCTGTCTCTCTGGGACAGGCTGTTCAAAACCTATATTCCCCAGCCCATTGAGGGCCACCAGAAAATGACCACGGGGCTTGAATGGCAGGATGATCGTCCTTCCAGCCTTGCATGGTCGCTTGGACTGCCCTTTTTTAGAAAATGACGCTATCTGAAATCGAAACGGCCGCGCATGCCTCGGGGATGATGATAATGGGGGCGTTTCATCCGGAGAATGAAACCGCCGGCACAATTATACTCGTTGGAGGAGATGCCGGGATGTGGCCCGCTTTTACATCCTCCCCGGAACATTCCGATGGTGCGGACGATCCTCTGGACCGGTGGTCAAAGCGCGTGATTGGCAAAATAGCCACTCGCCACAAGGCAAAATGCGTGTTTCCTTCCGATGGTCCGCCATATGCGCCATTCACCAGATGGTCTTTGGAATCCGGGCGATTCTGGCAAAGTCCCGCGGGCATGCTTGTTCATGACACCGCCGGGTTGATGGTTAGCATTCGCGGGGCCATTTGTCTTGCGGAAAAGCTGGATTTGCCGCCAGCGGTTTCCGCCAACCCGTGCGATGGCTGCTCCGACAGACCATGCATCAGCTCCTGTCCCGTGGATGCGCTTAAAGGCATTGAATACGATGTCGCCTCCTGCAAGGATCATCTGCTTTCCGAAGAGGGAGCGGAATGCATGACGCGGGGATGCATTGCCAGACGGGCCTGTCCGGTAAGCCGCGCGTTTAATCGCGCCCCGGATCAAACCGCATTTCACATGAGGGCTTTTCTATGCATCGTCTGATACTTGTTCGCCACGCCAAATCAAGCTGGGACAGTCCGCATGATCACGATCATGAGCGACCGTTGAACAAGCGCGGACGCAGATCCGCCAAGGCAATTGGCGATTGGCTTCGTTCCCGAAACCATGTTCCCGACATGGCATATGTATCAAGTTCGGTCCGCACCCGAGAGACATTCGAGAGGCTTGAATTCAAATGCGACGTTGCCCACTCAATAGATCTTTACCATGCGGGCGGCAATGAAATGATGCATATCCTCAAAAATGCGACTGGCGGAACGGTTCTCATGATTGGGCACAATCCGGGCATAGGCTGGTTTGCCGAAAAACTTCTCGATAAACCGCCGCGTCACGCGCGGTTTTACGATTATCCGACATGCGCCACATTAATCGCGGAATTTGAAATTGACTGCTGGCGCAATGTTGAAATAGGGTCGGGCGGCGTTATTGATTTTATTGTGCCGCGTGAACTCACAGATTGATTGAGATCAAATCGGAATCAGACAATCAAACATGGCAGCCATTCAAATTAATGAAAAATGGATAATATCGCTGATTTGAAATTGAAATTCAATTTGTTACAATGTTGCGGAAACATATGACTTTGACTATCACCCAGTTAAACCCATGTGCCAGGTCACACTATGAACAAGCCTAGATCAATCAACATCTTTCTCCTTCATGGAGATCCCAATGGAATTAGGGTTGCGCAAATTTCGATGTCCACAATTCAGGCAATTGCCTTTCGACGTAATCAATTGAAAGAAGTTTGCAAATCATTCCCGGAAATTCAACGGCCCGGAGTTTATATCCTGATTGGCATCGATGAAAACTCCATTGATCGTCATTTATACTATGTCGGCGAGTCTGAAAGTGTTGAAGCACGTTTAACTCATCACATATCCTCCGACAAAAAAGATTTTTGGACGGATACGGTTGTGCTTATAAGCAAGGACGAGAATCTAACAAAAAGCCATGCCCGGTATGTTGAATCACGCCTGATTTACAATATCAACAATCCGCGGTGGGGCAGTTCAAATGCGCAAAACCCCTCAAATGAAGCAGGAAAACTGCCTTTGCCTGATCGGGCTGCAATGGACGAGTTTATTGATCAAACACAGACGTTGGTTAGTGCTCTCGGTTGGGATTTGTTCCGCGATATACGCGGGCAACAGCAAAATGAGCCTGCAGAAAATCAATGCTTGCAAAAGACTGAAACAAAAAAGGAGATTTGCTTTAATTTTTCCGGCGATGGATATTCGGCCAATATGGAAATTGGTCCATCAGGAGATTTCATTGTCAAGGAAGGTTCAAAAGCGAGGATTAAAACCTCAGAGGCATTTCCAAAAAAAGCAGCGTCAATTCGATCTATCCTATTTGAGGAAAAAATATTGGAGAAACAAGACAATTATCTACTGTTCACATCAGATTACAGTTTTTCATCAGTTACGGCCGCTGCAGCAACTGTGATTGGTTCGCCGGTCAATGGACGCACAGCATGGAAACTTCCCGATAACTCGACGTATGCGGAATGGGAAGCACATCAGGAACAACATATTTCCCCAAATTATCAGTAGTGTTTCAGCAAGCGAGTCTTAAGACGTAATAACATATGACATCTTGTGAATGGCTTAAAATGTTGAAGATCAACTCAATCGACTTGGAGAGTTTTCCTGCTCCGACAATAAAGAGTGGCACGAGAACATGGCCGCTTAACCTTTGTGAATTGTCAGATGCCAGCGGGATGTAGTCAAAACAGGAAATCCGGATATTGTTTCGGCAGGCCTCGATTGAATTTGCGTGAAAAGGAGCGCAATCGGAGCGTTGAATGGGCAACCGCGTCCTTTTCCAACGAAACATCTATCTCAAAGGCGTTGGCTTTATCGCGTTTCAGGCTGCAAAACCCCTCAACAAGACCACCTGGGGCCAGCAAAAAGATCAACTATTCCAGAAACGTTTTTCATGAACTATATTTAATGCGAAATATTTAATTTGGCAAGTTCTCATTTCGGGAATGTAAATAAAATCGGCAACATTCATAATCTTGCAATAACAGGTAACACATTTCGAACATGTCGCATAACCCGGCCAACATCATAGAAGCAAAATTGCTTCAGTGTCCAAGTATCTGGCTTAAAAAGAGTTTCGTACGATCGCTTTTCGGATTGTTGAAAAACTCCTCCGGCTCGTTTTGCTCCACAATCTGTCCCTGGTCCATAAATATAACCCTGTTTGCAACCTGGCGCGCAAAGCCCATCTCGTGGGTTACGCAAAGCATGGTCATGCCTTCCTCGGCCAACTCGATCATTGTGTCGAGAACCTCTTTTATCATTTCCGGATCAAGAGCCGATGTGGGCTCGTCGAACAGCATTATCCGAGGACGCATGCAAAGTGATCTGGCTATGGCAACCCTCTGCTGCTGACCGCCGGACAGCTGACCTGGATACTTGTTGGCCTGCTCGGGTATTTTTACCTTCTCCAGAAAATGACGAGCCGTTTCCTCCGCATCCCTTCGCGGTACTTTGCGCACCCAAATCGGCGCCAGCGTGCAGTTTTCCATGATCGTGAGATGCGGAAACAGATTGAAGTGCTGAAAGCACATCCCAACCTCGGAGCGAATTTTATCAATGTTCTTTAGGTCGTTCGACAGCAATGTACCCTCAACCACAATGCTGCCCTGCTGATGCTCCTCCAAGGCGTTGATGCAGCGGATGAGCATTGACTTCCCTGCACCCGAAGGTCCGGCAATAACGATGCGTTCGCCCTTGTAGACGGTCAGGTTGATGTCACGCAGGACATGGAACGTGCCAAACCATTTGTTCATGCCTGATATTTCAACTGCAATCTCGTCCGAAACGGTCATCTTGGAACGATCGATTTGCTTGGAGGTCGCTGTCAGTTCAGACATGGTGTCGGTCCTTTCTTTCTAACGATGGCCGGTCTGAAGCTTCCGCTCCAGATACATGGAGTACCGGGACATGCCGAAACAGAAAATAAAGAACAACACGGCTATAAACCCATACAGTTCCCAGACAATTCCATTCCAGGCGGAATCGGCGCGTATCGCATTGGACAATCCCAGGGGATCAAGCAGGCCTATGATTGAAACAAGCGTGGTATCCTTGAAAAGCCCTATGAATGTTCCCACAATTCCGGGGATGGATATCTTTAGCGCCTGCGGCATTATGATCAGTCGCTGCGCCTGCCAGTAATCAAGCCCCAGGCTGTCGGCTCCTTCATACTGACCCTTGGACAATGCCGCCAGCCCGCCGCGAATTACCTCCGCCATGTAGGCCGACGAGAAAAGAGTCGCCATGATAATAACCCGAAGGATAATGTCAAAATTCGTCCCGGGCGGCATGAAGATATTTAACAGGGTCGACGCCACAAAGAGCAGGGTAATCAGCGGCACGCCTCGAATGAACTCGATGAAGCCAATACAGATCGCCTTCACAATCAGGAGATCGGATTGGCGGCCAAGAGCCAGAACAATGCCCAGGGGAAGTGAAATGGCGATTGCAACCACGCCAATGGTGATCGACAGCATGAATCCGCCAAAATCGCGACTCTCAACACCTCTTATTCCCATTGCGGCAATGTTTTGAAGAGCTTCGGAAACGGGAGCGACAAGGAAAAGCCACCAAATCACCGCCACCAATACACCGACAGCAAAGCCAAACATGTTGTTCGACCGAGACGCCGCCATCATGTGCGCCGCAACACCCAAAGCTATGCCCGCAATGATCATCAGCGGCACCCACAGGGATCCCCCCCAGAGAAGCCATGGCATGAGAAAGGGATAAACCGCTGAAAACCAGATCAGTTTGCGCGGCACATACTCGGAATAAAGAACCGGCGCCAGCGCCACAACAAGAAGTATGAAAGCAAGAATTGGACGCCAGTAGATATCCGAGGGATAAAAGCCAAAAAGCAGTTGAATCCAGCGATCCCTGATCACACCCCAGCAGGCCCCGGAGTAATGGCCTTCGCGCCCCAGCGCATGCAGGATTTCCCGACATTCAGCCAATGAAGCCGCAGACCATGTCGGGGATATTATCCAGGGAACTATGATTAAAAACAGCGCGACAATCACGACCAGTGAGATAATCGTCAAAACGGTGTTGAAGAGATTCTGAAAAAGATTGTTTCGAAGCCAGCCAACAAGACCCACTGTCGATGCGGGTGGTTCCCGCTCGGGAATTATCTCGGTGCGAACATAGGAAAAATCTGCCATTTTACCTCTCCACCAGTTTAATTCGCTCGTTATACACGTTCATCACCAGTGAAATGGCCAGTGATATCGACAGATAGATAAGCATGCCCATCAGCACCGTTTCGAGTTCACGCCCCGTCTGGTTCAAAGTTATGCCCATCAATGTGCCGGTAATGTCCATGTATCCAACCGCAATGGCCAAAGAGGAGTTTTTTGTAAGATTGAGATATTGGGATATTAGCGGCGGAATGATTACCCGCAATGCCTGCGGTAGCACGACAAGACCCATAATTCTGTTTGGTCGCAGCCCCAAAGAGGCCGCGGCCTCTGTCTGGCCATGGCTTATGGCCATAATTCCAGCCCGTACATTCTCGGCAATAAATGCGGCCGTGTAAAGCGAAAGCGCCAGCCAAAGCGCAATAAGCGAATTGCGCATATGGGTGCCACCCTTGAAATTAAACCCTTTTAGTTCGGGATATCCAAGATGAAAGCCAAGCGCCACCAGAACAACAAGCAGTGGTACAGCCACCACACCCAATCGCAGGTACCATGTTGCAGGCCTGTTGCCCGTCACCTCCTGTATCTTGTCGGCGCGGTGCCTTATTCGGCCTGAAACATACAGTCCGGCAATTAGCACTGCCGCAATCAGAACAAGGTCAACGCTGACGCTGAAATTCAGCGCGGACTGGCCAAACAGATGAACGTCGCCAAGGCTTCGGGAGAAAAGCGGTTCGGGAACATAGACGCCGCGATTTGTAAATGCGACCGTATCAAACAGTTTCATGGTCGCCTCGGGATTTTCACCTCTAAAGGCGCGGGGCGCAGGCAGCGTCTCTATCAAAATCGCCATCACCAAAACAATCCACAGAAGCACGGGAATGTTCCGGAACATCTCCACATAAACCGTCATGATTCTGGACACGAGCCAGTTTTTCGAGAGACGCAGAACTCCGATCAAAACCCCTAGAACCGTTGCGAGCGCACACCCCATCACGGCGATCAGCATTGTGTTCAGCAATCCGACGAAAGCGGCCCGCAAATGCACATTTTGCGAATTGTAGTCTATAAGACGCTGGTTGATGTCATAACCCGCAGGGTCCAAAAGAAAACCAAAGGATGGCTCCTTTCCCAAATCCTTGAGATTTTGCGCCGTGTTTGACACCAGCCATCCGACCAAGATCAGAAACCCTATAAGCGCGAGCACCTGGAAGGTCATCGAGCGATAGCGGGTATCGTAAATCAGCATGGAAAGCCTAAATGTCTCTCCTTCCCTGAACCTTAATTCCGGCATTTAAGATGCCTCCATAGCAGAATGTGCGGCTTTTGGCGAGATTGCCGCATGTCTCCAGCCAAAACACAAGAGCGCAAAACCCGTCATGATTATCGGTTTTGCTTCCCGAACTAAATTTAAACCGATTTTCCGCATGGCATAAAACGTCATTATCCATTCAAGCATTGCAGCATCGGCAATTTCGCCAATCAAATCCGCGGCTGCTCTGAACGTGAACTCATTATGCATTGTCAAACTTCCCCTTATTGAGTTCCGGAAAAGCAAGGGGCCTTTGTTATTGCGGCACAGCCAAAAAATCAGACCGTTTGAATCAGTATTTTATAAAAAGCCGTAAAATGTAAACCGTTAATTAAATGTTGCATCCGAAATTAAAGTTGCAAATGCAGTGCATTGGATTGCCGTTCGCATAATGCGCCAAGGGCGCCACGATGTGGCGCCCTTGAATTACATGCCTGTTTGGCCGCTGTTCTTAACGGAACGGTGGCGAATAAATCAGACCGCCATCCGTGTATTGCGCATTAAGTCCGCGCGCCAAACCGATCGGAGTGTTTTCACCTATGTTTTTTTCGAACACTTCGCCGTAGTTGCCTCCGACTGAAATGGCTCTTACGGCCCATTGCGCGTCAAGGCCCAGCATTCCACCCAGATCGCCTTCGGTGCCAAGCAGGCGGTTGATTTCCGGATTGTTGCCTGCCGCGGCGGCCATTTCACCGATATTAGCGCTTGTAATGCCCAGTTCTTCAGCTGAGACAAGCGCATTCAAGGTCCAGCGGACCACATCACCCCACTCATTGTCCCCATGACGAACCAGTGGACCAAGGGGCTCTTTCGAGATGATTTCCGGAAGCACGACGTGATCGTCCGGGCTTTCAAAGGCTGCGCGAGTTGCGGCCAGACCCGAAGCGTCAGTGGTGTATACATCGCATGCGCCCGCAAGATACTGCTGTTGCGCCTCGGCATTGGTTTCAATCGGAACCGGCTCATAGGAAATGTTGTTGGCACGGAAGAAATCGGCCAAATTCAATTCGGTGGTTGTACCGGTTTGAATGCATACAGTCGATCCGTCGAGATCTTTGGCGGAGGCAACGCCCAGTTCTTTTGGAACCATAAATCCTTGACCGTCGTAGTAGTTCACGCCGACAAATTCAAATTTAAGGTCCACATCGCGGCTGAATGTCCAGGTGGTGTTGCGGGCCAGCATGTCAACTTCACCGGAGGCCAGTGCGGTGAATCGGGTTTTGCCCGTGGTTGGAACAAACTCGACTGCAGATGCGTCGCCAAGAACCGCCGCGGCAACTGCGCGGCAAACCACCACGTCAAAACCATCCCATTCGCCGTTTGCATCTGGTGCTGCAAAGCCGACCAGGCCTGTTGACACGCCGCAATTCAATTTGCCGCGCGCCTTAACATCGTCAAGTGTTCCAGCGGCGGCAACGCCAGCGGCAATGCCGGCTGTCGCCAGCATTCCAAAAAATAATGATTTCTTCATGTGATACCCTCTTCTAAACTTAAGTGCTCCATGCGGAGCTGTTAATTGACTCATTGAGTCAAACCACAACGGGTCCGTGGCAATCAGCCACGTCCCAATTAAGCACAGCTTTAGGCGAAATGCTCAAAAATGTAAAGCCTCAATGGTCAATTCGATTGTTTTTTTCAAAATTTAACCACGTTGAACACATGTGAAGGAAAGTTGATTGTTCGATATGATATATTCATGCATATATGGTTTTATATAATTGTTTAAACAAAAATTCATCAGCTGCAACACATGCGGATCGCTGTCGTCAATATTGTTTTGCAACATCTAAGTCCAACTTCGGCAAATGTGGAATATTTTATTGCATCATCTGTTTACGGGTTTGCGACCGTCCCGTTTTCAATCTTTGGCAACACGGCGCAATGGGTGATTTGAACAACGTGTATTTTACCGGGCGTCTTTAACCCGCTTTATCCGCTGTAGCCAAATCATGGAAGCGCTTGGCGGCAATGAAAGCCGCCTCCTGCAGCATGGCAATCCGCGCCTCCTCCTCGTCCTCGCCCCACTGGCTTATCTGAAACATTTCGTCGACTCTTGACAGTTTCCAGTAATGTGACGGAGGATGCGGCCCCTCCACTGCGGCAAAGCCTATGATTAGCGATCCGGAAAGGCTGACAAGTTCGTGAAAGCCCATCAGCGCAAAGGGATCCATTTCGCGAACCCTTTTTTTCAATGCCGTCAGCGCCTTAACATCCTGCGGTTCATGGATCATTCCGCAAATCGTTCGCAACCCCGCTCCCAGACTTGTTTCCGCCCAGTCAATGAGCGGATCCCAGGCTTCGCTTTGAAGTCTCGCGAGATGGGCGGGCTCCCGCGCGCGATAGCATATGAGATCTGAATCTCCATAGGCCGACACATGTTCAACCACCTCGTCATGCATTGGGGCCACCTTGTCTATCGCCGCGTTAGCCGAACGTGTCACGGGCATCGTTTCCGATTTTATCTCCCCATCCTGCGCGTTCCATTCATCGGCAATTGCTTCGGCCATATCAAATGTGGGCAAAACCAGAGCCGACTTGGCGGGAGTCATCAATTGCCTGCTGTCGAGATAGACGGAACAACCGCGCTCGTCTTGCCTGGCGCTGGCGGTTTTCCAGAATCTTTTTTTTGATTTCCATGCGCCCATGCAAACCTCCCTTGCAGCTGGACAACGTATGAATGCAAACGGATCATCGGGAATTGAGGCTATCCATACCCCTCAAAAGGATATTCCGGGGCATCTTCCACGCGCCATTGCAAAAGATCCCATGTGCGAGCCATGTGCCGAGGCAAGGGGGCGACGAGATTCAGCGTTGCACCTGTCACGGGATGCTTCAGACTAAGCGACCTTGAGTGGAGATGGAGTTTGCGGCTGACCGACCCCCCGATTTGCGCGCCCCAACCGCTACCGGCATTTTCCTGGCGGGAGCCGCCATACTTTCCATCGCCGGCGATTGGGTGGCCAATTTCAGCCATATGCGCTCTCAACTGGTGCGTACGGCCGGTTAGAGGCGCCAGCGCCACCCAGGCCACCCTTTTTCCCGCAACCTCCACAACCGAATAATCCGTTGCGGCATGACGAGCACCCGGTGTGGATTTGGCGTCATTGGGATGCAGACAAAGCATTTTTTCACCACGACCGCAACCGCCATGTCCCGGCGCCTTCACAAGGGCATAGCGAATTGTCCCTTTGCGAGGTTTGGGCACGCCGGCCACAACCGCCCAATATGTCTTGCGCGCGTCGCGAAGTCTAAATGCACTTGAAAGGCCCTCCGCGGCAAGCCTCGTTCGCGCAAGCACCAATACGCCGGAGGTGTCCCTGTCGAGCCTGTGAACCAGCCTTGGATCTTCATCCAGATTGAATCGCAACGCGGAAGTCATCCCGTCAATATGCCGCAAATGCCCGCTCCCTCCCTGCACGGGCAGGCCGGGCGGCTTGTTGAGCGCAATGACATGATCGTCGCGATAGATCACGGCTTTGCGGATCAAATCGACGTCATGATCGGACAAGGTCTTTCCGCTGTCCGCCCCGTGCTTTTCAGCACCTTCAACTGGCGGCACCCTTACCTGTTGTCCAGCCTGAAGCCTTGTGCCGGCTTTGACGCGCCCTCCATTTACCCGCAGCTGGCCTTTTCGGCACATTTTCTCGACTTTGCCTTGAGGCACATCCGGATATCTTCGTCGCAGCCAGCGGTCAACTCTCAGGCCGTCTTCGTCGCCGGCCACTTCATGTCGCCGCGCATCTTTCACGACCACAACGCCCGCGCGACAAGCACCGCCGCAATCAGTGCCCCTATCGAGCAGAAAACCGATGCCGCGACATATGCGACAGCCAGTGCAATCTCGCCTTTTTCATAAAGAGCAAACGCTTCAAGCGAAAAAGCCGAAAATGTGGTAAACCCTCCCAGCACACCCGCCATTACAAATGGATTGAGATTTTCAATTCCGCGATGGGTCGCGTACACCGCAAAAAAGCCCATAATCATCGAACCCAGCACATTCACCATAATTGTGCCCAACGGAAACCCCGACGCCGCAAGGTGCCGGGCGGCCGCAACGCCCACGGCATAGCGAAGCATCGCCCCAATGGCACCGCCGATGCCTATTTGGATAAACGTGACAAACATACCCGCCTATTTCACGCCCGGTCCGCATCATGTCAAGCACATCGAATTTAACCGCCCGACACCCAATGCGAAAAAGTTGCCGTTGCCGTTTTCGTGAAGACGGCATTATTGTGATTTTGAACAGCAAACCGGAACCATGACATGCAGGACGCAAGATCTTTTCTGAAAAACCTGTTTTTCCGCGCCGTGGGAACAGCCGACCCCATGCAAAATATCGCCCGGCACCTTCCTCCCAGGCCGGACGGGAGACTGGTGGTTGTCGGCGCAGGCAAGGCGAGCGCCAGAATGGCGGAGGCGGTGGAAACCGTCTACGGGCCATGCGAAGGCCTGGTGATCACCCGTTACGGCCATGCAAGGCCGTGCCGTGGAATAGAGATTGCCGAAGCTTCGCATCCCGTTCCCGACATGGCGGGCTTGGAGGCCACCCGCCGCATCCTGAACCTTTTGGCTGAAACCGGGCCTGACGATTTTGTTCTTGCTCTTGTTTCCGGTGGCGGTTCCGCGCTTCTTTCCGCTCCCGCAAACGGCATAGATCTTTCCGAAAAACAGGCTCTAACCGATTCGCTTCTGGCATGCGGGGCGCCAATAGGCGACATAAATGGCATCCGAAAGCAAATTTCCGCTGTCAAAGGCGGCCGGCTTGCCGCCGCCGCATACCCTTCAAAAACGCTTGCGCTCATGATTTCCGATGTTCCCGGCGACAATCCCGGTGACATAGCAAGCGGCCCGACGGTCGGGGATGCGGGCAATGCATCCCGCGCCATTGAAGTCTTAAGGCGATGGAATGTAACGCCGCCGGAATCAATTTCCAGATATCTCGAAAAGGGCGGCAACCCCTTAATGCCGAACGACATTCGCCTTTCCAGAGTTGAAAACGTCATATGCGCGGCGCCTTCCCAGTCTTTGGCGGCCGCGGCGAAACTGGCCGGCTCCGAGGGGTGCGAAGTATGCGTCCTGGGCGACTCCATTGAAGGCGAGGCGTCTGAAGTGGCGGTCGCCCATGCCTCGCTTGCACTAAGGGCAAGAGGGAGCAAACCGGTTGTTCTTCTTTCAGGCGGAGAACTCACCGTAACCCGTCACGGAGACGGAACGGGCGGTCCCAATGCCGAATACGCACTTGCACTGGCCATCGAACTGCAGGGCGCACATGGAATCCACGCAATTTCCTGCGACACGGATGGCGTGGATGGCGCCGCGGAAGTCGCCGGTGCCGTTGTTGGCCCGGAAACGCTTCTCAAAGCCGCAAAAAAACGGGTTGACCCGGTAAACTCGCTTGCCCGAAACGACTCTCATACATTTTTCAGGGTCATCGGCGACCAGATAGTAACAGGACCGACGCTCACAAATGTCAACGATTTCCGGGCCCTGCTGATCTTGCCGTAAAAGGCGTTGCCATGCGCCTTATGGCATTGCGGACTCCGGCCAGATCAACATCGGGCAGTTTATTGACATTTCATGAACGGGAACCCGTTTCCCGAAGCGCGGCAAGACCGATTCCCGCGGCCTCGAAGCCACCATCCACGGAAATCACCTGCCCGGTAACGTAGCTTGCCGCATCCGAACACAGGAATGTGACGACATTTGCAATTTCATCTTCCGTGCCATAGCGGTTCAGTGGAACGGCATCATGATATGCGTCGATTATCTCCCGCGTGTGCACTGCCATGGCAAGCTTTGTTCTGACCGGCCCGGGACAAACGCAATTCGCTCTGACGCCCTTCTCGCCGAGTTCCACGGCCTGCTGCCGGGTCAATGCCATGACTCCCGCTTTGGATGTGCCGTAGGCCACTCGCAGAGTTGACGCTCGCAGCCCTGAAATCGACGCTATGTTCACAATGGCGCCACCCGTTTTCTCGAGAGGCCCCAGCAGTGCCTGCGTCATCAGAAACACGCCATCAAGGTTGGTCTCCATGACTGTTCTCCAGCGATCAAACCCGGTCTCCTCAATTGGGCCAAAATCCGCGACCCCCGCATTGTTCACCAGTGCGTCGCAAGCGGCTATTCCCGATGCCATTTCCGAAACCTGATCAGGCCGGGACACGTCGCAGACAACCGGCTCGACATTGTCAAATCCCGATGTCTCCGCCATTAACTGCCGCTCGTCGCGATCAACCATCACAACATGCCAGCCCATTTCATGAAACCGCCTTGCCGTTGCCAGACCAATCCCCCTGGCCGCGCCGGTCACCACAGATGTTTTCATTACGCGTTTCCTCCCGCCAGCGAAATAAATATTTACAATATGGTTGAGTGCAATTGCAAATTTGGGGAATACTGCATCCATGGGTGGCAAGGCACTGAACGCGGATCACGGAATCCATGAGCAAATGGTTGAATGGCGGCATGATTTTCATCGCCATCCCGAGCTGGAATTTGACCTGCCGCGAACATCCGCGCGCGTGGCGGAATTGCTGGAAGGCTTCGGGCTTGCCGTGCATCGCGGCATTGGAAATTCAGGCGTCGTGGGAATTCTCAAAAAGGGTCTCGGAAGACGCGCCATCGGAATTCGCGCGGAAATGGACGCTCTGCCCGTAACCGAGGAAAATGCTTTCGCCCACAAATCGGCAATACCGGGGAAAATGCACGCCTGCGGACATGACGGACATATGTCAATGGCGCTCGGAGCGGCAAAGCGGCTTGCTGAACATGGCAGCATGGACGGCACGGTTGTTTTCATTTTTCAGCCGAACGAGGAACATGGAAAGGGCGCCGCGGCAATGATCGACGACGGGCTTTTCAACCGCTTTCCAGTTGATGCCGTATATGCAATCCACAACATTCCCGACATGCCGCTAGGCCATTTTTCCACCAGAACCGGCCCGGTCACGGCAAGCGAGGCGCTGTTTGAAATCGAAATCAATGCAAATGGCGGCCACGCGGCACTGCCACACATGGGCGTTGACGCCATAGCCGTTGGATCCGAACTTGTCTGCTCTCTGCAGACCATTGTCTCCCGCAAACTGGATCCTTCAATGAACGGGGTGGTTTCAGTCACCGGGTTTGCCTCTGATGGAAGACGCAACGTTCTTGCGGGCAGGGCGGTTCTTTCAGGTGACTGCCGCGCTCTCTCGCCGGGGACCAACACCGCCATTGAAACCGCAATGCGCCGGCTGGCCACCGGAATCTGCTCCTCGCACGGAGCAACCGCGCGAGTCGTCTATAAAACGATATTTCCGGCAACCATCAACTCCATTGAGGCCCACGCCCGCGCCATGTCGGCCGGACGGTCCATCGGCGCCATTGTGGATGGAGCATGCCCGCCCATGCTTTTCTCCGAGGATTTCTCGCACATGGCAAACATGGCGGCCGGATGCCTTGTCTTCATGGGCAACGGAACAGAGGGGGAACATGCCCGTCCGCTTCATTCCTCCCAATATGATTTCAACGATGCGGCACTGATTTCGGGAGCTTCCTTCTGGGTGGCCCTCGCGGAAGAGGAACTGAGCCATGTTTAAAGCCCGAATGATCCGATTTCGCGAACGCCTGCAAGATGCGGGGATTGATATCGCGGTTATAGCCAATGAGGACAATGTTTACTATCTCACCGGCTATCACGATTATCTTCATATGGAATTTGGAAGACCGACCATTCTTGCAGTGCCGGTATTGGGACCGTCTCTCCTGATCACGCCCTTCCTCGATCTCAAAATTGCGGAAAGCACGGCAATGGTTGATCGCATATGCGCCTGGAACGATGCTGTCGGCGACGAATGGCGCTCGGAACTGCCGGCCGCATTGAATGCCGCAAACAGAATAGCGATTGAACAAGAACACATCCCGGCGATTGTCCGCGCGTTTGTCGCGGATATAGCCGGAGAAGACCGGCTGGAATCCGCAACCCTCATCTTGGCTGAAATCCGCATGATCAAATCCAAAGAGGAACTGAAAATCGCGCGCCATGCCGGAGAGGTGGCCGAGGCAATGATGCATGCCGGCCGCAATGCCATAGGCGATGGCATCCCGGAATACGAGGTTGCCCTCGCCGCGTCACAGGCCGGCACCCGCAAGGCCGCGGAACTTCTCGCTTTGCATTACGACAACCGGGACATGTCTCCAAACACTCATTTTCTGCAGATAATGGCTTCCGGAGACCAAATCACAAAAACGCATCATCGGGCTTCAACCCGGATAATGCGGAAAGGCGAGGCCGTTTTTCTTTGCTTTTGCGGCATGACAAACTTTCACCGCTTCAAGCTTGGCTTTGATCGCATGTTTTGGATTGGCGACGCGCCCGATCAGTCTCAACGCGACATATACGAGGTCGCGGTTGCCAGCCAGAAGGCGGCCCTTGGCGCCCTTGGCCCCGGGGTCACGGCGGAAAGCGTCCATTCGGTATATGCAAATGTCATTGGCGAGGCCGGCTACGATTATCCGTTCCGCTGCGGACGCGCAACGGGTTTCAGTTTTCTGGAGTCCCCCCAGCTTGTTACGGGCGACACCACCATACTTCAGCCGGGAATGGTCTTTGCGGTGGACGGAGCGATAACCACCAGCACATTCCGGGCCCAGGTGGGGGACAGCTTCATCATTACAGAGGATGGCCACGAGCAGATCACCCATCATCCAAAGGCAATTGAGGATGTGATACTGTAGGAGGTCAATTTAGGCTTCAACATCCGGATTTTTCCGGAAAGCGGATTTTTTAATCGCAATCCGAGACGCTCCTGAAGCCATATTGGGGTTGCGAAGTTCCGGCTTTAAACGCTAATTTGGAAATCGGCCTTCATTTGGGCAGCCAAATTCAGCATATCGGGATATCAGGCAATGTCAGACAAACTATTCGGCACCGATGGCGTGCGCGGTCTTGCCAATTCATATCCCATGACCGCCGAAATGGCATTGAAACTCGGTGCCGCTGCAGGTCGCTACTTCCGGCGGGGAAACCATGCGCACCGCGTGGTGATCGGCAAAGACACCCGATTGTCCGGCTATATGATCGAATACGCCCTCACGGCCGGATTCACCTCCGAGGGAATGGACGTGTTTCTTCTTGGTCCCATGCCCACTCCCGCCATCGGCTATCTGTCGCATTCCCTGCGCGCCGATGTGGGCGTAATGATTTCCGCCAGTCACAACCCCGCGCACGACAACGGAATAAAGCTGTTCGGGCCTGACGGTTTCAAGCTTTCCGACGAGGCGGAAACGGGCATTGAAAAACTTCTGGCAAATTGCGGCCGACCTGCAACCGATCCCGGAGACATAGGTCGCGCGAAACGTTTCGAGGACGCCCGCGGACGCTATGTCGAATATGTCAAAACAACGTTCCCGCACCCCGGCAGGCTTGAGGGACTGCGAATAGTTGTTGATTGCGCCAATGGCGCCGCATACAACACGGCACCGGAGGTTCTGTGGGAGCTTGGCGCCGAAGTGATCCCGATTGGCGTTGATCCCAACGGTTTGAACATAAATGAAAACTGCGGCTCGACCAATCCCGCGACGGCAGCCGCCAAGGTGGTCGAAGCAAAAGCGGACCTGGGCATATGTCTGGATGGCGACGCCGACAGGGTTGTGCTTGTGGACGAAACGGGCAGGGTTTCCGACGGCGACCAGCTCATGGCGCTAATCGCCGCAAGGTGGGCGCAGGAAAATCGGCTGGCAAAAAACACGCTGGTGGCCACCGTAATGTCAAATCTCGGGCTTGAACAATTTCTGAACGGACTTGGAATTGAATTGAGGCGCACCTCGGTTGGGGACCGGTACGTGGTGGAGGAAATGCGCAAAGGGGGATATTCTCTTGGAGGCGAGCAATCCGGACATATACTGATGACCGATTTCACCACGACAGGTGATGGTCTGATTGCCGCACTGCAGTTTCTGACAAGCATGATTGAAACTGAAAAAAAGGCAAGCGAGCTGGCCCACGTGTTCGATCCCGTTCCGCAAAAGCTGATTAACATTCGATACGGGCAAGGCGAATCACCTCTGGAAGCGGACTCTGTCAAGCAGGCAATCCATGATGGGGAAAAGCTCCTTGGACGCAGTGGTCGGATTTTAATCCGCAAATCCGGCACGGAACCTTTGATCCGCATTATGGCGGAATCCCAGGACGCGGTTCTGCTTGACCGGGTTCTTAAAAATGTCGAAACATCCCTAAGGCGTGAAACGGCCGGCTGACTTTACCGGAACCCGTACACCTCACACCTGCAACGTCGGCGAGTTTGTCAATGGCGTGGCGCGCGCAATAAACGGCATTGAAACATTACCGGCATTGTTCAAGCGTGACTTTCACGGAATTTACCGTAATCCGAGCAGTAAATATTTGAGGCGATGCCTGAACAGCGGAGACTTGTCTGCAATAAGCCAAGGCAATAAGCGGTAATTCCCGCTAATTTTTTTCATTAAATTATTCAATGGGTTACGAGAAATCTTGAAAAGGTTTTTCGTTGACTTTTTGTATGGTTTCACAGGAATTTTTAAACCTGTCGGCAAAAAAGTCATTTAATATCAATTTTTTAATAGAAGGCGGCATGGTTTGCGAAAAACAAAAGCTGTCGGGAATTACCGGGCAATAAGCAAATTGACAAGACAATCCGGCAATGCGAGGTTTAACTCTAATGAAAAATTCGATACAGAACAACAAATGGCCGCACCTAAACGAAAGACAGACCCGATACCTGGCGCAATCGACAGTGCCGTTGCAAATGTGTTTTCTGGCGTGCGTACAGTCAAGACGCCAGAGATTGAACTGCCGAAGAAACTAAAATTGAATACCAGATTGAAAATGGACGGTCTGGACTTTCTTTCCGAAATCCCCAAAGATTCAATTTCCGTTGCCTTTTTCGATCCCCAGTATCGTGGAATATTGGACAAAATGAAATATGGCAATGAGGGAAAAAGCAGGGGCCGTGAAAGGTGCGAACTCCCGCAAATGACGGAAGACACCATCAAGGAATTCGCAAAAGGAATTGACAGAATACTAATTCCATCAGGTCATCTATTCCTGTGGATTGACAAGTTTCATCTCTGTCAAGGATTTTCAAACTGGCTTGCTGGAACAAACATGGATGTCGTGGACATGATTACATGGAACAAGAAAAAAATGGGAATGGGATATCGGACTAGAAGGTGCGCCGAGTATCTGATTGTTTTGCAAACCTTGCCGAGAAAGGCAAAAGGCGTCTGGAAAATTCACAATATCCGTGATGTCTGGGATGAACCAATAACGAAAAAGAACGGACACGCTCACAGAAAGCCAGTTGATCTTCAGAGTAAGTTGATATCCGCGGTTAGTAATGAGGGTGATGTAATTGTCGATCCTGCCGCGGGCTCGTTTTCCGTAATGGAAGCTGCAAGCAATTCACGCAGAAACTTTTTAGGCTGCGACATTAATGGCTAAAATAAGAGATAGAGCCCCTAAAAACAGTTCAGGTGGTTATGAGAGGGTATTTGGCAATGAAAAGCTCGGCAATTTGATTTCAAAGGTTCAGGGTGCCGTAATATCGAGTGGAACCGAGTTGGAGAAAATCATCAAGGGGAAAGTTCGGAACATACCGAAACTGGATGAATTCCTGAAATATGAAATAATGCCCGATGGCGTATTTCTGGCAGACAGGAAACAGATCAAGAAGTCAAATTCATTCATTGGCTCCGGGATTGAGCCTGATTTCATTATTTTCAAGAGAAGAAAAGGAGAACAGAGGTGCTATGTCATTGAAATTAAAGACGGGCATGCCTTCGATACAAAAAAAGCGGAAAAAGAAAGAGAAAATCTTCATAAATTCACTTCAAAGAATGCACCAAAAATTCAATATGTTTTTAGGGCCCGTTGACATTTATTTCGCGGCGATCACCCCGGCAGCGAGATGAATCGCGGCGGCATAGCTCACGTCAGTCTTGTCGTATCGTGTCGCAATCGCCCGGAACTCCTTGA